>NZ_CP053022.1 GCF_013001025.1 Sphingobium yanoikuyae | reverse complement strand
TGCGTCATGACCCTGCCAGCGGCGCCATCGTCGTCATGCTCCGCAGCCTCAAGATGCATGGCATGGCGCAGGCCGTCACCGATCTCATGGAACAGGGATCTCCAGCCTTCGAAGCCGCCATCCCGATCCTCTCCCAGTTGCTCAAAGCCGAGACAGCAGAACGGGAGGTTCGGTCTGTGGCCTATCAGCTCAAGATCGCGCGCTTCCCTGTCTATCGCGATCTGGCCGGCTTCGACTTTACCAGTAGCGAGGTCAATGAAGCTCTGGTGCGTCAGTTGCATCGCTGCGACTTCATCGACATCGCCGACAATATCGTGCTGGTCGGCGGTCCTGGCACCGGCAAGAGCCATGTGGCAACGGCGCTGGGCATCCAGGCCATCGAACATCATCGAAAGCGCGTCCGCTTCTTCTCGACGGTCGAACTGGTCAATGCGCTCGAGCAGGAAAAAGCACAGGGCAAGGCCGGTCAGATCGCCAATCGCCTCCTGCACTCCGATCTCGTTATCCTGGATGAGCTTGGATATCTGCCGTTCAGTGCTTCAGGTGGCGCGCTGCTCTTCCACCTGCTGAGCAAACTCTACGAGCGCACCAGCGTCATCATCACCACAAACCTGAGCTTCAGCGAATGGGCCACCGTGTTCGGCGACGCCAAAATGACCACGGCGCTCCTCGATCGGCTTACCCATCACTGCCACATCCTGGAGACCGGCAACGATAGCTTCCGCTTCAAAAACAGCTCTGCCAAGCAGGCCAGAACCCAAAGGAGAAAACCACGGGTTGACCCACCCGTGACACCCGAAACATAATCCGCAGACGGGTCACTTCTCGATGGAAAACCCGGGTCACTTCTCAGTGGAAATCAACACCCAGAGTTCGACTGGTAGCGGCGCCAACCGAGTGGTGAGTTGGTCAACCAACCAGGATGGTCGCTACTACAATTATCAGGGTGTGATGGTGGGCGGAAAATGCCAGATACAACGGCGTTATATCAGCGGCTATTTGAAGCGGAACTATCAGCGGACCGATACGACCGGCTTCAAGGAATATGAATATGATCAACTCAGCTTCGATGTTTCGGGGCTGAAGGCTGGAGCGGACGGTTGGAAGGCCAGCATTGTTGCTCCGGTTGGCCCCTATGGGCAGGCAGCCACCGTGGCCTGGGATGGCTGCGTCGAAGAGCGCCAGACCTATCAGAACACCGACGATAGCCCGGCAGGGGAATTCGCACCAATCCCATCGAATGCGTACGACATGAACATCGACATGATACCTGATGGATCCGATGCCACAAAATGGAGACCACTTCTGCCCGATCTGGTCTGGGGGCGCTACGACAGCAATGGCAACTGGACCATTTCGAAGGTCAAGACCAGCTCAGATCTCAGTCGCAACTATACATATGCGTGCCCGACAGCTGCCTCCAAACTCAAGAGCTATCCATCGGCGAGCAGCTTTGAGTCTTATGTCAATACCCTCTACCCCAACGGCAACACCTATCATGACATAGGTTTGCTGTGGGGCGCGCGACTTATGTCGCCCACAGGAATCTTCGGACCGGAGAATGCCTTCACGCCCACGGGGGGCGAAATCGAACGGCATCTGGTTTTCATGACCGACGGCGACACGGTCACGAGCAACCAAGGCTATACGGCTCATGGCATTGCTTGGTGGGACAGGCGCCAGACCCGCAGCAATGCTGGGCCAGGCGCATCTCTCCTGACAGCTGTCGTGAATGAGCGCACGAAGGCTCTGTGTTCCGCAATCAAGTCCAAGAACATCACCTTGTGGGTGGTCTCATTTGGTAATGGCGTCAGCACGAACGCCCAGGCGCTGCTGCAGTCCTGTGCCTCGCCCAATCGCTATTATGTGGCAGCCAATAGTGCCACGCTGATCTCAAATTTTCAGCAGATCGCCGATGAAATCTCACAGCTGCGACTGACAAAATGAGTCGGCAACAAGCTTCAAGATGCAGGATCCTGGCGGATCAATCCGGCGCCACAATTGTCGAGTTTGGCTTGGTATCGACGGTCTTTGTTACCACGCTCCTAGGCTTTTTGGACCTCGGACACAGCCTCTACATGCAGTCTGTTCTGCAAGGCGCAGTGCAGAAAAGTGCTAGAGACGCGACGCTGGAAAGTGGCAAGTCGGAAGCACGGCAGTCTCAACTTGATGCAACGGTACGCGAACGCGTCGAGCATTTGGCCGCGAACTCATCGGTTACTTTCTCGCGGCGATATTTCCGAGATTTCACAAAGCGGCCCAAGCCACTGCAGAGCCCTTCCAGGACATCAACAACAATGGTCGCTGCGATGATGATGAACCGTTTCAGGACAATAATCACAATACGATATGGGACCGCGATGGCGGTGACAATGGACAAGGCGGCGCCAAGGACAATGTCGTATATACTGTCCAAGTCACGTATCCACGCCTGTTCCCCATGGCGCGGCTCATAGGCATGTCCGAGATGGCAACCGTCGAAGCGCGGACGGTCCTGGGAAATCAGCCATTTGGTGAGCAGGGCAGCTATGGCTCGCCAACAGTCGGGCACTGCCCATGAAGCTACTGTCGATGGTCATCAAGCTGCTAGAAAATAGTCGGGCAGTGGCAGCCGTGGAATTCGGTCTGGCTCTGCCGTTGATGTCGACGATAGCGCTGTCGGGAGCCGAACTGACCAACTTCGTGACGACCAAGATGCGCATCAGTCAATTGGCGCTTCATGTCGCGGACAATGCCGCGCGCATGGGTACTGGCACGGTTTTGGCCAACAAGCAGATCACGGAGGCGCAGATCAATGACCTGCTAACCGGTGCTGGGCTACAAAGTGGGCGGCTTGATCTCTTTGGCCATGGCCGCGTCATACTCAGCAGCATTGAGCCAATTGAGAATCCTAATCCTACCAACCGCTATCGAATAAGATGGCAGCGGTGCCGTTCGCCCTCACAGCAGCCTGGGCTACCGACCGCCGGCACCGGAAACGGCGACACCGCCATATCCGGCCTCCGGTTCCGCTTCGCTCCACCTCCGTCCGGATATGGCGGCGATGGGCTTAATCCACTAACAAACCAATCGGGCCACTCGGTGGGGGCAGATCAATGCGCTCGAGTACCTCGGCTAGCCATTCCTGCGGATTGACGGCATTGAGCTTGGCCGTTTCCAGCAGTGAATACATGGCAGCAGCACGCTCCCCACCACAGTCGGCACCTGCAAAAAGCCAATTTTTGCGGCCGAGGCAGATGCCCCGCAGGGCATTCTCCGCCGGATTGTTGTCGATCTCTAGCCTGCCGTCCTGGGTGTAGGCGAGCAGTTGCGGCTTCAGCTTCACGGCGTAGCGCAGGGCCTCCGCCAGCGGTGACCGGGCCGAGGCCCTAGACAGTACATCGTCAGCCCAGGCGAAGAAATCCAGCGCTTTGAGCTTCGAGAGCTTCCGAGCCTTGCGGCGGAAATCGGCAGGCTCACGCATGATCTGCCGCTCAACCTCGTAAAGCTCGCCGATCATCTGCAGGCCCTTCAGCGCGGCCGAGTTCGGATCTGCCTTGTAGACATCGTTCAGCTTGCGCCGGGCATGCGCCCAGCAGGCCACCGGCGTGATCGGCGCAGGCTGGCGGTCACTCGCATAGAGGCGCTCGAAGCCCGCATAGGCATCGGCTTGCAGGAAGCCCGCGAAGGTCTTGAGGTGCTCGCGCGGTCGCTCACCCTTGCGATCGGGGCTGTAGCGGAACAGCGCTGCCGGCTTGTCCAGATGGCTCCATCGTCGGTTATCGCGCAGATACACCCATAACCGCCCGGTTGCCGTCTTCCCGGTCCCCGGCGCCAGCACGGGAACGGGTGTATCGTCGGCGTGGAGCTTTACGCTGGCCATGACGTGATCGGCGATCCGATCGACGAGCGGTTGAAGCAACCAGCTTGCCTGGCCCAGCCAGTCCGCCATTGTCGAGCGGCTGATCTCCACGCCCTCGCGGGCGTAGATCTGCGACTAGCGATACAGCGGCAGGTGATCGGCGAACTTGGAGACGATGACATGGGCAAGCAAGCCCGGACCAGCACGGCCGCGCGGCACGGGAAGCGCCGGGGCGGGTGCCTGGCTGATCGCATCGCAGCGGTTGCAGGACAGCTTGGGTCGGACATGGCGGACGACGCGGAAGCGGCCGGGGACATATTCCAGCACTTCGGTCACGTCCTCGCCAAGCTTGCCCATCGTGCCCCCACAGGCGGAGCAGCCGTGGGCATCCGGCGCTGCGTGCATAACCTCGTCGCGAGGAAGATGGTCGGGCAGCGGAGCACGGCGAGGCTTGCGAGGGGCAGCCTTGGCCGGGGCATCTTCGGACACATGGCCTTCGATCACACACTCAGCATGGGCATGCTCGGCCTCGAGGTCCTCCAGCGTCAGTTCGAGCTGATCGGCCTGAAGAGCAAGGCGCTCCGATGACTGACCGAACTTCATGCGCCGGAGGCGGGCCAGTTGGACCTTGAACTTCTCGATCTGCAGCGCCGTCAGCTTGATCGAATGCTGGGCCGTCTCGAGCTTCTCACGGGTCTCGTCATGCGCCGACCGTTCGGCTTCCAGCGCCTGCTCCGAAGCGGCCAGACGCGCGCGCATCGCCTCGGCAAAAGCGCGCAGTTCTGCGGGATCAGTAGGGAGTTCGAGATCGTCGGGAGACACGCTTCCCGATAGCAGAATCCGGCCTTCTGCCCAAGCAGAAAGCCCGGAAATACGCCGATTATCGCGTCAAATCTGCACCGGCAAGCGAGGCGGATCAGGGGCCACTGTGCGCCGCCAATCCATCGCTTCGATCAGCAGCGCAAACTGCGCTGGGGTCAGCACGACACCGCCTTCGATGAGCGGCGGCCAGACGAAACGGCTGCGTTCCAAACGCTTGGCGAACAGGCAAAGCCCGGTGCCATCCCAATGCAGCGCCTTCAGGTAGTTGCCGCTCTTGCTGCGGAAAAGAAAGACATGCCCACCATAAGGCTCGACCGCGAACAGGGGCCGGACCAATGCCGCCAGTCCATCGAAGCCGAGCCGCATGCTGACCGGCTTGCTTGCCAAGTAGACCTTCGTTCCGGGTGCCAGCGAGATCACAAGACATCCCGGAATGCACGCAGCACGCGGGCCAGCGCCTTCTCGTTGACATAGCTGTCCACCGACAGGCGCACGCCGCTAGGCAGGTCTATGTCTATTGCGCCCGGACGGGCACCGGGATGGGGGCGGATGAGTTCCTCCGACACGGACGGCACCGGCGGCGAAACAGGTCGCGGCGCCTTCTGGGGCTCAGGCACCGCTGGCGCAGCTGCGGGCTCCGTCGTTATGATCGCGCCGTAGGGAATGAACTCAAGCGCCTCACTGGCGATGGCCGCTGCCTGGCGGCGCGCCGACCGCCAGTTATAGATCAGGCTCTCGGCAATCTCATGGCGCTCAGCGACCTGACGGACCGATACGCCGTCCGCATCCGCCTCGGCAAGGATCGCCGCCTTCTCGGCATCCGAAAACTTCCTGCGTCGTTCGGTGCGCGCTATGATCTCCACCCGATCCTTCACTTGGCCTCCTTCTGGAGTCCAGAAAGAGACTCCTTAGCGGAGGTCCATCAGCGCCAAAGCCGAATGCCGCAACACGCGGGATGCCGTACGCTTACGATGATTTCGCGGTGTCATGGCTGACACTTTACCTATGGCGCTGGATAAAGTGTCACTGGTGATTAAAGCATGGGGAAGCGACAAAGGGGATTCACTTTTCGTTCGCACTATGCTTGGATTCTTTCATGTTTCAGCCGGATCTCTTCACTGAGGATACGGCCGCTGAGAGCGAGGCTCCTCCAGCGGACAACCCCACGCTGCGCGTCGTGCCAGCACGCAAGACGTCGACAAATGACGAACATCTCGATCTTCCTGCAGTTCTGGAACGCCTTGCCTGCGTTTCCGCCCGGCCACGTTACACGTTCATGGTTCTGAACTTGATCGCACGGGCAGCGGGCGGATCGAACAGCGCGGGACCATATGTCGAGGACAAGGGACGCGCAATCCCGGTGCGCGACTGGTTGAGCAACGCCCTATTGCCCATGGCGCAGCGCGATGCCCGGCGCCGAGCTGTCGTCGATCAGGTTCGCAGCGACCTTAACCGCAAAGGATTGCTACCGCCCAATGAGGATGCAGCCGAGCGGCTGATCGCTGATGAGGTGCGCGAGCGACTGCTTCATTCCGGGCGGACCAATGTCAGTCGTGCCGTATCGGACTTGGTGCGAGCGGGCCTTGTGCGTCGTCACTACCAGGGCTACCGCGTCGACCATTGCAATCGTGGAGCACAGCGCGAGGCAGTCTATACAATCACGCCGGCGGTCCACGCGGCGCTAGGCAAGCAATGCTAGTGCAAGGTTCCATTGAGATGGTTGGGTTCACGTGTTTAAGTCTCTGTTGAGAGACAGGTTTCGAGTGACTTTCGTTGCTAACGGATTGGCAAATCACCGTCTTGGCCTACTTCCAAAAAGCCACACGAAACTCCGCGTTGCATTGGCGCGTGTTGAGCGGGGTAACCCTCGCCAAACTTCACTAAGGGCACGACTGTCGACTCCGCGATCATGACAAAATGTTTCCCGATTTCCTCGGTCCGGAACTCCTGAGCAGCGTCGACGATTTCTTGATACGAAGGTGGCGACCGGTGACCGCATCGCTGCGCCAGGAGAGACTTGATGCCGGATGTCTGCGACCTTGACGATGCCAGCCTAATCGCGATCTGGAACAATGCAGACCCCGAAAATCTCTCCGATTATGAACGCGAGGTCATTGAAGAGATGAAAGCACGCGACCTTGTTCCATGATGTAAGATACCCTCTTGGTGATTGCCTGGGTAATCAGGCGGCTACTCGAGACGAGCGAACCCACCTTCGTTTTCACGACCGATCGTTCATTGGGATATTTCTGTTCTCCCGCCCTGACCACGTCCGAACAGCTGTATGCGACCGTCGTATCAACCCGGGGAGGTTGCTTGACGACAGGTGGACATCGTCGCAGATGACCCCTCAAAGCCGCCACTGATCCGCGCAACGATCTACGAGAACTTCGTTTCATACAAACCGATCATTGGATAAATAAGCATTGCGCCGCCCAGAAACTATTACATCGTTTTTCGAGGCTGATGGCGTTCTGGCTCTAGGCATCCTTTGCGGAGCGATGTTCGCTGCGCTCGTGGGCTTGATGCGATAGCTTCCGCAGCCGGCGATTTCAGACGCAAGCGAGTTTGAATGATAGATATTTGCTCACCCTTGCGCGGAATCGATGCTTTGACGCCGTCCTTCCGGCCGATCTTAGTTATCACGTGCCAACTGGCATTTCTCCATCGTCAATCCACGCATTGATTTGTTAAATGAGCGCGGCCCGTCATCGTGTTCGAATGGCCGACTCCACCTCTTGAACACCACAAGGTTTCGATCCATCTGTCGCGCGCAAAATTACAAATGTGAGCCAGAGAGACGATGACAATTGACACCGTTACCGCCCCTGAAACGCGGGCCTTCGAGGCAGACGTTTCCAAGCTTCTGCACATGATGGTCCACTCGGTCTATTCCGACCGAGACGTTTTCCTGCGCGAACTTATATCCAATGCTGCCGATGCTTGCGAAAAGCTGCGTTATGAGGCGATCTCGAATCCGGCTCTGTTGGGCGAAGATCCTCAATCTCGCATCAATATCAGGCTGGACAAGGAAGCCGGCACGCTTGTGATCGAGGATAACGGCATCGGCATGACCGCCGCCGATATGGGTGATACACTGGGCACCATTGCGCGGTCGGGCACCAAGGCGTTCATGGACAAGCTTACCGCGGATAAGAATGGCGAGGGGCAGCAGCTTATAGGCCAGTTTGGTGTGGGCTTCTATTCTGCGTTCATGGTGGCCGGTAAAGTCGAGGTTGCTTCTCGCCGTGCCGGAGAGGATGATGCCGCGATCTGGTCCTCCGATGGGCTGGGTACTTACACGATTGCGCCGGCCGATCCTGCCGCAGCGCCCGCGCGCGGCACGCGCGTCGCGTTGCACCTGCTCGACGATGCCCGGACCTATGCCGAGCGCTTCACCGTTGAGCGGATTATTAAAGCGCAATCGGGTCATGTCCCGGTTCCTATCTTCCTTCAGGAAGCGGGCAGCGAGGATGAACCGAACCAGGTTGCCGACGGCGTCGCGCTGTGGACCAAGGCGAAGTCCGACATCAGTGAGGAAAATTATGCCGATTTCTATCGAGGTGTAGCAGGGCAATTCGACAAACCAGCGCTGACGCTACATTATCGAGCAGAAGGGCGGCACGAATATTCTGTTTTGATCTTCATCCCCGAAACAAAGCCTTTCGACCTGTTTGACCCGGATCGCAAGGGCCGTATCAAGCTCTATGTCCGCCGGGTATTCATCACCGACGAAGCGGAGATTCTACCGCGCTATCTACGCTTCGTACGCGGCCTTGTCGATTCCGCCGACTTGCCCCTCAACATGTCGCGCGAGATGATCCAGGACAGCCCGGTTCTGTCTGCCATTCAAAAGGGCATAAGCAATCGCATTCTCTCCGAGCTGGACAAGCTTTCAACCAGCGAGCCAGAGCGATATGCTGCGATCTGGGAAAATTTCGGATCGGTGTTGAAGGAGGGTCTTTACGAAGATTTCGAACGTCGCGAAGCGCTATTGGGCCTCGCGCGATTTAAGAGCACGATGTCCGATGGCGCATGGCGTTCGCTCAAGGACTATGTGAGTGCCCTGAAAGAAAATCAGACAGCGATCTACTATGCGACCGGACACGATCTGGATCGGCTCGCTCAGTCCCCACAGATTGAAGGCTTCAAGGCGCGTGGCATCGAGGTTCTGCTCCTTCCCGATCAAGTCGATAGTTTCTGGACGACGATAGGCGTCGATTATGAGGGCAAACCCTTCAAGTCTGTCACGCAGGGTGCTGCTGACCTGAGCCTCATCCCCCTGGCCGACGGGACCAGCAACGCTGCAACGCCCAGCGAGGAAGCCAATAGCTTTATTACCTTTGCAAAGAAGGCTTTGGCAGATCAGGTGTCAGATGTTCGCATTTCGGACCGATTGACTAGCAGCGCGGTCTGCATCGTTGCAGCGGACAATGCCATGGATCTCCAACTGGACAGGATGCTGGCCGCTGCCGGCCGTGCGCCGGAGCGAGCGAAGCCCATTCTGGAGGTGAATGCCGGCCATGCGCTCATCGCGAAGCTGGGGCATGCGAGTGGCGATGAGGAAGAGCGACGGGATCTGGCGTTCCTTCTGCTTGATGAAGCCCGAATAGCCGAAGGGGAGGCGCCGGTTGACTCGCGGGCGTTTGCCGAGCGGCTAGAGCGCTTGATGGCGAAAGCCTGGGGATGACTTCTTTGGGGAGCCTGCGGGCTCCCCTCGTTTCGATTAGATCGGCTGAGCCATTTCTCAAGTCGGCTCTACTGGCCAATCAACGCCGAAAATTCGTGTCCCAAGCACAGACTGTTAACTGCCCCTCTCGGCCACGCGCACGAACACAGCCATTTCCTGCCAACGATCACTCGTTCGGTAAGCGCCAAAACCTCCCCACATTTTCGTAGCTGCTGATCTGTCTATGTTTTGCCCCTCATCCGAGGGGTATCGTAGTGGATGATGATGTAAGAACATTCGAAACAGGTTTCGAAAGGCAGGAGGGCCAGCGGCCCTCGCGTATGGATGTCATTCCAGCGGGACCTTCGCGTCGCCGCTGGTCGGCCGAGGCTAAGGCCCGGATCATAGCGTCGAGTTTTGAGTCCGGCGCCAACATCGCAGAAATCGCACGGACGCATCCGCCTCGCCTGGTCGGTCTTCAGGCCACCATATTCCTTGCGACAGCGATAGTATGTCTGCTCGCTGACTGCGATCCGGCGGCACGCCTCTGCTGTCGAGGCTCCCTGCGCCAGAACAATCTCAACTTCACGCAGCTTGCCGATAATTTCTTCCGGCTTGTGCTTCTTGCTCGGCATTCATCGTCCCTTTCGTGGTCCAGACTATCATAGTCTCTGGGCCACTCAGCGGGGGGCAGATCAGTTGGAAGTGTAAGACGCCGCAGGCGGCTCACTTCAAACTCCCTTGATCGTAACCCTCCGAGTTTTCCGGCTATCCGGCGTTCCGGGCTGAGGCTTGTCGCTAATTGTCGGATCCAAAGCTCCGGTGCTCGCGGCAATGCCAAAGCCGCAGAACGAAGATCGTCCCGCCCGCGATTTCATAGCGCATCTCATAATTGCCAACGATGATCCGACGGACCTCGCGCGGTTCATAGGCTTCCAGCTTCTCGCCAAGCCTGGGATAATCGAGCAGGCGATTAGGGGCGTGCGCAAGCTGCTGAACTATGCGAGCCGCAGCATCGGGTGCCACGGGTTTGAGGTGTTCGTGGAGGCGTACGAGATCCGACGAAGCCTTGGTGGTCCAATGGATCTTCATTTGGTCGGCGAGGGCAGCGGCGTATCCGTTCCAAGGCTATCAGCCCATGCCTGGATCGACTGATGGTCGATCACTCGCCCGGCATCTACATCCTCCAGGGCTTCCAGCGTCATTTTGTGCCGCTCTTCCTCCTGATCGACCCAAGCGGCCAGGGCCTGCTTCATCACCCATCCCCTCGATCGCTCCAAGCGCGTGGCCACAGCTTCAACCTTTTCGGCAAGTCCGAGGGGGACATGCGCCGTCAACACCTTCGTTTCTGAAGCCATGATCTATCACTCGTTATCACGATGATTAAAATATAATCACGATTGGCGGGGTAAGCAAGAAGGATGGCAGAACGAGGGCTCCGCGTTGATCCAAGGCTTCAGTCGCCGGCCGGAGGCAACTCCACGGGGACTGACTTTGACGACGCGAGCGCAAGTGCGACAGTGTAAAGTTGCCGCCAATGCTCCGCCTTTCGCAACTGGACAAGCTTCGGGCTTGGCAAAGCCTCCTTCCACCTCGCGAGACGCCAGGCCAGAAACCCATCGTATAGCGCCACCGTGACCTCGCGCAGGTTGGCGCTGTTCGCATTCAGAAAATTGGCGAACTCGACGATGTGCCTGAGATAAGCCCGGATCGTGTTCGGTGATGCCCGGCTCTGTTCGAGATGCACGATCCAGTTGCGGAGGCTTGCGATGACATCACCACTGTCATCGAGTACCGTCCACGACCGGCTACCGTCTGGCATCTCAATGCGCGCAGCCTGCCAGAGCGACGGCAGATTCGAAGTGGACACGGTGGCAGATACTGTTGGGGAACCTCGGCAACTGCACGGCCTTCCCCTACACACTGGACACAGATTACATGGACAGTTGCGGTGCTGCGATTAACATAATCTCTGTTATCGAACTTAAATCTTGTAGCAGCAACGTTCAAATGTCACAGTCGCGCAAGTTTGAGATGTCTCACCTGCGCTACCGTGCCCTCCAGCTGTTTGGAGGTGTTATGCATGGCGGTGTTGCGGATGAGTACCGAAGAGCTTTCGCGGGTTGAGACGCTGGTTCAGGTGGCTTCCGGCCGATTGACGGTTACGGAAGCTGCACGGATCATGGGCATTACACGACGACACGCGCACCGTCTGCTGACCCGGTTCATGGACGACGGTTCCTCCGGGCTTATTTCGCGCCGCCGTGGTCGCCCCAGTAACCGGCGCATGGACGACGCGATCCGCACCCGGATCGTCGCGCTTGTCCGGGAGCATTATTACGACTTCGGCCCGACGCTGGCCGCTGAGTATCTGGCCGAGCGGCACGATATCCGCGTTTCGCGCGAGACGCTGCGCAAGCTGATGATCGAGGCTGGCATCTGGCGTGATCGCGTGGCCCGGCGCCCACGCCCATATCAGCCGCGCTACCGACGGGACTGCCGAGGCGAGCTGATCCAGATCGACGGATCGAAGCACTGGTGGTTCGAGGATCGCGGGCCGCAATGCACCCTGCTCGTTTATATCGACGACGCGACGAGCGAACTGATGCACCTCAAGATGGTCGAGAGCGAGAGCACCTTCGCCTATATGGAGGCGACGCGTGAGTATATCGAGCGGCACGGCAAGCCGGTGCCTTCTATTCCGATCAGCACAGCGTTTTCCGCAACTCCCGCGCCAGCGCCGCGCGAGGCGATGGCATGACGCATTTCGGTCGGGCTCTCGATGCGCTCAACATCGAGATCATCTGCGCCAACTCACCGCAAGCCAAGGGCCGGGTCGAACGTGCCAACGGCACCTTGCAGGACCGGCTGGTCAAAGCGATGCGGCTTGATGGCATCTCATCCATCGCCGAGGCCAACGCCTTTCTCGCCAGCTACATGGCCAGGCACAATGCACGGTTCGCCCGCCCTGCCTTCGATACCCGCGATCTGCACCGCCCCCTCGCCCCGCATGACGATCTGCGCTCGATTATGGTCTGGCGCGAGCAGCGGACCGTGACAGCGGCGCTGACGCTCCACTACAACAAGGCGATGTTCATCCTGGAGCCGACCGCGATTAGCAAGGCACTGGCGCGCAAGCGGGTGACGGTGTGCGAATATCCCGATGGCCGGCTTGAGATCCAGCATGAGGGCCATGTCCTGCCCTACCGTCAGTTCGACAAGATGCGGCAGGTCAACCAGCCCGCCATTGTCGAGAACAAGCATCTCGATGCCGCGTTGATGCTGGCAAAACAGATGCAGGCCATCATGCCGCATCACCGCAAGCGCAACAACGACGCCCCTGCCCGCCGCGACCAGCCCCTGCATCTCTTCCCCGAGCCAGAACCGCCGCCAAAGATTGACCGCCGCAAACTGGGTGGTTCAAAGCTCAAGCGCGGTCTCAGGCTCAGTGACGAGGCGTTGCGCGAACGCGGCACGCTCAGCTTCGTGCAAAGGGCATGACCGGGCCCACTGCAGAGCAGCGGGTCCCCAAGGTCAGCGCATCAGCAGGGTCTGCGCTGCGCTGTATGGATGGCTCCACGCAGCCCCTGCTGTCCACGAGCGTGTGACATTTCTAAATGGCAGAGATTGTGACTTCTCTAAATGGCAGGAACAAATCGTGTAAGCGGCTGGACTCTAAATCGAAGTGCGAAATCCTAGGATTTATGAGGGTTTGATCCCTTTTCCAGGAAGGCACATGATGAACGGCTATCAGCATCTGGGTTTGGACGAGCGCCGGGATGTTTATCAATTGATGGCCACCGGACGGTCTGTTCGGTAGATCGCGGATGCGCTGGGTCGCCATCCGGCGACGATCTATCGCGAGCTCAAACGCAACCAGCACCTGGACGAGCATCCGCTGTTTCGCGGCTATTCCCCACGACCGCGCAGACCATGGCCAACGGCCGTCTGTCGGAAAAGGAGATCCAGGCCGTCGCCGATTGCCTTAACAGCACACCCCGCAAATGCACGGGCTATCCCACTCCGCACGAGGTTCTGGGAGAGCAGATCGCCCTTCTCAATGCCGGATAAATTTTGCCGTCCTCGGACGAAATGCTACGCAGCACCTCGGATGTCGCGCTTCAGATCGAAATCGCCATCGAATATTTCCGCTCGAAGCGCTTAACGGCGCGGATCTCCGATCCTCCTAAAGTCGCGCCACGGCTCGTCATGCTGCGCTCGAACAAGCCCGCCCCTCCGCCGGTCATCGGGGCCGGCTCCGATGCGGTCACGTAGGCGATCGAGGCCCATTGCGCAGCGCTCCACAGCCTCGCCGACACGCAAAGGGAGAAACCGGTCATGACCCGCATGCTAACCGCCGATGAACTGGCGGGATTTGCCGAGATCATCGACAATATGCTCGTCCTTGGCGATCTCGCGGAGTTGCCGGCCCCGGCGACGAGCAGGCAGCGATCGCGTTCGTCATGGCGATGACCGCGAACGCAGTCGCCGAACTTAATGGCGATCAAGGCATGTCCGACACTCTGACAGCAGCGAGGCAACCTCTTGGCTGATGATCTGCAGGAGCTCGATCGCCTGCGCGGCGAGGCGAGCAAGAGCACGATCTCGCCGATGGTGGCGCGTGACGCGGCCGACAGCCGCACGCCTGGGCCCCCTCGCGCGTCACTGCAGGAACGACCGCAAGACCGCGCGAAGGAGCGGGCCGATGGCCGGACGCTGCCAAACGACCGCGCCATCGATAGCCAGATGCGCGTGGTAGAGGCGGTGATCCGGCGCACGCTGTTCGATAATCGCAAGGCGGTGACGCGCATGATGTCGGTTGCCAAGGCTCACCTCGATGCCCATGTCGCGGCGGGACGCACGGTTCAACCAGCCATGGTCCGCACCGGCGGTCAGACGATGGAGCGCCGGCGCCGGGCGTTCCCCTGCAGCAGCGTCCGCCCAGCCCGTTCGACCCGGTCTCGATCACAAGCCGCCTGAACGCAACCGATCGCGCTGACGGGCTCGAGTTCTGAGATTTGGCAAAAGGTTCGCTTATAACGAACATATTACGGCATCTATAAACTCTCGCTTACCTTTGGTTTATAAATTTGGCTATTCGTTCGTCATGGAAAGACAAAAGCGCCAACCTTTAAGCCAAATGTTGCACAAGCTGGCACCCGGCCTGCTGGTGGATTCCGCTTGGTTGCAGATGCAGGGTGTCTCGCGCACTTCGATCCACGACTATGTCCGCAGAGGTTGGCTCGAGCGCGTCGCATCTCGCGTTTACCGCCGCACCACCGCGCACGGGCCGACCGGCCGCTTGCGCTGGGAGCTGGCGATCATGTCGGTGCAAAGCACATCAGCAGGCACACTCTATATCGGCGGGATGACAGCGCTCGAATTGCATGGCCTTAGTCACTTCGCACGGCTCGGCAATGATCGGGAGGTCCATCTCTACGACCCGGATCACGCGGCCCCTACTTGGCTTGCGACTTTGCCGACTGATGCCACCCTGGTGATGCATCGTCGCGGCCTGTGCACGGATCCGCTTCTTGGCACAGGCTGGCACCGGCTCGATCTTGGAACACGTCGGCTTGGCGCCGCCGTCCCCTCACCCGACGTGAAGGAAGCCTGGGACCATTTTGTGCGGGTCGCCGGCCCAGAGCGTGCCGCGATCGAAATGATGGAAGACGTGCCCACGTCGCTCTCGTTCGATCACGCCGACAAAATCTTCGAAAACCTCGCTACATTACGGCCGCGCCTGGTGACGGCGCTTCTCGAGCAATGCAGCAGCATACGGGCCAAGCGGCTCTTCCTGTTTTTCGCTGATCGCCACGATCATAGCTGGAGCAAGCGCGTTGATCGCAGCCATGTCGAGCTTGGCCGCGGCAAGCGCCAGCTCGTTCGCGGAGGGCGCCTCGATCCTCACTATCAGATCACCGTGCCGGACGCCTTCGCGGCGCGCGCAGGAGACGAGAGCCGATGACCGCGCAGACCTATGTTCGAAGGCCTGGATGCCCAGCGCCGTTGACCAGCCAGCAACAAGCGGTGATCGACGAGATCAACCGCCGCGCGACCCACGCCTAGTGCGCGGCGGTTCCGACATTGCGCTGACAATCGAGGCGTTCGTCCTGGCCGTGATGATGTTCTTCGTCGCGATCAACGGGATCGTCGGCTCGATCGACTGAACAGCGCAACCAATCGACGAGAATGGTCGCTTCATCGCGACACGCTCACCTGGCGAGAAACGGTCCGCCGCCCCGACACCGATCCCACCGCTAACATGACATTATTTTTCGAGTCGACGGTGCGATATTCTGGGCTCCCTGTGCGGGGCGTTGTTCGCCGCCCTATTGGGCTTATTGCGGTAAGCATGGAACCGATGCGGGGTAGCGACCGTTAGATGGTCTCCCCGATATTGCGAAACCACCCTACCCCGCCGACTTTGGCGGGGTATTTTTGAGGCGATCGTTTGAAACCCGACTACCAATACGATCGCGATCGGTCATCGCTCGTTCTAAATGCCCAGGCAATCTTCCTGGCCGCCGTGATGATCTGATCATCGGCCCCAAGGTTTCACAGCCTGCTCCTAACCCTCGCCTTTTGATCTGTCAGGGCTTCAGTCGGTCATCATGCCACTGCTTCATCGTGGAGGGCGCACCGATCAGCGTCTCAATCGCGTGACAGACGTTTATCGCTTCGTCCGCTTCTTCGCGCGCGCATCCAAAATCGCCAGGCACTCTTTCAGCTTCTTTGCAACTTCGACCAGTTCGTTGAGCAAGGTGCGCTCGACATAATGCTCCATAGGACGCCTCCGTGTGCGAATTCGGACGGCACGAGCGCGACGCAACGGATATTAAGCGATGCTGACTGAACTCAATTTGCTCCCCTGATCCATTTCGACAACAACCTTGATCCTGTTTAATCTGATTTTCAGGAACGAGCAGCGCCCTTCCGTATTCTCTCGTCATACGAGAAACAGAGAGGTTCGTCGTGGCCACCCAGCTTGAACATTGGCGCTCGCAATTTCTTCAACAGGATTTTCAGGAGGAGCTGAGCTGTTGGAACAGACAGCGGCTCGCACCTGATTTTCCTGATACAGTGACGCCTTCGCAGCTCGATCGAGATCGAAGCATGCTGCGCTTGGAGCATGCTTTCATGGAAGAGTTGCGCTCACAGGTATCCAGGGAGGCATTAGAAGCGCCAACAGATCCACAGGGATTCATCGTGTGGTTTGAAGGGCTCAAGGCGACAGGGCCTGGGCAACATGACCGATTATTCCCTTGGCTCGCGGAAGAGGCCGACAGAGATGAATTGCGATGGTTCCTGTCGCAGGAGGCGGCCGGCGAAGCAGGATTTGACGATCTGGTCGCAATGACGCAGGTCAAGCTGCCCGCACGAGCAAAGCTAGAGCTGGCACGCAATTACTGGGATGAGATGGGTCGCGGCAATCCCAAGGGAATGCACGGTCCGATGTTGGGTCAGCTGATCGAAATACTCGAACTCGATACTCAGATTCATAACACCGTCTGGGAGAGCTTGGCCCTCGCAAATGCGATGACGGCGATGGCGGCCTCGCGATGCTACGCATGGCACAGCGTAGGCGCCTTGGGCGTGATCGAACTTACGGCACCCGATCGCTCGGCTCATACCGCCAAGGCCCTGCGCCGCATTGGTCTTTCAGGCTCGGAGCGCCGATATTTCGATCTGCATGCCGTTCTCGACGTGAAGCATAGCCGAGACTGGAATGATGAGGCTATCCGACCGCTTGTCGAAGAGGATCCTCGCCGGGCGACAGCAATGGCGGAAGGTGCGCTTATCCGGTTATATTGCGGCGCACGCTGTTTCAGCCGCTATCGCGCTCATCTTGGAGTGGCATGATGAACCGATCCATTCTGGTGGTTGAGGATGATCCCGTCATCGCACAACTCCTTGTCGAAATGCTCGAGCAAGCCCATTATGTTGTAGATGGCCCCCATGCCACTTTGTCCGACGGTGTCGAGGCAGTGGCTAGAAACATGCCTGCGGGAGCGGTTCTGGATATACGATTGAAGAGAGAGGATGTAGGTCTCCTGGCAGACGATCTCGAGCTTTACGACATCCCCTATCTATTTTGTTCTGCGTCATTCGATCACCCCGCCGTTGCGAAGCATCCGGCCGCGCCTCTCATTTTAAAGCCGGCACTGCATATGTGGTTGATCCCGACGTTGCAGCGCATTCTTCACTGATGATCATGGAATCAACGATCGGTTGACGAACCGGTTAATGATCACCTGACTTCGATTTTCCGGAACTTTCCCAAATATTCGTTACCACCCGGCCCCGCGCTAAGTGGGGCCATATCATGGTCAAGCGATACCTGCTCCCCCAGTCACGCCATACACTTCGCCAGTGATGTAGCTGCCTTCCTGAGAGGCAAGAAGAACATAGATCGGCGCGATCTCGACAGGCTGGCCAGGACGACCGAACTGGCTCTGTTCCCCGAACTTTTTGACCTTTTCCTGCGGCTGCCCCCCACTGGGTTGCAGTACGGTCCAAAATGGGCCGGGCGCGACCACATTGGCTCGGACACCCTTCTCGATCAGTTGCGTTGCAAGCGCCTTGGTATAGGCGACAATGCCTGCTTTGGTCGTGGCATAGTCCAGAAGAATAGCCGATGGCTCATAGGCCTGCACCGATGCTGTGGTGATCACGGATGCTCCAGCTGGAAGATGGGGAACCGCCGCCTGCGTAATCCAGTGCATGGCATAGAGATTGGTCTTGAGTGTGCGATCAAAATCTTCCGAGCTCACGGCCGTGACGTCATCGCGATATTGTTGGTGGCCAGCATTGATGACGAGGATGTCGATCCCGCCGAGACCGGAAAGCGTCTCATTGACAAGCTTGTGGCAACAGCTCTCGTCGGTGATGTCGCCCGGTAGCGCGACGGCCTTGCGCCCCTCTCGTTCGATCAGCTCGATCACTTCTCTTGCGTCAGCTTCCTCGCTCGCAAGATAGGAAATGGCGACATCGGCGCCCTCTCGCGCAAAGGCGATGGCCGCAGCCCGCCCGATGCCGCTATCGCCACCGGTCACGAGCGCCTTGCGGCCGCTAAGCTTTCCTGAACCGACATAGCTGTCCTCGCCATGATCAGGTTCTGGATTCATGTTCGCGGCGATGCCCGGAGCAGGTTGCGGTTGCTCGGGGAATGGCGGCCTGGGATATTGCGTGCGTGGATCCTGCATGGTGAGACGCTCTGCCATGTTCGCTCCTTGCTGAGTACTATGATGGACATTGTCCGGTTTGCCTTTTGAGTGCCAACGAAAAACGCCGCCCCGTCTGGGGCGGCGCATTCTGACCCTGAAGATTGTCAGTCGCCGGTGCCGGGCTTGTCGGTCTTCGGCGGCTTGCCGTCTTCGATTCGACCTTCATTGCGAAGATCCCGACCTTCCTGAGCCTTCTTCTGGCTTTCAGGCGATTTGCCGTGCTCGAAGGCTTCTTCCTTCACGTAACCGGCGGCTTCCTTGGCCTTACCTTCAATGCTCATGATACTCTCCAATTCTGCCAGGGGCAGATGCCACCCAACACCAAGATCAATCCCTGGCCAGGCAGGCCGTTCCCGGACAATCGGCTGACATTGATCTCGATCAGTGCGATTTCGCGAAGAGTTTCAGGTGCGTCGGCATGACTGAGCATGTGTGCCAGGAGGCGGACTTGATGCAAGTCGCGGTCTACCGGGACCATGTGCGCGTCAGCTGGCCGGCAACAAGCCGGAGCGCGCGATAGCCACGATGTGGATACACGCCGCTCTAGATTCCTTTGCGCGACGGCGTAGCTTAGGTGCGCCTGAGTGCGGTGAACGCAAGCGTCAGAATTGGCCTTGCCCGCTTGGAGGTCCCGTGCGGCTGTTCGATTGCAGAAACCGGACTTTGCGCCGTGCCGCAGCTACCCATATTCTCCGTTCTATCTCCGGCTTTCTTAGCTGTCTTTACAGCTCGAACATCCTTGTGCGGCATACCAGTCTTCCTCTTGGCCGATCGCGTCATCTCCGATCGCAATTGGCATGGGTTTTCACGCGCTCGGTCGAGCCGGTCAGGCTCGTCGTCCGGTGACGAACTGATAGACCAGAACAATGACGGCGAGAACCAGGAGGAGATGGATCAGACCACCCCCGATCGGGATGACGAACGCGCCCAGAACCCATAGAATCAGGATAACGAGAAGAATTGTCCACAGCATGTAGGGGCTCCTGTTTACGATTTTGGAGACGTTGACCGGCCGGCCCTTACCGCAGCCCACGTGCCAGCAGCATCGCAGTCAGCAGCATCGCGCCACCCATTGCGACATATTGTCCGGTGGCAGACCAGGTCGGCATATGGTCATCCGAAAGCTGCAGCTCTTCCGCATCTGAAAACATGCCTATCTGCGGCAGCGGGGCGGGTAGCGTCTCAACGAAATGCATGACGGGGGGAAGGTGCATCGGCTTAATCTCTCCTTGATGCAATGAACGCCCCAATGTCTGAAATGGTCCATCTTGAGCATTCACTTGTTGAGCGTTATCAGGCTGCAGGCCGGCGGTGCTGGCGGCTAAAATGTGCTTCCGGTGACCGGATCATATTTCGGTAAAGCCAGGCTGTTGATCCGATCCAGCATCGTCTGGCTGGGCGCGACGCAACAAATGTCCCAGTTCTGTCCCGCCGGATATGCACCTACTGCCAGAAAGTCCCAGCTCTGCTCAATTGCGCGATGCCCGGTTCCAGCAGGCAGCAGCAACGCGTCGCCGGCTCTGACCTTGATTTCAAATGCCTTGGATCCTCCAAGCGCGAGAATGGCATGACCCGATACCATCCCCAGCACCTCATGTGCGGTCGAGTGATAATGATCATAATCGTAGATCTGATCACGCCATTCGGGTTCCCAGCCATGCTTGTGAAAGCGTGCCTCGAAAGTTTCGGCCAGATCCGTCCGCTCCCTTGGCTCCACTTCGATATACAGCTTGACCGGCAGGACGGGATTATTTGGCACCCACCCATTTCGTGGCAAGAGGATCGACTTAGGAACCATGCCTGGTCCCCGATGATATCGAGATGGCGCACCAAAGCTTGGGTGTTGCTTGTTCATGTGGGTGCGACGAATGGCTGCGCTTTCGCGCCGTAAGGGGTATGAACAAGATCGAAAAATGAGCGATTATGCTCATGTCACCATCGCTCCCAACATTGAAAGATATCGGTTCTGACTTGATCGGGCTGCGCGAGACCGGAAACAGGATTTTGAACGACCAATGTCTGTTTGAGGACGCGGTCGCGCCAGCGTCGCGCTCGCGTCAAAGAGCCATCTCGACGATATCCAGGCGATTGTCCTGCGCGTAGATCATAGCGGCCTGCAGGGCATCCATGCGAGAGGCGTAGCCCCCATTTTCGAGATTGAGAACAGGATCTCCCACCCGCCCACTCTCGGCACTGACATGCCAGCGGCCCTTCTCCTGCCTGATCGCAACATATTTGAACATGATCGGAGACCTTGAATGCGGCGCCTTTGGTCTGCCGACAATGCGGCAATCGCCTGATCGTTCCACCAGTTCGATTTCGTGTTTCCGGGCACTTTGCGCGGACTGGCCATCCACGCTTCAGTCGCACGTGGTAGCGCCTTTTTGCTCTGACAATATATCCCATCCCGTGAGGAAGAATGCCGCAGCGATCGGCCCCACCACGATACCGCTAAGGCCAAGCGTCTCGATTCCGCCCAGAGTCGTCACCAATATGAGCCAATCCGGCAGCCCGGTGTCTCGACCAACGAGCATTGGCCGCAGGAGATTGTCGACAAGACCTATCACGAAGACGCCTGAAGCGATCACGGCGATGGCCTGCCAAAGATCACCCGACGCAAGCAGATAGGTCGCCACAGGAAGCCATATTATCGCAGGCCCGATCGCTGGCAGCAGGGCCGCAATCGCCATGAGCACCCCCCATAAGAGGGCGGCCGGCATGCCGACTATCCAGAAAGTAGCGGCGCCCAGAAAGCCTTGCGCCAGGGCAACGATTCCCGATCCCTTAATCGTCGCTCGAACAACGATCACGAAGCGCGCTGCGATCCGATGGGATATGGCGTGTTCGAGAGGTAATCTCTTGATGATCTGGGGTGCTAGCGCCTCCCCATCGCGCAGGAGAAAGAAGCTCACATAGAGACCCACACCGAAGGAGAGTACGAAAGCAGCCGCATCCGCGCCGATCGTCAGAGCGCGTTGCGTCAACATGCTGGCGCTGGCGCTCAACGCCTGAGAAATTTTTGCCTGCGCCCGTTCGAACGTACCAAAGCCGGCATTCTCGACCCAATGTTGCATGCGCATCGGCAAGGCAGCATGAACCTGACCAAAATAGGTTGCGAAGTCGATCTGGCCGCTTCTGATCTTTGCGTAAACGCCGCTTGCCTGCTCGACAACGAGACTTCCGATGATCAGGGCCGGCATGATGACGGCAATGATGATGATGAGCAGCGTCAGCGCTGCCGCCAGATTACGTCGTCCGCGACAATCGATCAGAATATGCCTGTAAAGCGGCTGAAACAGCAAGGCTGCCAAAGCCGCCCATAGCAATGCCGAGATGAAACCCGAAATGATCAGACCAAGTCCGACCGTCGAGACAGCGATGAAGAGGATCAATCCTCCATTGTCGATACGCTCGCGTGATATCATTCAAATTCCGATCGCTCATAACTGACATGCGCAGCCCGGCTGGCGCTTTGTACGGGGGGAGACAATCGGCCTCTGCCATCCGGCTCATCTCTGCGCCTTGGGCAAACAGGATGATCACGCTATGGTGACGATCCTCACCCGACTGTCACGATGCTGCGGCTTGACGACCGCCGTATCTCCGAGGCGGTCGAGCATGATATCCGCTTCTCCCGCCCCCAATGGAAGCGACGCGATGAAAAGACTGTCGAGAAATGTCGGCAAGGTCGGTTGGCGGAAGATGATTTCGTTGGACGACACGTTGAACCCCAGTCCCAGACTGGCCTGGATGAGCGACAGGGGAGCCGCTGCCGACCATGCCTGGGGGCTGCAAGCGACCGGATAGAAGGTCGGGCCCTGCGAACGCCGCCGCGGGAAACCACAGAACAGCTCCGGCAGGCGCAGGAGATCAACATAGGTTGCAGCGGCAAAGAGGCCTTCGAAAATCTGCGCCGCCTGACGTTGAAAGCCATATCGCGAAAAGCCCGCGGCGATCAGCGCATTGTCATGCGGCCAGATCGACCCATTATGATAGCTCATGGGATTATAGCGTCTCTCGGTCGACGCTATCGTCCTCACACCCCAACCGGAGAATGAGGCGGGCGCCATCAATGTCGCCACAACCATAGGTGCGCGCTCTGTTCGAGCCAGACCAGTATAAAGAACATGGCCTGCGTTGGAGGAGCGAATGCGACAGGGCTGCTTCTGCCCGTCGAGCGCAAGTACATATGTTCCTAGTTCCGCGTCAAAGAAAGTCGCGTCGAAACGATCCTGCAGATCGACGGCTCGAGCGAGATAGGCTTCCGAGCGATCCAGATCACCTGTTGCGCGATAAATGCTGCTCGCCGCCTGCCACGCGCCATAAACATAGGCTTGAACTTCGGCGAGAGCGATCGGGCCTTTGGCAATACTGCCATCAGCATGGAATATGGAATCATGGCTGTCTTTCCAGCCCTGATTTTGCAGCCCCTGATCCGTCAGTCGTCCATATTCAACGAAGCCGTCGCCATCGCGATCGCCATGATTGTCGATCCACTGCAATGCAGACTCGATATTGGGTAATATTCCGGCGAGAAACTGAAGGTCTCCTGTGCGTTCCAGATATGCACCGGCCAGCATGACGAAAAGCGGCGTGGAATCGATGCTGCCATAATAATGGCGGAAAGGAACTTCACCCAGTTCGGCCATTTCGCCATGACGCACTTCATGCAGGATTTTACCTGGCTCGGCATCGGCGGCTGGATCGAAATGCGTCGCTTGGTGCGCGGCGAGATATCCCAGCACGCCTCGGCTGATAGCCGGGTCCATCCAGATCGTCTGGAGTGCGGTTATCAGCGCATCCCTGCCGAAAACCGTGCTGAACCAGGGAATGCCTGCATAGGGATATGGACCATATTCCGTACCGGTGGAGAGCATCGAGATATCGGATACCGAACGTCGCGTCACAGCATCGAAGAGGTCATTGGACGATCGCATCGACGCACTGCGGCGGCGTGAAACCTGCAGCGCACGCATGGCCTCGCGCAGGGATTTGAGGAACAGCTTGGGCAGGGGCTGATCAACTTCGCTCATTTGTTCGCAGGCAACACGTGCGAACAATGTGCATCGACCGCCGGGAGCAACAGAGACATCGAATAGCGCCTGCTCGGCCGTCAGCTGGGCTGGCGCGGGATCAAAATGGAGATGTGTCGACCGCTCAAGGCCATCACGCCCCTTATATCCCAGCAGGACATCGGCCTCTTCGACCTTCGGCTCGTGCATGGTACCACGGCGCAATCTTGTCATGCCCCGTATCTCGAACAGATCCGCGAAATCGGAAGCGAAGGAGAGGCCCACGGATACCCGGCGCTCTGCAATGTCAAAATTGCGCACAATGATCCGTTCGTAGATCGCGCCTTCCCACAGGAAGCGGCTGCGACGCAGATGGATCAGATCATGCTCCACTTCGACGCGGCCGTCTGATCCGAGGAAATCCGGGTTGGCCAGATCGCAGGTCAACATCGCATTGTCGTCGCGTAGCGCCGAACTCAGCAGTATCGGGCGCATGCCGTTGACCGTGAGATAAAGGTGCGAAAGGTGGCGCGTATCGCGATGATAGAAACCCTCGGGACTGCCAGGTCCGGATATGGCGTCGCCGCTATGGTCAAAGACGGCAAAGCTGTCTCCATGCTTGAGCGTGCGTGGCCGACGCTCGTGCAATGAAGCGGTAGCAGGGATGAAGAACTGGGTTTGCGCCTGTGACAGCGCCTGTCCTCCTGCAATGCCCGGCACCCCTGGCTGCGGTTGGGTCAGCGACATGGCGACTCCTATGCGACGATCTGCAATTCCGACTCCTCGCCGCGCTGGCGACGCAGCCAGGCGGCATCCGTACGGGCGCCCGGCAGCCTGTGATATAATGCGGCATAGTCTGCGGCCATCCTGCCAGCCGTGAACCGTGCGTCGAACGCGCCACGCACCCTTGCGCGCTCAAGGTGACGAAGTTGGCCCACCGCTTCGACCGCCTGGTCCTCGCTGTCCACGATGAAACCCGAGCGCCCATGCTCGATGATCTCGGGCACCGATCCGCATCGGAACGCAATGACCGGTGTCCCACAAGCCATTGCTTCGATCATTACAAGACCGAAAGGCTCGGGCCAGTCGATCGGGAAGAGCAAGGCCCTTGCACCCCCGAGAAAATCCGCTTTCTGCTGTTCGTTGATCTCGCCGATGAAGCGAATATTGGGATAGAGTTTGATGAGGGGCGCGATTTCCTCTTCCCAATACCCCCTATCGACAGCATCGATCTTTGCGGCAATTCGCAGTTCGATGCCGGCCCGGGCTGCGATGCGAATGGCGCGGTCTGGTCTTTTCTCGGGTGAAATGCGCCCGAGGAAAGCGAGATACCCCTCACCGGCGCCGAGGCTGGGCTGCAGCAGATCGACCGGCAGACCATGGTAGATGGTCGCACCCCAATTGACCGGTGGCATGGGCTGGCGCTGATGATCGGAGATCGACACGAGACAGTGATCGCCAAAACACCGGTAGAATGGCGGCAGATCGGGAAGGTCCAGTCGACCATGTAATGTCGTGACGGTTCGTCCGATAAAATCCTGGATCATGGGCAGATGCAGCAGATCGATATGGAAATGGAGCGCATCAAACTCGTCGGCCCTTTGCCGCACCGCATCCAGCATCATCATATGATAAGGTATGGTGTCGACGATACCCGGGGTCAGTCGCAGCGCCGCCGGCGTAATCGGAACAAGCTCAGCCGATGTCTGCGAATCGCCGCTCGCGAACAAGGTCACTTCATGCCCCTGATGCACCAACGCCTCTGTGAGATAGGAGACGATCCGTTCGGTACCCCCATAAAGCTTGGGCGGCACACTTTCAGCAAGGGGAGCGATTTGAGCGATCTTCATGCGGCTATCCTCTACCGGAGATAGGCCTCGTTCATCCCCCTGCACACGAGCCGCAAAGTAAAGCCCCGCAAATGCCTAAAGTTGCATTGCAGCAATAATAAAAAATACAATTCAATACCGAAATGATTTTTAGTATTGATTTAGATCAATCAGGAGAATTTCATTCTTCAGGAAAATCCTTGTCTTCGCCTGCAGCCACTTGCTCACGCGCTATTTCGGCGGCACGCAGAAGAGAAAGGCCCGTCCCCTCTGCTGCATTGGCTGTCAGCGTTATTGCAATACCGTTCGGTCCATCCAGCATGATCAATCCGGCGTGGGCTGAGGCAATGCCGGCTTCTTCATGGATACCTGGGGTAGGCATAACGGCTCTGCTCCTTCTCAAGGACACAAGAACGATATGCCACCAGCGGCGGTTCCGTCAGTCCTGCTCGTCGAGGAACAGGTAGGCAGGGTCAAATTCACCCAACCGCGCCAGACCTCTCAGATCACGGATCTCAACATCATGGCGGTGGATTGCTAGGAGATCGCGATCTTTGAGTTCACGCAGCATGCGGTTCATGTGAACGGACGTTATGCCGCATGCTTCTCCCAAATCGGCTTGGGTCATAGGAAGAGCAAAACGCGCTCCATCACTTCGACCGATCGCTCGCAATTTCGCTTCGGTCTCGCAAAAGAAGTGGCTGACCCGCGCAATCGCATCGAGACGACCGAGACGAAATATCCACTCGCGATGCATGGCGGCATCAAGCAGCGTGCTGAACCATAGCAATTTCGTGAGTGACGGGCGCGTCGCGACGAGTTGATCGAGAGCAGCATGAGGCACTAACGCTATCTTACAGGCGGTCAGTGTCGCGAGGTCATGATCAAGATGACCCAGCGGGTAGCCATGGAGGTCGACAAAATCGCCAGCCACATGCACCGCAACGAGTTGCCTTTCTCCTTGCCTGTCATCCATGTATCGGCACATCATACCTTCGATGAGATAGGTACTCATGCTGACATTTTGATCGCGAGATATAAAGGTCTTGCGGGCAGGCAATGTCCTTAAATCGGCAACCGCTTCCTCAAGTGCTCCAAGGTCTTGGGCACTCAGCAGATTACGCCTGCGACTACGCAGAAAATCGGCAAACACCATCGTCATGTCCAGCATTGCAGATTGGATCGTCATGCATTCGCACATCACCAGAACAGGGTCGAGCGCAAAGGGTCGCTTGAACTCGTGCGGACAGGGCTGGCGGCGACCGAGCGGTGGAGGTCGCGATTGCCACGTTCGCAAGTGGTATCAGGCGAGCGCTTCGAGATCGATGGAGAGGCTGCGACACAAACACAGAAGTAAAAACCCTGCATCTTCCGATGCAGGGCTAGGGGGGCCGCAAATCAATGACTTGCTAAAAAAATAACTACTGCAGGCGCGTTTTGTATCCGAAGAAATATCTTCATCCGCAAATTTCGTTACGGCCTTCCCACTGGTATTATGCCTCGGACTGTCTGGGTCATATGGAGGATACCAAGCCTTGCCTCAGGGAGCGTTTGAATTATCGGCGTCAGGCCGCTTCCGCGTCTGCTTGTAACTCACCGCAGGGCTATTTGTCGCCATGGATGGCTTGGTCTTGCAGGCGGATTGCGCGTTCTGCGCCACCGTCTTCTCGAAAGTCCGCTTGAGCAGCCACCCGACCGCGAAGGTGACCGTAGCTGTGACGGCTGCGCGCGCTGCGGTTTCCGCAATCCCGATCTTCACTGCATCCTGCATCGCTTCATCATAAGACTTGCCAAAAGCGCGATTCCGCGCGGTCTTCTTACGAAACATCATAGACCCTCACCCTGTTGAAATATCGATGGCGGCTGCATTTCCGCCCGTTCAGAATCAGTCCCGCGCTGTCAAGCGCGATGGCGTATCGGCAAATGCCTCGATGAGCGCAGAACAGAATGCCGGCAGGTCTTCAGGACTGCGGCTGGTGATGCATTGGCCATCGATCACTACCTTCTCATCGACCCAAAGGCCGCCAGCGTTCTGGATATCCGTCTTAATTGACGGGAAGGAGGTGAGCGAATGGCCTTTAGCGATCTTGGCTTCAATTAAGAGCCATGGCGCGTGGCAGATCGCACCGATCGTTTTTCCAGCACCGAAAATTGCTTCGACAAAGGATATCGCCTCGGCGCTCGCGCGCAACTTGTCGGCGCCGACACTGCCGCCGGGAATGACCAAGCCATCAAATGAGGCCGGATCCGCCTCAGAAAATACGGTATCGACGGCATACTCGCCACCAGGATCAAGATCATTAACATTGGTGCGCGCTTGGCCAGGTTGAAGGCCGATCACTTTGACGCACGCTCCGGCCTTCCTAAGTGCGTTCATGGGCTCCAGAAATTCCACTTCTTCTGTACCGCGCGGAGCGATAAGAACGGCGATCGTACGGCCGTTGAGCGACATGGCGACTCCTTTGGAAATGATGTCCTGACTTGGTCAGATGACTGTTCAACGGCCAGAAGCGCAGCAGGATCCGCTAATCGCGCAAACTCAAGGCTCGAGCTAGTTAGACTTTGCGCGATCGGCTGTGTGGGCTGGTTTCAGTCGAAGTGCGTATAACGCGAGTCCCAGAGCCTCGGATATCATCGCTGCTCTTCGAGTCCCCGTAGGGGTCACCAGAATACTCTCCCAGAGAGTATCACAAGGTGCCGGGAACGGCGGATTTTTGCGGGTTTCGTGGCATAAGTATCCCATACGGAGCGGTCTTGGACCACCACCGGGTACCAACAAGTTGGTGGTATGTCTGATGGTAACGCGGCGCTCCCCCAAGCGGAGATACCATCGTGGCGCTTACCGCCGCTGCGATCTAAAACGCCAAGGGCAAAGCCAAGCCCTAAACGATGGCGTGCTCCAATATGTGGCGCCCAATGGCGGACGCTCCTGGCGGATGAACGGGTGCGGATGAGGCGGCAATCGTCCGACCATCTCGACTACCCCCGCGATAGGCAAAAGGTCGAGACCGGCAAATTTGGCAATACAAAGAGCGAAGCCGGATGTTCGCAAACCGTGAATGTCGCCGTGTCCTCGTCCACAAGAAGCGAGTACACGGCAACAGGATCAAACGCCCAATGCCTCCCGGTCGCTCACCGGATCGGCAATCCAGCGGTTGATGGATTACTCCCGCCACATCGCGCAATGAACGCTGTTCTACACTCGGCGGGGGAAAGTGCCTTCGCCCATCTTGCGATAGAGCGTCGTGGGGAAAGCACGGTGCGGGCCAGAACGGTTCTGAGTCCTATGATACGGTCAGGGCTATTCACGGGGTCGATTTCTTCAAATCACGATGTTGCAGGCGCCCCCGGCCAAAAGAATTGGGTACCTTACCCTCCCGGACAATAGACTTGGTCAAGGCGAGCCTTCACGGCGTTGCGGTGTCGGTGGACGTTGGTGGCAGGTGGCGCACAGCCGGCTATCCATCGCGCGCGCCTAATCACGGCGCACGAACCGCGCTTCAACGCTTCCCTTTGCATCGTTGCAAGGTGCACACGCGGGGACAAGGTTCCCCACGCCATTGTTTCCGTCCAGCGTGAGCGCAAAAACGTGATTGATTACCCACGCAGGCGTGATCCGCCTTCGTGTCGAAAGCATCGACAAAGCAACTCCTTGGCTAGAATGCGAGCGCAAAGGCGCCGTTAAGCGGATGTGGGTTCGAGGTGTTGCGATGATCAAGGCGCTGGGCGGTTTTCTGGCGGCCAAATATCGAGAGTTTATCGGGCTTCAAGTGTTCAATGTAATGTGGTTGGACGGCCCCACCGCTGAACGGCGTCACCGGGGTAACGATAACGCCTTCGGGACCGTCCGACTTTGATATTACGTCTTTCGCGACTTCAAGTCAAAAAATGGCCCGACCAGGGAGCGGATCGGGCCAGCTAATATTCGCCGCTGCTGAATTCGGAGCGCCGGGAAAATGGCGATCTCTTGTGGTGCTGGTATGCGCCAAAGGTGCGAAGATCGGGTTAATCGTCGCGGAAAAAGAAACGGCCCATCCGACAGTTCGGATGGGCCGAGTTTATTTGAAGGCTTGTTACAGCCTTCGGGTCGCGATCGACGCCTGCACTGTTCCGCGATGGTTGGCAAGCACCATTAATCTGATGTTCATTTTCTGAACGTCCCAATTCAAGCCGGTTGCGCGATCCGCTCGATCATCTGCAGGAGGACGCGGGCGGGTTGATCCGGGGCGCGGCGGTTCTGCTCCCATCCTTTCACCGTCGGCAGCTGCAGATGGTCCACCTCGGCAGATCTCGCCTGAGACAGTTTCGTCGCTGCACGGACGGCCCTCACGTCAACCGGCTAAAGGACCACAACTCTTAGCGCTTGATCGCGTAATAATCCTTCACGTCGTTCAGACCGGACATGATCTCGGCTAAATCTTCGTCATCAACGACCATTATCCTTTTTTAATTTATTTCGCTGAATGCTTGGCTTGCTTGCTCTGTTCTCCTGTTAAATTTATCTAATTTTACTTTGAAAGAACAGTCACAAAAAACCGTTTCATCGGCATTCTGGTAATAGGTGATCACCCGGCAACTACTGCTCTTACACTTTCCTTCACGCGGCACCCGGAGCTTGCGAACCGGCTACCGCCTGTGATGATGTCGCCGATTTGTCGGGCTAGCGGCAACGTGATCAACGATAGCTGTGCGCTCGTCATCAAGATGACTGCCGCTTTGGCAGCGTTGAGATAGGTAGGAGTTTCCACGGCCGTCTGTATGTCATCCCTCTACGCCGATGACGCCTAGGTAGTGACGTAGTTGGAGCGTTCGGGGATCGGCCGCCCTGAGTCATGGCCGAACATCGACAACAAAAAGTCGGGAACTAATAGATCGTTCGGTTCGGCCTGATCTGTCTCAGATCGAAGCCTGCCGCCTGGTGAATCAGTCCGTGGCCCGACTGCGTTCCATAACTGTAAGAAAGGAGCCTTTCAATCTGCAGACATAAGCGATTGTTGACCAGGCTGCGGCAATGAATAGAATACAAGCATCGTCATACTTATCACGCTGAGCAATTAACCGATCAATAAGTATCATCTGCCATGACACCCCACCAAATACAACGATTCAAGGGGTTAACCGTGGTCAGGTTCATCGTTTGCGCGGCATCTGTTGCTATCGCCGCTCCTGCTCTCGCTCAGGACGCCTCCAACTTCGAAGGCGGAAAAGCCGGTATCGTTCTCGGCTACGACACGGTGAACTTTGATTATGGTTACGATGTCGATGCGTCCGAAAGCGGCATGCTGTATGGTGTCACGGCGGGCTATGACTTCGCCCTCGGCAACAGCGGTGCAATCCTTGGTATCGAAGCCGAGGCATCGGATTCTACCACGAAAACGTCGGCGCACGACATTTTGTTCGAGGGTGACAAACTGTCGCTCCTCGCTGATCGTGACCTGTATATTGGTGCCCGGATCGGCTTCGCGGTCTCCCCCAACATGCTGCTTTATGCCAAGGGCGGCTACACCAATGCCCGCCTCAAGCTCCGCTATTCTCTCGATGGCGACAGTGCAAGCATCGGCGACAATATCGATGGCTATCGCATCGGCGGAGGCGCAGAATTCACCAACGGTTCAAACTTCGCGCGCCTTGAATATCGTTACAGCGACTATGGGAAATATGTGTATCGCGAAGGCGGCATCGAACTCGACACCGGCGTCAAAATGTCGCGTCACCAAATTGCAGTAACTGGCGGTTTCCATTTCTGACGCTATAGCGATTTAGCGACTCGCCCTTGGACGACGGTCCAGGAGCACCGGCCCCGATCAGGGAAATGGTCGGGGCCAATTTCGTTTCAGGCCGCCATTTTCCTTTTGGCGCAATGACCGCGCTGCGATAGCCAAGCGATACGGCTTGCTCCCCCAGCGCCTGGAACCGTGTCCTCTTGAACTGTGACGGCTAGGCTCAATGGAGTGCGCTTTGCGCCGCGGATGAATTTTGCCTAGTCCAGCCTCCAGTCGAAGGTGGAGTATGACTCTACTAATAGGCAGCGCTAAAACTGGTAGAACAGGAAGGCCCGCATGCGCAGTATTAGGGCGCATGCGGAACCAGCAGCTTATCTCATGCCAGATCTCGGATCTTTGGTTCTCGCGCCCAGTGTCGTTTGGGTCCCTTGTCCAGCAGCATTTCGTTTGGAATGACACCATCGTCCTTTTCTACCCCTGCCTTGTCGAGAATGATCTGCGTGCCGGGGCAATGGGCGATGGTTTTGCAGTGCCCATAGGCGTCCATGAACCATTGAACTGCAGCGCCCTGCTTCGACAATTTTTCCGCGCTTTCCGGCATCAGCACGGACGCAATCGCATCGAACAGTACCGACGGCGAGCCATCGAGCTTTCCATCCGCTTCGAGTGTCCCGCCCTTGACGTTGAGGGCACCGACTTTCGGCGCAACCAGAAAGACGCTGCCGCCCGCTTTCTCCACGCCTGCCTTGATCTTCTCCACCATCGCTTTGTCGGAACCCTCTGCAAACAGAATTCCGACCTTACGGCCCGCAAAGCCATCCTTGGCATTCTTCTGGATGGAAAGAGCGTCAGAAACGGGCATCTCCACAATTTCTCGGGCCGCTGGCGCCTTTTCAGGTAGAGCGATCGCCAGCCCATCGGCGACTCGTTGCGCCAGAACCTCGTCAATGTTGCGCAGACGCGCGAGAACCCGTAGCCGCACATGAGGCATGGCCACCTTCGACAATTCGAAGACGATGGCTGATGCGATGTGCGCCTGCTCATTCTGCGTCTGCGACAGATAGAACATCCGAGCCTGGCTATAATGATCGGCAAATGTTTCGGCACGTATCCGCATCTTTTCAGTTGGATCGTTGCGCTCGCCATTATCGCTAAAGGATGTGAACCCGGTTTCGGACGCGACGCGGGGACCACTATCCTCACCCGCCTCATTCAGGCTGTTTGGTTCGTAATTGGCGCGCCCCTTGGGAACCAGCGTCTGCATCAACCCGTCGCGCTGCATATTGTGGAATGGGCATTTTGGCGCATTGATCGGAATTTGATGGAAGTTGGTCGTTCCCAAGCGCGACTTTTGCGTATCGAGGTAGGAGAAAAGTCGCCCCTGCAGCAGAGGATCATTCGAGAAGTCGATGCCGGGAATAACGTTGCTGGGCAGGAAGGCAACTTGCTCGGTCTCGGCAAAGAAATTGTCCACATTGCGATTGAGCGTGAGGCGCCCGATGATCTCGACAGGAATATCCTCTTCGGGGATTAGCTTGGTTGCATCCAGCACATCATAGGGCTGTTTTGCCGCCCAACTTTCGTCGAAAATCTGGACGCCCAGATCCCAGGCGGGGTAATCGCCGCTGGCAATGGCTTCGTAAAGATCCCGGCGATGGAAATCGGGGTCTGCGCCTGCCGTCTTCACGGCCTCGTCCCAGACTTGAGACGCAACGCCCAGAACCGGCTTCCAATGAAACTTCACGAACTTGCCGTCGCCCTGTTCGTTGATGAAGCGGAAGCTGTGGACGCCAAAACCTTCCATCATCCGCAAGGACCGAGGAATGGCCCGATCGGACATGGCCCACATGATCATGTGCATGCTCTCTGGCATGAGTGACACGAAATCCCAGAACGTATCATGGGCGCTCGCCGCCTGGGGATAGCCGCGATCCGCTTCCATTTTGACCGAATGGATAAGGTCAGGAAATTTTATGGCATCCTGAATGAAGAATACCGGAATGTTGTTGCCAACCAGATCCCAGTTGCCGGTATCGGTGTAGAATTTCACTGCGAAGCCGCGCACATCGCGCGGTGTATCGACGGAACCCGCGCCACCGGCCACAGTCGAGAAGCGAACGAACACGGGGCAATGCGCACCTTTCTTCTGGAAGATGCTCGCTTTGGTAACATCAGTAATGGCCTTGGTGCATTCGAAAATCCCATGGGCCCCAGAGCCGCGGGCATGTACGATCCGTTCAGGGATGCGCTCATGGTCGAAATGGAAAATTTTCTCGCGCAGGACGAAATCTTCTAGCAGCGTCGGACCGCGAGCGCCCGCCTTGAGGCTGTTCTGGTTGTCTGCGATCCGGTGCCCGAAATTGTCTGTGAGGGCATCACCGGATTGCTCTGCCTTCAGCTTCTGCTGCGTCTCTCCACCTTCTCCGGCCGTCGTCTCATAATTGGGACTTCCAGCTCCGGGCCGGTGATCAGCCAGACTATTTTCCAGAGCTGCATCACTCTTGGGACCCGAAGCGGTCATATCAACTCTCCCTGATGATCATGCGAGGCTGCGATCGTCGCAGCAGACAGACCTCTAACTGGAAGCAGCAGGCTGGGTTCCGGCGAGAGGCAAGAAGATGTCCAGAACCAATCTCGATCAATATGAATGTGGAATGTTGGCAGCGCAGGATTTGATCGCCTGAACCGGCCGTCACAAATTGTGAGAACCTTCCGTAGACATATCCCTTTTCGCGCGAAGTGCCGTCAATGACGCGGTGATATCTTTGTCATCCGATATGGCGGATATCGGTGGTAATCAGGATCTGATTGCGACCGACAGGCTGACGCGTGTCCCCCGCATTCATGCTCTACATCATGCTGGCATTTAGAGATGATCTCTGCTCGGGTGGCAGCGGCTCTAATGAATTATGCCGACACTGGGAGCGCATCGGCTCGCGCTAATTGGCCATCACGCGTTGACGGCGACGGGAAGGCACCGCTCGTGATCCATAGCCCGTTCGTCCGACATTGTTATAATGCCCCTCCACCACTCAGTGCTCGGGCCGCGGAACATAGCAAGACTGCCGATCCTGGGGAGCGCATTCCAATGGACGCCGTCAAACGCAAAACGCCAACAGGAATCGCAGTTGAGCGGTACATGCCTGAATGCGTGCTCTTCGCTTCCGCTATCTGGGTGCGGAATGCGAAGTTCGCTCGGCCCATCACGATGGCTACCATCGGGAAAGCGAACCTCAATCGTCATTCGCAAGCCTCCAAAATCCTGCAACAAGCGCAGTAGCCAACGCAAAACGCCTTGAGATATAACGAGTTCACGGTCTGAGAAAATTCCCAGGACAGGCGGACTAGCCCGACAGATTCTAGCTGAACAGCGGATCGGCCCCTACTGTAGTTGCAAGCACAACTCCATGGCACCACCCGTGTTCCACTTGAGGCATTTGCGTCGCAGGGAAGGGAACGCCTCATCCCCTCCCCTGGACAATGCTATTTTTTAGAAGTGGAAAATGACGCCAGCCATGGGGCGGAAGCTGTCCCAATCATAGGTGTCGACCTGCACGCGCAGGCGCACACCGCTGCTGCCAGTGACCCCGCCGAGGCCGATCTCCTTTGGCCCCACTTCGACACCCGCACCGTACATCCAGTCCTTCTCGTCGGGCCAGCCGCCTTTGCCATTGACCCACTGGTAGCCGGCCGAGGCGTAGATCAAGCCACTCTCGCCTGCGCGGGCGCCCACGCGGCCCTTCACGCCATACTCCCAGTCGATGTCACTGAAACCCTTCGAGGCGTTCCCTTCCACCCCGACAAACACTGGCCCGAGCGGCACGTTCACGCCCGCGATGCCGCTGATCAGAGCGCCGTTCATGATCGTCTCGCCCGGAACGCTGCCGAACTCGGTGCCGCGGTCAAAAGTGTGATAACCGCCGAGAATGCCGACGTACGGCTCGATACCGAAGGCCTTGCTGCCATCGGGTGCGGTATCGTCCTGGGCCATGGCAGCAGTCGGCAGTGCCAGGCAGCCCAGCAATGGGAGAATGATCTTCATCATGATGTACGTCCCTGTTTGATTTTTTAACGAGGCTCAAACTAAAGGACATGCGCAACGGTTGCTCGATGCAAAAACAATAATGCTGATGTTGCAATTTTGACACTATCAGGATGCCATCGCCAAGGCCTACTGCAATGAAATTATGCAAAGGACTGCATTCTCTAAATTTGTTTCGGCATCGTTACGTAATTTTCAGCAAGAATATCATGATGCCACTCCTGCAACATGAACGGAACTATCTTTAACTTGGATTAAATTTCTTGCTCTGCGACTCTGAGATATTTTATGGCCTTCGTCAGTCTAGGGCGAGAACTGACGCAATACAGGCGGATCGCTGCCTGCAGCGGACCAGTTGCCATGCACCCGCGCCCGGCATCGTCGTGCATTTCATGCTAGGCTCAGGACTCATTGTTTGAGCCAGAAGATGACGGCGGCGGCGATACAGATGGCGGACATGAAGGTGTGGGCGCAACGGTCGTATCGGGTGTGGATGCGCCGCCAGTCCTTGAGCTTGCCGAACATGTTTTCGATCTTGTGGCGCTGACGATAGAGCGCGGCGTCGTGCGGGATTGGCACCTTCCGGTTCTTCTTTGAGGGAATACAGGCGGTGATGTTGCGCTCCGCAAGCGCTTTGCGGAACCAGTCGGCGCCATAGCCTCGATCGCCGAGCAAGGCTTTGGCGGGAGGCAAGGCGTGGAGCATCAGGGCAGCGCCCTTGTAGTCGCTCATCTGGCCCTCGCTCAGCAGCATGACCAGCGGCCGGCCCTTGCCGTCGCAGACGGTGTGGAGCTTCGAGTTCAGGCCGCCCTTGGTGCGTCCGATACGTCTGGGAACATCCCCTTTTTGAGCAGGCTTGCCGCCGTCCGGTGTGCTTTCAGGTGGGTCGCATCTATCATCAACTGGTCGGGCTTGCCGCCCTTCGCCGCGAGGGCCGCGAAGATCTTGTTGAACACGCCGAGCCGGCTCCACCGGATGAAGCGGTTGTAGATCGTCTTCGGCGGGCCATAATCGGCAGGCGCATCGCGCCACCGCAGGCCGTTCCTGATCACGAAGATGATCCCGCTGATGATCCGACGGTCGTCCACCCGTGGCACCCCGTGCGATAGCGGAAAATATGGCTCGATCCGGCGCATCTGCGCCTCCGACAACCAGAGCAGGTCACTCATCACGACGTCTCCTCACGCCGTCATTGAATCAACCCTTCGCTATCACCGCAAGCGATTTAATAGGTCCTGAGCCTAGGCGCGCGCGATGAACGGGCGCATTCTGACCACGGGTTTATCCCGACAAGTTCTGGCGATTGCCTGCCCCATGCTCTCGATCGCACTGCTACTCTTGGGCTGGGCACCGCCTGCGCGCGCTGAATTGCTAGGCATTGGCGATCCCCTATGTCACGCAGTGAACCGATCGATCGCCCCTAACGACATGCGCCCATCCCATTTTGCCTGTAATGGTGATCCTAACGGCTATCAGAAGGGCACATTGTGGCTCCATGCCACCTTGCCCCAAGGCTCGCGCGATCATGAGGATCTGTCGCTGATCATCCACAGCTCTCGATTTGATCGACTTGTCGTGCGCTTCATCTATCGTGACGGTGCCGTCGAGCAGCAACATGTCCGGAGCGGCAATTTCGGGACCTATTGGAGAGCTGGCGGCCAACTCGCGTTCCGCGCGCCCTATCGCGACGTTCCTGTCGTAGCCTTCACCTTGAGATTTGACAAAGTGGCGAGCGCGCATCTCCTGCGGATTAGGCTTGTCGAGCGTGGTGAAGAAGCCACCCAGACAACTGGCTTGGCTACCTTGACCGGTGCTGCGCTCGTTCTGCTGATTGTGGGCGCGATTTATAACGCCTCACTGGGTCTTGCCGTCCGTCAGCAACATGCCGGCTGGCAGGCTGCATGGGCATTCTGCATGGTCATATGGGGGGCGTGCTGGTCGCAACTTCATCTGTTCTTCTTTCCCTCCATGGCTGGCGCGGTATCGGCGCAAATCTGCACTGGTCTCTCCTGTCTCGCCATCACGCTCGCCACTTTGAGCGCCGTCACTGCGCTTGAAAAACAGCTTCTCGACGCGGGGTTGAGGCGCACAGCCCTGGGCCTCACCGCAAGCGTGTGCGCATTGGGCATACCGCTTTCGCTGATGCGTTCGGGGCCGTTCGACATGCTCGGCAATCTGCTAGGATTCTTGGTCCTGGCCAATCTGACGGCGGTCGCATCCTGTATTGGCCAGGCATGGCGACGGGGAAGCAGCGCGGCGCAGAGCCTCGGTGGGGCCTGGGCACTGCCAATGACCGTTCTTGCGTCGACCAACTTTTTCGACGCGGACGCCATGTTCTGGGGCGGTGGGTCGCAAATTCTGGTCCTGTTCGCAGCGGCCTGGCAAACATTGTGGCTCTCAGCTGCCGCTTCGCGTGCTCATGCCCGGTTGCGGATGGAACGAGACTTCGCCCGGCTCGCAGAGGCTAAGGCCCATGAGCTTGCCCGCCGTGACGTTTTGACAGGGCTGCCAAACCGACGGGGTTTCACGGAAAGAGCCGGCGGGATGCTTGAAGGCTTGCCTGCGTCAGGCGCGCTGGTTGCCCTGCTCCTGATCGACGTCGATTGGTTCAAGTCGATCAACGATGTCTATGGTCATGAGGCTGGCGATCACGTTCTGGCAGCTATTGGCCGCTGCATCGCACGGCATGAAAATTCCTCCTGCGCCGTGTGCCGCCTGGGTGGGGAGGAATTTGCGATGATGATCACAGGAGCTGAAATTGGGAACATCGAGCAATTTGCAAAAACCCTGCGGCGAACTTTGGCCAATCTGAGCCACGGCGACATCATCGGTAATCGCATGGTGACGGTGAGTATCGGCGTGACGGCCTCGGCATCCCGCGTTGACTTTGGCACGCTTTACCGGCTGGCAGACGAAGCGCTTTACGACGCCAAGCGCGGGGGGCGCGATCAGATCGCAATCCGCCTGAGTGAGTGGGCGGGCGCTCGCCGAAATGACAGACCCCTTTTCGCCTGACATGGTTGCAGCGGATTGAGGTGCTCCGGCCCGGCAACGCCTCGCCTTTGCCGCGCGCCGGGCTGGCAACCATATCTCAGAACAGAGGCTTGTCCGGCTCAAAGTTCCACAGTCGAGGCCGGTTAGAAGCATCGCGCTGCTCACGTGCGCCGCCACCGGCACGGCGCCGCATTTCTGCAAAAATTATCTGGTCGTCACCGGTATGGCGCTCGCTTTGAATAAGACGGAAGGCTTCCATCAGGTCACCCTCATCCCATTGGCGAACCGAACCTATTTCATTCGACATGCGTCCCAAGCTCCCTGCGCACCTGCACCATCATTGCCGGAAAAGACCTTTTTCGAGGCTATGCCCCCATCGAAGCTTCGGTCTCATCGCCTGCGTCGGCCCCGAAACTGCCGCTGCAAACTGCTGAGGGCAGCTGGCGTCGGACAACGCGAACTCCGCCATTGTGTTCCTGCGCACCGCTATAGCCCGACGGTTGCCCGCTAGATTTCCATGGCAACCAATATGTTCAGGAAAGCCTTCTGGCAAAGGTGCCGACGTAAAGGAGGGATGAAGGTGGTGAAGGATTTCGAGCTCTATTATTGGCCATTGCCATTCCGCGGACAGTTCATCAGGGCCGCGCTTGCCTTCGCGGGCAAGAGCTGGAACGAACATGATGAGGGTGAGATCGCCGCCCTGATGAAAATGGCTCCGGAGGATCAGCCGGTGCCCTTCATGGGGCCACCCCTCCTGATTGATAATGAAACCGGATTAGCCCTGTCGCAGATGCCAGCAATCATGGTCTATCTGGCAGAACGTCTTGCCCTTGTGCATGGCGGTACCCGCGAACGCGCCTTGACGGTCAAGCTCGTCAATGACGCGAATGATATCATTGACGAACTGACGCTGGATGGCGGCCGGCAGATGTGGACGGAGGATCGATGGGCCAGCTTTATTCCTCGGCTGGTGAAATGGATGCGCATCTGGGAGGCTGTGGGCACAAGCAACGGCCTTGAAGCTGGAGACGGTTTCATGCTCGGCACCGCAAAACCGGATCTGGCCGATATCGTGACCGTGACATTATGGGGCACCATGGCCAGCCGCTTCGGCGCGATCGCTGCCATGCTCGCCCAACATGCGCCGGCAACGATGGGTCTGGTCCAGCGTCTGCGCGCTCATCCTGCCCTGGCGAGGCTCGAGGCAAGAAGCGTGAAGCGCTATGGCCACGCCTATTGCGGCGGGGAAATCGAGAAGTCCCTTCGCGCAGTTCTGCCTGCCGGCGAGGGTTGAAACCGAACGCTATCCCCCTTCGGTAAGGTCGCTTCGCATCTGCCCATGGGCCAGGACCGCGAACAGGCCGCTACCACCGATGATGTTGCCGATGAGTGTAGGCAGAGAGAAGCCGAACCAGGCCTGCTGGAAACTGACCTCGCCGCTCAACCAGAGGAAGCTGATCTGGGAAGAACCGGTGACGACATGCGAAAAGCCGCCAAGACCGATGACATAGGTCAGGAGGAAGATTACCCAGAATTCGCTGCCCTTGGCATTGGGCAAGGCCCACGCAATCGCGGCCATGATGAAGCCAGCCGGAATGCCCAGCATCAGGGTTTTCGACCAGTCCTGCCATTCGAGCTTGGCGAGAATATCGAGCGCCACGATGCGCTGTTCATGCGTGATGATGATCTCACCGGCCATCAGCGCGCTTACGAGCGTCACGCCGACAAGATTCCCAGCCAGCACGCAGGCCCACAGGCGCGCGAGCCGGCCCAGATTGCTAAGGCTCGGACGGGTCGCGACCGGCAGAACCGCAGTGACCGTGCTTTCGGTAAAGAGCTGAAGCCGCCCCATGATCACGATCAGATATCCGACCGGATAGCCCAGCAGGTAGATGAGGGGCGCCCAATCCGTGTCGGGCAGCCTTGCCCGCAGGAACAGTTCGGACATGAGCGACAGGGTGATCGCGAGGCCGGCGGCCAGGCCGGAAAGCATGAGCGCAAGGATCGGGCGATCCAGCTCCTCCTCGCCCTGGAGCCGCACGACCTCATGGACGACCTTTGCCGAACCCGTACTACGCTCCTCGACATGGGCGGCCTCTTCTGCGTCAAGATCGGGGTGCGGGCTATCCTTGCCGTCCTTCATCTGCTCCATTCCCCTGTCTGTCGAAACGACGCCTGGCCCGGTCGCCTCTTTCCTGTCCTTACTGTCCGGCACTGCGCAAGGCTCCCAGGATGAGCGCGCGATAGATATGCTCCCTGACGCCATGGGGCGCATCCAGCCCCATGCGTTCGAGTGCGGCCAATTCCGCTTCGTCGGGCTGACCACTGCGCAGGCCGCGGGCAAGCAGGGCGGCCAGTTGGGCGGGCCTGGTCGCATGGTCTGCCAGATATTGCATCGCCGGCAGGAGCCGCTGCTCGATCTGCGTAAAGTCCGTGCCGAACGGGAAGGACGGAAATGCCTCCTTGGGCATGGCCGCGCTGATCCGCTCGGGCAGATTATCCCTGTACGCTTCGGGAATGTCCCAGTCGGGCGCAATCTTGCCCGCGGACCGGGCCTTTTCCACAAGTTCGCCTTGAAAGCGGCTGTCGGCGATGGCGATCAGGCGCTGGATGACCTGCTCATCGCTTTGGCCGCGCAGGTCCGCCACGCCATATTCGGTCACGACCATATCGCGCAAATGGCGCGGGATCGTTTCGTGACCATAGCTCCAGACGATATTGGACTGGCTCTCGCCCTTGTGACGCCGGGTGGCAGGCAGCGTGATGATCGAACGCGCGCCGTCGAGTTCGAGCGCCTGCGCCACGAAATTATACTGCCCGCCCACGCCGCTGACGACCTGGCCATCTTCAAGCCCGTCCGAGATCGTGGCGCCCAGCAGCGTGATCATCATGGCGCTGTTGACGAAGCGGGCCTTGTGCCGGGCCTTGCGCTTGGCCGCTTCGTTGCCGAACAGCGCATTGATATAGCTGATCTCGCGCATATGGATGCGATCGCGCAGATCCTCATCCATGTCCCGCAACGCGGCATAGAAGCTGCGCGGGCCAACGAAGAAGCCGCCATGTACGATCGCGCCATCGACTTCACGCTTGACGATGCCGGCCCTTATGAGATCGAGGAAACAGTCGACCAGCATTTCCGTCGGCGCATATAGGCCTTCCTCAAACGGGCCGGTTTCCCATGGCTTGGGTGCGCCCAGCCGGTCAAGCGTTGCGCGATAGGAATCGGGCCGTTCCTGCCGGAGGATCAGACTGTGGGCGATCGCGTCGCCGATCGCGCCGATGCCGATCTGAAGCGAGCCTCCATCGGGTATCAGCGCTGCCACATGGGCTCCGATGGCGTGCTGGGCAGGGCTTACGGGTTGGCGTGGCGGCCCGAAGAGGGGAAAGCGTGTCTGCGCGCTGTCGAGGATCATCGCGAACCGATCGGACGGGATTTCGGCCGGCCCGCGCATGAAGGGCAACTCGTCATTGACCTGTCCGACCAAGGCAAAATCGGCCCGGCCCCGATCGCGCTCGGCAAGCAGGTCGAGGGTCATGTCGCTATTGCAGCTCAGGCTATAGCTGTTTCCCCGTCGCGCCACGATCTGCGCCACGACATTGACGCCCTGGTCGATCAGATAGCGCATCGCATGGGTATAGTTGGCCGCGATATAGTGGCGCTGTGCCTCCCCATTGCCGAGCCGGCTGCCGGCCTGGAAGAAAAATTCATTCACCTCGATATTCGCCGGCATCTCGCCCGCTCGCTGCGCCTGCGCATAGGCGAAGCGCGGATATCCGCCCATTGTCCGCTCGAACACGGGCTCGAGAAAACGACGCTCGAGGTCCGTGCCAAGCGAGGGCTGCTCGAGCGTGAGCGCCGTGAAGATACGCAGCTTGATGGCGCGATCAGCGCTGGCACGGGCGAAGAGGGCATTGACGATATGAGGCGCCTTGCCCAGGCCCAATGGCAGGCCAAGGACGATATGCCCGTCAGTGCGAGCGATGATGCGGTCGGCGACCTCCTCTGCCGAGCCAAGTTCAAGAGGACCGGTCCCGCCAGCCCTCATTGCAGCAAGTCCCAGCCCGGATCAGGCCGGAACCGCTCGCCATGCGCATCGCGCAGCCCTTCCAGCACGGCTTTGACCTCGCCAATCCCGCGTACGCGGGCATAATGGAGCGGCCCGCCGCGGAAGGGCGCAAATCCGGTGCCGAAGATCATGGCAGCGTCGATGATATCTGGATCGTCGGTCACTTTCTCGCGCAGGATCGCGGCGGCCATGTTGAGCATCGGCATGATGAGCCGGTCCGCCATCTCCGGCGGAGGCTGCGGGGCGCTGTTCTTGACCGCATGGCCGTCCTTCCAGGCATATATGCCTTTCCCGGCTTTCCGGCCCAACTGACCCGCCGAGACCTTGTCTGCCAACCATTGCGGCGTGGCAGGCATCGGCCAGTCCAGTTCTCGCTTGAGCATGGCGGCAACTGTAAGGCCGATATCGAGGCCGACCTGATCTGCAAGTTCCAGCGGGCCCATGGGCATGCCGAAATCCATTGCCGCCTTGTCGATCGTCTCGGGGGCTATGCCCTCGTCCATCATCGTCATCGCCTCGACCAGATAGGGGGTAAGGGTCCGGTTGACGATGAAGCCAGGGGCGCTGCGGGCCGGGGCCGGCAGCTTGCCGATGATGCCGACAAAGGCTCTTGCGCCCGCCACGACTTCGGGATCGACCCTGTCATGGCTGATGACCTCCACCAGGTCGAGCCGCGACACGGGATTGAAGAAATGGATGCCGATCAGCCGCTCGGGATGGCGTAACCCCTCGCGCAATTGCTCAAGCGGAATGGAGGAGGTGTTGGTCGCCAGGATTGCGCCGTCCTTCATACGTGGCTCGGCGCTCGCATAGAGGGTCCGCTTGAGATCAACCTTTTCCGGGGCTGTCTCGATCAGAATGTCGGCCTTGGCGATGCCCGCACCATCCGGGTCGGGAATCAACCGATCCAGCGCATCGCGAACCTTGAGCCGATCTCCGTGAGCGAGATTTTCATACAGCTTCGCAGCTCGGTTAAGGGCCGCGCCAATCGGCCCGGGCTTCACGTCGGAGATGCTGGTGCGCAGGCCGCGCCAGGCGCACCAGGCCGCGATGTCGCCGCCCATCGCGCCCGCACCGATGACATGAACGTGGGCGATCGTCCTATTGCCCGGCCCAGCCAGTGCCTTGAGCTTCTGGCGCAGGAAAAAGGCGCGGATGAGATTTTGCGCGCTGTCGCTCATCATGAGACGCGCGAAGGAGATGATCTCCGCCTGTTTCATCGCCTCCCGGTCGCCACCATGAGTTTCCCAAAGGTCGATGAGCGCATGGGGCGCGGGATAATGGGCCAGGGGTGCCTTGGCCTCAGCCTGGCTGCGCATCTGCCGCGCCGCCAGATGGCGGACTGGCGCGGCGTCCTTCAGGCGATCCAGCAATGCCTGACGGCCCTGGTCCATATTTCCTTCAAACGCTGCCATGATGGCGGCGTGGACATGGCGTTCAGGAACTACCGCATCGACCAGCCCCATGTCTTTCGCGTGGCCAGCATCGATCGACTTGCCGGTCAGCATCAGTTCCATCGCCGCTATCGGATCGCATAAATGGGTAAAGCGCGCTGTGCCGCCGAGGCCTGGATGCAGGCCAAGCTGTATTTCGGGGAAGCCAAGCCTTGTCCCTTCGATGGCAATGCGCTGATGGCACGCCAGCGCGACCTCAAGGCCGCCACCCATCGCATAGCCGTGGATGACCGCAATGGTCGGAAAGGTCAGCGCTTCGAACCGGTCGACGATCGCATGTGCGGCGGCGATCCGGTCCCGCACCATCGCCTCGTCGCGCATGTCACGAAACTCGCTGATATCCGCGCCGGCAAGAAAACCCTGTTTCTTGCCTGATCGAATGACCAGCGCCTTGGGCGCGCGGTCGGCGATCATGCCGAGTATATGGCCAAGCTCCTCAAGCACGGCATGGGACAGCAGATTGGTATCCGTTCCCTGCTGATCGAGGATAGCCCAGCCAATGTCTTGGGCATCGCGCGTGAAGCTCCAGTGATGCAAGGCATCAGGGCGATGGGGCGCGGGACCGGTCTCCAGATCGCGATCGGCAAGAAAGGACCAGACAGGATCGTTCATCATGGCCTCCTTCACAGCCGTTCGATCAACATGGCGCCGCCCTGGCCGCCGCCAATACATTCGGTGGCGATGCCGCGCCTCAGCCCGAGCCGCTCCATCGCTTGAACGAGATGCAGCGCGATCCGCGTGCCACTCGTGCCCACCGGGTGCCCCAGGGAAATCGCGCCGCCATCGACATTGAGGCGCGAGGGATCGATGCGCCCGGCTACCCCCTCAAGGCCCAATATGGTGCAACAGAAGTCCTCGTCCTCCCATGCCGCAAGACATGCCAGCACCTGCGCAGCGAAGGCTTCATTCAATTCCCACAGATCGATGTCCGCCAATGCATGACCATTGCGTTTGAGGAGTGCCGTTGAGGCGAGCACTGGGCCCAGGCCCATGATGGCGGGATCAAGCGCCGACCACTGGCTGTCGATGATCCGCGCGCGGGGCATAAGGCCATGGCGCTCGACGGCCTCTTGCGAGGCGAGGATGGTCCAGCAGGCGCCGTCGCTGATCTGCGAACTATTGCCCGCAGTGACCTTTCCATAAGGGCGCTCGAAAACGGGCTTCAGCGTCGCGAGCTTCTCTGTGCTGCTGTCGGGCCGCACGCCATCATCCTGGGAATATACGGTCCCATCCCTGGCAAAAGCGGGAACAAGTTCGCCCTCCAGCCATCCCTCCGCTTGCGCCCGGGCAAGACGCTTGTGGCTTTCGACCGCATAGGCGTCCGCGTCCGCCCGCGAGATTGAAAAGAGGTGCGCCAATATTTCCGCGGTCTGACCCATGCCAAGATCGGTGATGGGATCAGTGAGGCCGCGTTCCAATCCGATGATGGGCTTGAGGAAGTCGGGGCGAAATCCGCTGGCCGCTTTGAGCGAGGCCAGGGGGCTGTTCTTGTCGCCCTGCATCGCGGCGAACCATTGGACGGCATCCTGCCGAAACACGAGGGGCGCGTGACTGAGCGCTTCGGCACCGCCGGCCAGGATGAGGTCGCTGCCGCCATCGGCGATATAGCGGTAGGCGGTGTCCATCGACTGCATGCCTGAACCGCAATTGATCTGAACGGTAAAGGCGGTCGTCTGCGTCCCGCAGCCCAGACGCAGCGCGGCGACACGCGCCGGATTGGCTTCATCGGCGATGACGTTGACGCACCCCAATATGACCTGATCGAAATCGGTGGGGGCAAATTTCTGCCTCAGCAGGAGCGGGCGCCCACATTGCACCGCCAGGTCAACAGGCGTGAACGGACCGGGGCCGCCGCGCGCTTTGAGAAAGGGCGTGCGGGCGCCATCGACAATATAGACCGGCCGGCTCATTCGGCGGCCTGCGCCAGGTCCGATGCAGCAGAATTGCGCCGCAGATCCTCGGGCGCGAAATCATCGACGGCGATGACGTCCGCGACCGCGCGATCTGCCTCTTCAAGCTGCGCCAGCTCTGCGCTCGACAGCAGGCCGCGCTCGCGCGCTTTGGCCCAATCCTTGATCCGCGCCTTGCGCAGCCGGTCGTGGATCGGCTGGGTATCGACCATCAGGCGAAAGGCTTCGGTCAGGCGGGCGACAGGTTCTTCCGGGCCGCCGATGAACACATTGTCGATCAGCCGTTCGCGCGCTGGGCAAGGTTCCAGGATGATCTGCGCGCACTGACGGATGGTCCGGTCCGTCGGGCCATGACGACGCTGGCCAAAGGGGAGGATGAACAGGCGCAACATCCAGCCCACGGGCCGCGCGGGAAAATTCTCGATGATCTCGACGAATCTTTGCTCGATCGTGGCAAAGCCGCTGTCCATGCACCAGGCGAGCAGGGGAAGGTCATCATCCTGGCGCCCTTCATCCTCCCAGCGCTTGAGCGCGCCGGAAAGAAGATAGAGTTCCGACAGTATGTCGCCCAGCCGGGCGGACAGGAGTTCGCGCCGCTTGAGCTCGCCGCCCAGGGTCAGGAAGGATATGTCGGATATGAAGGCAAAGGCCGCGGCATAGCGGCTCATCTGGCGATAATAGCGGGTCGCGCGCCCGGCCTTGGGCGCTGGCGCAAACAGGCCACCGGTCCAGTTGCGCGCGAAGGCGCGGATCGCGGTCTTGAGCGCGTGGCCGACATGCTTCCACAGCACATCATCGAACTGCGCCAGCGCCCGCCCGCGATTGGCATCGGCGACCGCGCGGATTTCCTTGAGAAGATAGGGGTGGGAGCGGATCGCGCCCTGGCCGAATACCATCAGGCTGCGGGTGAGGATATTGGCGCCCTCGACCGTGATCCCGACCGGGATCGCGCGATACTGGTTACCCAGATAATTATTGGGCCCGTCGATCACGCCCTTGCCGCCATGCACGTCCATCGCGTCGTTGATGACGGTCCGCATGCGTTCGGTCGCGTGGAGCTTGAGGATCGAGGAAATGACGGCGGGATGGTTCCCCTGATCGAGCCCCGCGCAGGTAAGGCGGCGCGCGCCATCGAGCAGATAGGCATTGGCCGCGATCCGCGCCAGACGCTCCTGTATCCCCTCGAACTTGCCGATCGGCAGGTTGAACTGTGAGCGCACCCGCGCATAGGCGCCGGTCGTATGGGCCGCAAAGGCGCCGGCGGCGGCAGACAGGGAAGGCAGGGAAATGCCCCGGCCGGCCGCCAGCGCGCTCATCAGCATTTTCCAACCCTGACCGACGCGATCAGGGCCGCCGATGATGTTGTCGAGCGGGATGAACACATCATGACCCTCATTGGGGCCGTTCTGGAAACTCTGCATCGAGGGGATGTGCCTGCGCCCGATCGACACGCCGGGCAGGTCGGTGGGGACCAGCGCGACCGTGATGCCGATCTCCTCCTGCCCGCCCAGCAGATGGTCGGGATCGCGCAGCTTGAAGGCGAGGCCGAGCAAGGTCGCGACCGGACCCAGGGTGATATAGCGCTTGCGCCAGTTGAGGCGGATGCCCACCACCTCCTCGCCGTCCCACTGCCCCTTGCAAATGACGCCTTCGTCGATCATCGCCGCCGCATCGGAGCCGGCTTCGGGACTGGTCAGGCCGAAAGCGGGAATTTCGCGTCCGTCCGCCAGCCGCGGCAACCAGTAGCGCTGCTGTTCCTCGGTTCCAAAACGCAGGATGAGTTCGCCCGGGCCCAGGCTGTTGGGGACCATCGCAGTGACCGCCGCAGATACGGATCGGGTGGCGATCTTGCGGACAATCTCGCTATGGGCGAAATTGGAGAAGCCAAGGCCGCCATATTCCTCGGGAATGATGATGCCGAAGAATTTTTCCTGCTTGAGATAGTCCCAGGCTTCCTGCGACAGGTCGTGCGTTTCCCAGGTCATGCGCCAGTCGTCGATCATGCCGCACAGCTGTTCGACAGGGCCATCCATGAATGCCTGTTCTGCGGCGGTCAGCCTGGCGGGCGGCACGGCAAGAAGCTGATCCCAATCCGGATTGCCGGTAAAGAGGGCCGCGTCCCACCAGCTGTTGCCCGCCTCGATCGCTTCGCTCTCCGTAGCGGAAAGGGCGGGCAGGGCTGCCTCGACGAGGGAGAAGATCGGGCGGGTGAGGATTTCACGGCGGGCGTTGGCAAGCATCTCTCTATCCTTTTTTGCTTGCCCCATGAACGCGGAAGACCCCGCACATGATCCGTCGCGACAGGAAGCCTCGCCTGAAAATCGGCCGCAAAATGTCCTTCGAACCAACAGCGGGTGCGGCGGCATGCGCGATGAAGCGCTCCATGGAAAGGACGGGCCGTTGCCCGATTGATGGCCGCCCGCAATGATCAGGGCAGTTTGTCGCCAATCCACCTTGCCAGTGCGTCCATCGCGATGGATTTGCTGGCGGGTGTCATGGCGGTTATGTCAATTTGGCGCCGACATTGTTTGCGAACTGTTGTCGCTATTGACCTCGTCTGCGCCGGTCTGGTCGGCCCTGAAATAGCCGATCGCAACCACGATGAGCAGAACCGCGATGACCAGCGCAAGGCTTGTGACCAATATCGACCGGGTCACGGTCGTTCGCGATCCGCTGCGCGCCTCGACTTTCGAGAGATGGGTTACCGTTTCGCCGTCTTCCTGTCGTTTCTCCATTTTCTCTCTCCTTGCTCTTTGCCTCATGTCAGCGACGGGTTGGGGCTATCCTCCAGACGCTGTTGGACAGGTCATCGGCGACCAGCAGCGCGCCATGGACCGGATCATAGCTTACGCCCACCGGACGTCCGCGCGCATGTCCATCCTTGATGAACCCGGTCAGGAAGTCCTGGGGTTTGCCGGCGGGGCGACCATTGGCGAAGGGGATGAAGACCACCTTGTAGCCGGCCAGATCCTGCCTGTTCCAGCTGCCATGCTGCCCGACGAAGGCGCCCTGCGCATAGGCGGGGCCAAGACCGGCGCCGGTTGCAAAGCTGATGCCGAGTGCCGCGACATGGGATCCCAGGGCATAATCGGGCCGGATCGCGCGTCGCACCATATCGGGCTGCTGTGGACGCACCCGCGGATCGACATTCTGTCCCCAATAGCTGTAGGGCCAGCCATAAAAGGCCCCGGGGCGAACCGCAGTCATATAATCGGGCACCAGTTGCGGTCCGAGCTCATCGCGTTCGTTCACCACGGCCCAGAGCCGGCGCGTCTGCGGTTCAACGGCAAGGGCTGTCGGATTGCGGATGCCCGAGGCATAGGTGCGATGCATGCCGGACTGGCGATCAACCTCCCAGATGACGGCGCGATCTTCCTCCACCGCCATGCCGCGTTCGCCGACATTGCTGTTGGAGCCGATACCGACATAGAGTTTCGATCCGTCCGGACCGGCTGCCAGCGATTTGGTCCAGTGATGATTGATGCGCGAGGGCAATCTGGTCACCTCGACGCCCGGCGTGGTGATGCGCGTTTCGCCCTCGCGATAGGGAGAGCGCAGCAGCGCGTCCTGTGTCGCGACATAGAGCTGGCCCTCGACCAGGGCGAGGCCATAGGGCGCATTCAATCCGGTGATGAGTGCACTGCGCAATTCGGCGCGGCCATCGCCATCGGCATCGCGCAGCAGGGTGATGCGATTGCCACCCTTTACCGATGTCTTCCCCATGGCCTTGATCTGGGTCGCGATGACATCCTTGGGCCGCAGGGCAGGGGCCGAACCGCCCGACCCTTCCGCCACCAGAATGTCGCCATTGGGCAGCACCAGCATCTGGCGCGGGATGGCAAGCCCCGTGGCAAAGGCCGTCACGGTAAAGCCGGCCGGTGCCGTCGGCTTTTCATTGCCCCAGCCTGCGGGCGTCGCGATTTTCATCGGCGGCAGCAATGTCTGGCGCTGATCGGGCAGGTCCGGCCGGTCGCCGGTCTGGTCAAGGCCAGGCTGGCTGCGCCCGCAGGCGGCAAGCGCCAGGAGACCGGCGCTCAGGATGAAGGCACGCACGGTCATGGCCGAACCTCCCTATAACCCGCGAAGGCCGTCCAGCCCGCGGCAAGGGCAGCCAGGCTGCTGAGGAGGGAGAGGATGAGACCGGCCGTTCCGACCGAACTCCAGCCGTCGCGGCTATGCTGGAAGGCGTTGATGAGCCCGCAGACCCACATCAGCGCCAACAGCAGCAGATAAAGACCATGCTGTCGGCGTGCAGGCCCTTCGGCACGCGTTAGCGCGATCAAGGTCCATAGTATCACCAGGCCGCCGCCGATCAGCGCGCCGGTGATCAGCCAGGCCGAAAAATTGCTCCACTGGATTTCCGCGCTGTTGAGATAGGTGATGTCCGACAGCAGGGCAGCGGGAAAAAGGGCGACCGGCCAAGCGAGCAGCAGGCCGTGAAGCGGATGGAGCAAGGGCCGGGTGCGCGGCGGGGCGCTGGGCAAAACATGTCTCCTTGTCGAAGAATGATCCCTCGCCAATGCGCCGGATGGCTTTTGGTTTCGCCGACACCGGCAATTCATCCACTTGTTACGAAACAGAAATGTTTGAACCGGATGCCGCTTCGCGTGTTGGCATTAAAGACGCTGCACACCGGATGCGGCGCGAAAGGGGTGACGCGGGCGCAATGCGCAATCCATGGCTCTGGACCATTTCGCTGCGCGGCCTTGGCGCCTGCAATGCGCAGCAGTCGGCCCTCCATGTCTTCGGCGCCGAAGCGCGGCAGGTGCGCGAGATGGCGATCCTGTTGACCATCGGTGCGGCGATCATCCTTTCGATCATGATCCTCATCTATGTTCGCGCGCTTCGCGCTCCGGAAGGGGCGCTCAGCCATCATGGCGGCATGCGGATCATCTTGTGGCTGGGCGCCATCGGCCCGGCCCTGATCCTTGGCGCGCTGCTGCTCTGTGCTTTGCCTGCCATGCGCCCGCGCGACACGGCGCCTGGCGACCTCACCATTCGGGTCGAGGGCGAGCAATTCTGGTGGCGGGTCGCCTATGGGGCATCACGCGCAGGGCCTGGACTTGTTTCTGCCAATGAGATCCGCCTTCCCGTGGGGCGGACGGTGATCCTTGAACTCGGCGCGCAGGACGTGATCCACAGTTTCTGGATTCCCGGTCTTGCCGGCAAGATGGACATGATCCCCGGACGGACCAACAGGCTGGTCGTGCGCGCCGAAAAGGCCGGCCGCTTCCGGGGCGTTTGCGCGGAGTTTTGCGGCCTGTCGCACGCGCTGATGGCCTTCGACGTGATTGCCATGAACCCAGCGGATTTCGACGCATGGCTGGCGGACGCGCGCGGGGCCGGCAGGGGCCTGGGTTCATCGAGGGGCCAGTCCCTCTTCGATGCGCATGGCTGCGGCGCCTGCCATGCCATCCGGGGAACCGCGCATGATGCGGCAATCGGGCCTGACCTTAGCCGTTTTGGACAGAGGCGGACGCTGGGGGCCGGGATATTGCCACCGACCACCGCCAATATCGCGGCCTTCATCCGTGCGCCCCAGATCGCAAAGCCAGGCGCGCGCATGCCCGCCTATCCCCAGCTGTCCGAGCAGGAGGCCATTGCCATTGCCCATTATCTCGAGGGGCTGAAATGAGCCTCCACGATCAGGATGACCCGGCGCTCCGCGCGGCGCAGGAAGAAAGGCTGCGCGCGGTGTGGGCGCCGCCCAGGGGGATCTTCCTGCGCTGGACCGACTGCAACAATAATCGCGTCGGCGTCTGGTATGTGCTGACCGCCTTTGGCTTCATGCTCTTTGCCGGCGTGCTCGCGCTCATCATGCGCACCCAGCTTGCCGTGCCCGACAATGATCTGGTTGGGCCTGGTACCTTCAACCAGCTCTTCACCCTGCACGGCTCGATGATGATGTTTCTCTTCGCCGTGCCGATGTTCGAGGCAGTGTCGATCATCCTGCTGCCGCAATTGCTGGGCGCGCGCGACCTGCCATTTCCCCGCCTGTCGGCCTTTGGCTACTGGTCCTTCCTGATCGGCGGGCTGTTCGTCGGGGGATCGATCTTCTTCAATGCCGCCCCTGACGGCGGCTGGTTCATGTATCCTCCGCTGACCACCCGCACAGACCTGTCGGGGCTCGGAGCCGATATCTGGATGCTCGGTCTTTCCTTCATCGAGGTGTCGTCGGTCGCCGCCGCAGTCGAACTGATCGTCGGCGTGCTCAAATGTCGACCGCCGGGCATGCGGCTCAATCTCATGCCGCTATATGCCTGGTACATACTGGTCGTGGCGGTGATGATCCTCTTTGCCTTTCCGCCGCTCATCGCCGGCGACATATTGTTCGAAATGGAACGGCTGCTCGACTGGCCCTTCTTCGATGCGCGCCGGGGCGGGGATCCGCTCCTGTGGCAGCATCTGTTCTGGATCTTCGGTCATCCCGAAGTCTACATCATATTCCTGCCCTCGATCGCGCTGTTCGCGATGCTGGTGCCGACCTTCGCCAACCGCCATCTGCTGGGCTATCCGTGGATCGTGCTGGCGGCCGTGGGCACCGCATTCCTGTCCTTCGGCCTGTGGGTCCACCACATGTTCACCACCGGGTTGCCGAAGATCAGCCTCGCCTTCTTCTCGGCTGCCTCCGAAGCCGTGGCCATTCCGACCGGCGTCCAGATCTTCGTGTTCATCGCAACGCTATGGGCAGGGCGGGTCACCTGGTCCACACCCCTTCTCTATGCGACCGGCAGCCTCGCCATTTTCGTGATTGGTGGTCTTACCGGCGTGATGGTGGCAGTCGCACCGTTCGACTGGCAGGCGCATGACAGCTATTTCATCGTCGCCCATCTCCATTATGTGCTGATCGGTGGTACGCTGATGCCGCTTTTTGCCGGCCTCTATTATTATTGGCCTTTGGTGACGGGCAAGAAACTGTCCGACCGGCTTGGCCGGGTCGCTTTCTGGATGCTGTTTGTCGGTGCCAACCTGACCTTCTTCCCGATGCATCTGTCCGGGCTGATGGGCATGCCGCGCCGCGTCTTTACCTATCCGGCCGAACTGGGGCTGGGCGGGCTCAATATGGCTTCCACCCTGGGCGCCTGGCTGTTTGCCGCGGGGGTGGCGGTAATATGCGTCGATCTTAGCCTCTCGCCGCGCCGTGTTCGGGCCGTCCGCAATCCTTGGAATGCGGGCACGCTGGAGTGGCTCGCCCATCCCGAGGACGAGGATTGGGGCATAAGGTCGGTGCCATTGATCGAGAGCCGCTATCCGATCTGGGACCAGACAGATTTCGTGCGCAAGGTAGATGAGGGCCGCTTCTTCCTGCCCGATGCAGAGGAAGGGCGACGCGAGACGATCGTCACGAGCGTCCTTGATGCCCGGCCACTGGCAGTGATCCGCCTGGGAACCCCGAGCATCAAGCCCATGCTGACGGCGGTCGCGCTCGGCGGGGTCTTCATCCTCACCACCTATCATCTCTACTGGGCTGCGCTCGTCAGTGGTGTTGCCACACTCGCTATGGCGCTGTGGTGGCTCTGGACCGGGACGGCCGAAATTCCCGAAAAACCCTGCAAGCCGATCGGTCACGGCCTTGAGCTGCCGCTGTATCTGTCCGGGCCATCGGCGCCAGGCTGGTGGGCGATGTTCATCACGATGATGGCCGATGCGACGGCTTTTTCCGGGCTCGTCTTCGGCTATTTCTTCTTCTGGACCCGCCATGCGGATTTCCCGCCGGTGGCTCTGGCGGACGGGCCCGGCATGGCCTGGCCCATGCTCGCATTGTTCTTGGGCATCGCAAGCTGGCTGCTGACGCTTGGCGCGCGCGAGGTGCATGTCCGCAAGCATGTCGGCATGGCACGGCTCTGCCTCATGGTCGCGCTGCTACTCGGCCTTGCCGGGATCGGGGCAGGGCTTGCCGGCCCCTGGACGCATGGCATGGACCCGCAGGCGCACAGCTATCCTGCAATCGTGTGGACGCTCGCCATCTGGGCCGCGGCCCATGCGGGCGTTGCCGCCATCATGCAGGGCTATGCACTGGCGCGCAGTCTCGCCGGGCGCATGGACCCGGTGCATGACGCGGACCTGCGCAACGTCACCGTCTATATGCATTTCTATGCGCTGACCGCGATCGTCACCTATGCGACGATCGGCCTGTTCCCGCAGGTCACATGAGCGAGCGAGGCAAATGGCATGAGCGGCTCAAGGTCACGCTCTGGACGCTGATCGTGCCGCCAGCCATCTGGGCCGGGCATTTCCTGGCATCCTATCTTTGGGCGGCCATTTCCTGTGCCAAGGCCGGGCGCTTTGCCAGTTTTCCGCTGCTGTTCGTCATCGGCACGATGCTTGCGCTGCTGATGATCGGGCTTTCGGGATGGATCGCCTGGGCGCAGGCACGCCTGCCGGGCAATCCGCCGCCCCATGAGGATTCGACCCGGATCGACCGGCTCCGTTTCCTGGCCAAGTCGACCTTGCTCCTGGCAGGGCTGAGCTTCGTCGGGGTGCTGTTCACGGCGCTTCCGGTCATCTTCCTGCGGGACTGCCGATGAAACGTGCCGCACTTGCCACCGGCCTCGCGCTGGTCCCGACGGGGGGGATCCTGGCTGTGCTGCCGCTTGGCATGACTGGCCATATGGCAGGCCATATGATTGCCGTCGCGATTGCAGCGCCTTTTCTTGCCCTTGGCCTGTCGCAAGGGCGGTTTGATCCTGCGTGTCTCTGGCCAGGCCTCATAACCCCTATGGCGATGATGCTGGTGGAACTTGTCACGGTCTGGCTCTGGCACCTGCCGGCCCTTCGTGCGGCGACAATGACGTCCTTGCCAATGCTGGGGCTCGAGCAGGTCAGTTTCCTTGGAGCAGGTCTGCTGCTCTGGTCATCGGTGCTCCGCGCCGATCATCGGGCCGCTGGCATTGGTGCCCTGTTGCTGACATCGATGCACATGACCCTGCTTGGTGTCCTGATCGGCCTGGCGCCACGGCCTCTCTACGCGGCGGCGGATCATCATCATCTGGCCGGCATCGACCCGTTGATCGACCAGCAACTGGGCGGTGTCCTCATGCTGCTGGTTGGCGGGGCCAGCTATTTCATCGGTGGTCTTGTCCTGTTGGCGAGCCTCCTTCGCCAGAGGGGGGCGGCATGATCCTTCGCATCAGCTTGAAGCGCGCTATCGTCGCGTTGCTCGGACTTGGGATTCTGGGCATGCTGTTCGCCTGGTCCGGGGCCATGCAGATTTCCGCGTCGTCGGGCCATTGGCGTATCACCGACTGGTTCCTTCACTGGACGATGCGCAATTCCGTGCGGACTTATGCCTGGCTGGACGCACCGCCCGACCCGCTCGACGATGAGGGCCTGGTCAGTGCAGCAGGGCATTTTCGTCAGGCCTGCCAAGTCTGTCATGGCGCACCGGGTGTGCGTCCATCACCCGTGATGCAGCAGGCAACCCCGCCGGCGCCTGATCTTGCCCGGACGGCGGGGGAATGGCGGGATCGCGAATTATTCTGGATCATCCGGCATGGCGTCAAATTCACCGGCATGCCGGCCTGGGCGGCGGCTGATCGACCGGATGAGGTGAGGCGGATGACCGCTTTCGTCCGGCGCTTGCCACAGATGACGGCGGCGCAATATCAAGCACTGACTCAGGCTGGCGAGGAGCGACGCCTGCCCGGCGTTGCTCCGGCAACCTTGTCGGCATGCACAAGCTGCCATGGCGTCGATGGTCGGGGGAGGGAGCAATCCGATATTCCGGTCCTGGCTGGGCAGAGCGCGTCCTATCTGTTCGCCAGCATGCGCCAGTATGTCTCGGGGAAGCGCAGCAGTGCGGTCATGCAGACGGCGCTGGCAACGACCGGGCGCGAGGACATGACGAGGCTCGCGAGCTATTTTTCCGCGATGCCCGGGCTCAAGAATAACGCGACCTCGCCCAGTTCTCCGCGACTGGATCGTTTTGGCCAGCCCCTCCCGGCCTGCAGCAATTGTCATGCGGCTGGCAAGGCGGCGCCCATTCTTGCCGGGCAGAAGCCAGGCTATCTCGCTGCGCGCCTGCGGCTTTGGCAGCAAGATGACAATGTCATCGACGCGCGCCTGCCGCCCGATACCATGGCGATGATAGCAAGACGTATCCCGGTCGATCAGATCGATGAACTGGCGCGGACGGTGGCGCAACCTGGGTCGGACTAAGGGGGCTATCGTCCGGTCAGGCGTGCATGTTGACCCAGATGAAAGCCAGGATGGCTGCAACGATGAATGCGAAGACGAGGTAGAGAGCAAGACGACTGGTGGCCTTGCGGGCAGGACGTTCCTTGTGATGGGGCATTTTGATCCTTTCGTGCTGATCTTGTCCCATCAACGCATAGCGGGCTCCATGGTGCCTGAAGCGGCTCATAGGTCCGGTAGGGCCTGCGCAGCGAAGCCCCAGCCTTTAAGCTTGCTTGCGCGCTCCCACAACATTTCGACATCTCCAATGTCGAAGGGATGGGCGTCCTGCAAATCGTTCAATTCGTTCCAGTCGACCGGTATGGCTACGGGCGCGCCGGCGCGCGCGCGCGCTGAGTAGGGCAGGATGGCGGTGCTGCCGCGCTGATTGCGCAGCCAGTCGATGAATATGCGATCCTTGCGCTTGGCCTTGCTCATCGTGGCAACGAAGCGATCGGGTTCTGCCGCGCTCAAGGCCTGGGCGAACCGGGCGGCGAAATCCTTATGTGCGTCCCAGTCGTGGGTGGGGCTGAGGGGGACGACGACATGGACCCCCTTCCCCCCCGACAGCATGGCGAAGGAGATCAGACCGATTTCGCGTAGATGATCGCGAATATCCTTTGCTGCTTGACTAACCTGGGCAAAATCCATGCCCTCGTCGGGATCGAGATCGAAGATCATGCGATCAGGCTTCTCGACTGCATCGGCACGGCTCGCCCAGCCGTGAAATTCAATCGTGCCCATCTGGACGCAGGCGATCAGGCCATCGGTATCGTCGACATAGAGATAGTCTTCTGAGCCGCCGTTTTTCTCGCGGATCGCGACATGGCGGACATGGTCGCCAAAGGCGCCGCTGTCATGTTTCTGGAAAAAACACTTCTTCGCGCGGCCCTGTGGGCATCGAACAAGACTGATCGGCCGGTTGGCAGCAAAAGAGAGCATCAGCGGGGCGATCCGGGCGTAATAATCGGCCAACACCCCTTTGGTCTGCCCGCTCTCCGGGAAAATCACGCGCGCGCGATTGCTGATCTTGATGACCGTGGCCGAAGGAGGCGTCGGGGCCGCTTTTTCGGGCTTGACCGTCTTTGCTAACTTGTCGCTTCGTAGCCCCAGAAAGCTGCCATGTCGCACGCGCCCTTCACCGGTGAACTCGGCAAAACTGACTTCCGCAACGAGCCGGGGTTCGACCCATTGGACGTCGCGCGCTTCACGGGCGGAAATGATGACCTGCGGCGTGCCGGTCGAAATCGGACCCATCGCCTCGGCTAGGTCGGTCATTGTGGCAGCGTCGAACCCAGTGCCGACCTTTCCCTTATAGACCAGTTCACTGCCTTCATGCTGGCCCAGTAGCAGGGACGAGAAGGCACGCCCCTTCGCCTTGCTACGGGTCCAGCCGACGATCACGAATTCCTGGCGACGGGTGCATTTGACCTTCACCCAGGCGCGTGTCCGTCCGCTGCGATAGGGCGCATCGACGCGCTTTGCGATAATGCCTTCCTGCCCGGCCTGACAAAGCGATCGGTAGAGCTTCTCGCCCGAGCCGATCAGGTGATCGGCAACGTGGATCGGTTGTTCTGCATCCGCCAATAAGGCCTCGAGCCGCTCTTTTCGCTCGATTGCGGGGAGAGACTTCAAATCCATGCCATCAAGGGAAAGAAGATCAAAAGCGAAGAAATGGAACGGCGTGTCGGCTCGCTCCGCGCCATGGCCCCGTTTCAACACCGCCTGCAGCGCCGAAAAACTCGGATTGCCGTCAGCGTCAAAGGCGATGATCTCGCCGTCGATCAACGCAGGCGGGAGGTCGAGCGCTTTTATGGCACCGGCCAGAGGACTAAATTTGTCCGTCCAGTCCAAGCCGCTACGCGTATATATTTTTATCGCTTCGCCACTGACTGCAACGAGCGCGCGATATCCGTCATATTTGATCTCGTGCATCCATTCATTGCCAACCGGTACATTGTCGACCAATGTTGCAAGCTGCGGCTTGATGAAGCGCGGCATAGCCTCCGTTCTGGCTTTCGCCCTCCCCTTCGTCTTGCCGATCCTAGCATTATGCGCGTTGGCTGCCTGCATCCTGTCCGCGAATGTCTTGCCATTTGCACCTTTCAACGATTGCGTGCCGGCGATGTCCCCCGCGATTTGCGCCATGGAGCGGTCAGTCAGAACACTTGTCAGCGCGCGCTCGACCAGATCGCCATTCCGGCGGGCCTCGCCATCATCGATCTTGCGGAGCAACCAATTCTCGCGCTTTTCGCCCGCGCGCCCCTTCATCCGCACCAACAGCCATTCCCCCTTCATCCGTTCGCCATGCAGTATGAAATGGAGATGACCATCCTCTATATTTTTCGCGCTCTTTCCCGCGATCGGTTCCCACCAACCGCGGTCCCAGAGCATCACAGTGCCGCCCCCATATTCGCCCTTGGGGATATTACCTTCGAAACTACCATAGCTCAGAGGATGATCCTCGGTGCGGACAGCAAGCCGCTTGTCATCGGGATCCAGGCTCGGCCCCTTGGTGACGGCCCAGCTCTTGAGCACGCCATCGACTTCCAGCCTGAAGTCCCAGTGCAGTCTTGTGGCGGCATGTTTCTGGACAATGAAACTGTTGCCGCCTTTCTTTGCTATCTTGCCTGCAGGTTCGCTGGTGCGATTGAAATCCCGTTTGGCATTATAGGAGGCAAGGGGATTGTTCCGGCTCATTTGCCCTGTCGCTCCTCGGACGCGAGCCAGCGCCGTTCCACGAATCCGAGCAGGCTGAGCATGAGGATCGCGACGAGAGTGGCACTGGCCACCAATGGCCAGAGAGCAGCGCCGCAAGCGATTCCGATCATCGACGCCAGCCATATATGGGCTGCCGTGGTCAGATTCTTGATTTCACCTTTGCTGAATATGATGAGACCAGTCGCTATGATGCCCGAAAATGCGGCCGAAGCTTCGAATACCCGCAAGGGATCGATATTCCCCTCGCCTTGCAACTGATTGTGCAGCGCAATTGCGCAGACAGTCATGAGAGCGCTGGTGAAGCAGATGAGCCCATGGGTGCGTAGCCCCGCTGCATGGCCGCGTATCTGTCGGTCGAGCCCCAAGAGCAGGCCGAGTAGAGCAGCAATGCTCAGGCGCAGCATGACCGGCCCGTCGATAAGGTGGAGCGGGGTATCCGGATTCAGCGTCATCATGCGCTTTTGCGCTTGGTTGCAGTCGCACGTCGGTTGCCAGCGTCCGTCGCCGAACCGCTTTTCGGGCTCTTCTTCTTCGCTGTGGTACGAGCCGTTTCCCCTGCTGATTTCTTGAGCGCCGCCATCAGATCGATGACATTGCCGCCCTTGCGTGCTGGCTCCTCGTCCACCTCTTCGATTATCCGCTTCCCCTTGGCCTTTTTCTTCTTTTCGATCAGGCGATGGAGCGCATCGACGTAGCGATCGTGAAACTCTTCCGGCCTGAAGGGCGCTGTTCGTTTGTCGATAATGCTGGTAGCAAGGTCGAGCATATCGTCATCCGCCGTATCGGCAGGCAAACCTCGGAAATATGTCTGGGCCTTAGTGACTTCGTCTGCATAGCGCAGAACTTCCATGACCAGCCCCCGCCCACAGGGTTTGATCGATACCAGCTGTTCCCGACCGCGGACCGACAATTGGCCAAGCCCGACCTTCTTTGCCTTTCGCAGCGCATCCCGCAGCACGGCATAGGCCTCTTCTGCGAGGTCATCGGCGGGTATGACGAAATAGGGTTTTTCATAATACAGTACGTCGATCGCATCTGCCTCGACGAACTGGACAAGGTCGAGGGTCTTGCGGCTCTCAATCTTGACCGCTTCGATTTCCTCCTGTTCGAGCAGCACGTAATTGCCTTTAGAAAGCTCGAACCCCTTGAGGATCTCATCTCGATCGACGGGCCCCACGCCGTTCACGACCTTTTCATAGCGGATGGGTTTGCCGGTGGGCTCGTGAATCTGACGAAAGCTGACCGCCGCGCCGGATTTGGTTGCGGGGTAGACTTCGACCGGGATGGACACCAATGCCAGCTTTAACTGGCCCTGCCAATATGCGCGTGCAGCCATGTGCGACCTCCGCGATGAGAGCGTGCAATCTGCGAGTTGGTTCCGTGATCGCCCCTCCATATGAAAGCCGACTGCCCAGCTTTGCCATTTCAATGGGTTGGCATGGCAAATCGCTCATCTCCATGGCGCTACCATCTGGTCCCGGCCCCTACCAGACTTGTCGCTGGCCTCCGCGCAGACGGAAGTATCACAAAACCGGCATCGCTCAGCCAATTCTCCTTTGAGCAAAAGAACCCATTACGCGTACAGGTGTTCTTTCCGCGAAGGACGGATGGGCGCGTTCTACAATTTCCAGAGCTGACCCTAGCCCCTTAAGGAGATAGAACTATGTCGCTCAAGGCCTTGGCGCTCAACTGCACGCTTAAGGCGGACGGTAGCGAGGAGAGCTCGACCGACGCGATGATCGCCGTGCTGGCGGAAGCCTTCAGTCAATATGATGTGACAGTCAGCGAGACGGTCCGGGTTGCAGCTCTCGACATTAAGCCAGGCGTCACCTCCAACGAAGGGGATGGCGATGCCTGGCCGGGTCTGCGCGAGAAGATCCTCGCGCACGACATTCTGATCTTTGGCGGACCGATCTGGATGGGGCAGATCAGCAGCATCGCCAAACGGGTGCTGGAGCGGATGGATGCCTTTCTCTCCGAGACCGATGATGAGGGCCGGATGCCAAGCTATGGCAAGGTTGTCGTCGCGGCGATCGTGGGCAATGAGGATGGCGCTCATTTTGCCAGCGCCCAATTGTTCCAGGCATTGAACGATGTGGGCTGGACCATCCCCGCTGTTGCCGCCTGCTATTGGGTCGGCGAAGCGATGGGGTCGGTCGATTTCAAGGATCTTGACGAGACGCCGGAGATGGTGACGAAGACGGCAAAGATGGTCGTGGGCAATGCAGCGCATCTGGCCGGCCTGCTGCGCTCCAGCCCTTATCCCGGTTGAGCCCCATGGCCGATCTGCCACGCAGGTTCCGCGAGAATATCGTCCTCTATGGCGCCCTCTTGGCCAATGTCGGGATCGCCATCGCCAAATTCGTGGCGGCGGCGATCAGCGGCTCTTCGTCCATGCTGACCGAGGGGGTCCACTCGCTGGTCGACAGCGGCAACCAGATCCTGCTGCTCTATGGCCAGGCAAAGGCCAGGCGCCCGGCCGACGCCACCCACCCCTTCGGCTATGGCCGCGAACTCTATTTCTGGGCTTTCGTCGTCGCCATCCTGATCTTTGCCGTCGGCGCCGGCGTCTCGATCTACGAGGGCTGGCTGCACATTGCCGAGCCTGAACCGCTGCGCGATCCCACGATCAATTATGTGGTGCTGGCGGTCGCGATACTGCTTGAAGGAACGAGCTGGGCCATTGCGGTGCGCGAGTTCAACGGCAAGAGGGGATCAAGCAGCTGGTGGCAATCGATCCGCCGATCCAAGGATCCGGCCGGTTTCATTGTCCTGTTCGAGGATAGCGCAGCGCTGATCGGCCTTGGCATTGCGGGCATCGGAGTCTGGGCCAGCCATCATTATGCCGACCCACGGATCGACGGTTTCGCATCGATCGCCATCGGTCTCATCCTGGCCGGGGTTGCGATTTTGCTCGCGCGCGAAGCCAAGGGGCTGCTGATCGGCGAAAGCGCCGATCCGGCGATCATTTCGGCATTATCGGCCATTTTGAACAAGCGACCACAGATCAGCGCGGTCAATCATGTCCGCACGATCCACACCCCGCCCGATGCCGTGTTCGTGGCGATCAGTGCCGATTTCGTCGATGATCTGCCGATGGGAGACGCAGAGCGCCTGATCGAGGAGATTGAGCGCGAGATGAAGGCCTGCGTGCCCGATCTGACCTCCATCTACATCCGACCGGAAAAGCAGGCTGATGCCGTGCAGCAGAAGCCACCGGTCTAGTTCCGGTCCTCGCGCTCTACGGGCGGGATGAAGCTCACCTGAGCCAGCCGCCACGCTCTGTCCTCGCCCTCTGGCCAGTAATATCGCGGATGACGGCATTGCGCGGGGGGGGCGTGTCATGGACTTCGGCCCGGATGAGGCGACCGGTCTCACGCAGGCGGATCGTACCACCGGGAAACTCCGCCTTGAGCCGATCACAGAGATTTTGCGCATCGTCCGAAAGATCCGTGCTGGAAAGCGCCCTTGGCGCACCATCGACCAGTTCGGCCGTGGACGATCGCAGCGCCTTGATCCCGTCATTGAGGACGTCAAGCGAAATGATGGCGGCCGCCACAGAGTCGGCCCACCACCAGCCAAGCCCGAGACCGATGATGCCCGCGAGTCCGGCCGCCCCGGTCAACCAGTTCGCCTTGTTCATGAGCGCATCGGTATGCAGCAGTTTGTCGTTGAGCGCCTGCGCCAGCGGCAGTTCCTTCCGGCCGATAAAGAGTGGCGGGATCAGCGAATAGATCTGGGCGGCGATCATTAGCCAGCCTAGCCAGATATCCTGGCCCAGAATGGCGATCGAGCCGACGCTTGCATGTTCCGCCGCGCCAAGCGCCATCAGCGCATTGTAGAGCAGAAGCGCGCCAACTGCCGTCAGCGCAACCGCTGCGACGAAAAATCCTAGACCGTTGACGCGCTCGAACCCGAAGGGAAAACGGCGCGAGCGATGGGCGTGGCGTTCCATATGCGCGGCGATCAGGAACATGACAGGCGGGACGAGCCCCAGCGTGTCCTCGATCCATGCGGTCTTCATCGTCTGGCTTTGACCAAGCACCAGCCCCATCGTCACGATGATCGTGAGCGTCCAGAGCAAATCGCGCCGTTCTAGCGCAACGTTGGCAATTCCGGACCAGCTCAAACAAGCCATTTTCGCGTATGGCGACTTTCGAACAGCGAAGCGCGAGGATGTTCCTCCATAGCTTGCACCCTCAGATGCCTAAGTATCTTCCTATGCCGCCATGCGAGGTCGGGGCCGAAACTGCCATTGGGAACCATCGTAACGATTTGCCACTTGGCATTTTGTTGTCCGGCGCCACGCTGCACAGCAAACAGCCGGTTCCAGAAGAGAGCGGTGACATTGGAAGCATGGCGTCAGCACGCGCGGATATTATGGGCTCTGCCCGAACTAGGGCCCGAAAGCTGATCTCGCGGGGAGCGTTGGAAGCCGAATTCGCTCGCGTCGCCGCCTTTTCACATGAATTCCTGCAGGTAAAGTCATTGACGTCCAGCGATTATTTGTCAGGGCCACAGCATCCTAGGGTAACCGAATTTGCGGAGGTGAGGCAGGCCGATGACGAGGGAGTAGAATCCCTATCTGTCGACGAAAGATATGAAGCAATGCCTTGGCCGGCGCCGATAGGCTACGCCGTTCGAGAGAATAAGCCATTATGCGGAAGTCCGGCGGATCCATATAGATTGATTCGGGCAGTTCACACAGCAATCCAAGTTCGATCTCTTCCGCCACCGCAAAGGCAGAACAATGCCAGATCGCATCAGTAGCGGCAGTAAGCCGGACCAGCGTGCCGAAATCCTCTACGATATGGTGCGGGCCGTCGCCCGGTTCCCTCATATCCGCCAAGCGGGCCGATCCCATGCCGCCGGAAATGAGGACAGGATAGCTGCCCTCCCGCGCATCTTCTGACAGGAGCGGATGACCAGGTCGCACAATCAGCCCGCGCGGGCAACGCCCCACGCCCTCTGCCCGGACAGGAATGGTCTCAGGAATCTGACCCTCAGCGGCGATGAAGAACTCGATTTCGCCTGCAACCAGCAACGGAAGCAGCGCATCAACGTTGCGCACGATCACATCGTTGCGCACTTCGGGCGCCGTCGAGAGCCGCTCCAACAAGGCCTCGGACAAAAAGGCGCGCGGCGGCATGGGGGCCACTCCGAACCGCACCAATCCCGATTGTCCCTTGGCGGTGCAGTCCCATTGCCGCTCCAAATCCTCCGCATTGGCAAGCAGCGCGGCCGCCGCGTCCAACATCACTTGCCCCTCCGCTGTAACCCGGACGCCCGAACGGTCGCGATCGAACAAGCGAACATTAAACCGCTGCTCAAGCAATTGCACAGAACCGGTCAGCGCGGGTTGCCTGCGCCGCGCTCAAGGATATTCGCGACGGGCGATGGGTCAATCTCGCCGGCCTCGTTCTCCTGCGGCAGAAGCCAGGCTCCGCCAAGGGCACCATGTTCATCACGCTTGAGGATGAGACCGATGTCGCCAATCTCGTCGTCTGGCCCAATCTCTTCGAGAAGCATCGGCGCGTGGTGCTGGGCGCCTCGATAATGGGTGTGCGCGGTCAGGTCCAGAAGGGGGGCGATGTGATCCATCTCATCGCCCAGCGGCTCGACGACCTCTCGCCCCTCCTTGCCAGCGTAGGGCAGCGGGCGGATGTCGCCAGCATCTATCAGGTCAGCCGCGCCGATATCGTCAGAAGCGCCATGGCCCCCGATCCGCGCGATGCGGCGAACAGGCCGCTCGGGCGCGGCCCCCGCGATCTTTACGATCCCGACCTGCGCCTGGGCTCGGGCATCATTCCGGGCCAGCCGACAGAGGGCATCAAGGTCAAGACACGAGATTTTCGCTGAGAGGCGGCGCCTCCCCGATAATGCTCAGGTGGGTTCGATCCGCTCGACATCGAGCATGTCGAAATCAGACCTTGTCCCTACGACCCGGACTCGTCGACCAAGAAGATGCCGGCAGGATCTGGTGCAATCGAGCCGCCATTCCCCTCCATCGGCGACACGCAGCACGGGGTAAGGACCATCGCCAAGCAGCATGTCGACAAGTTCGTGCCGCGTGCCGCGTGGCATGTCATTTGCGCCTTGCAGGCTTGCGCGGAGATCGGGCCTCGGCCCCGTTCTGGTCCTGAGAATTTTCGAACACCCAGTTGAGATAGGCGGCGATACGGATGCCGCCGCGCTTCAGCCGATCATCAAGCTCGAGACGGTGCTGATAGGCATAGTCCCAGGACAGGTTCGTGTCGGTGGGATAGATGGTCTTGCGCAGCGCGATGCTTTCGCGGATCCAGGTGCCCGGATCGCGATTATTCCAGGCTATGACCTGCTCGGGCGTGATCGCGCGCGCCAGCCAGTCGGCAAGTTCGGAATAGGATAAGGATCGCTGCTCGATCATAGCGCTGTCCCAGACCGAATGGAGATTGGTCGAGCGGCCGAACCAGCTCACCTTCATGTCGTTGCCGCCCCGGTCATTGCCGCCACCGGCATGAAGCGGCTGGTGAAGATCGCCGATGATATGGACGACGAAGCGCAGGGCAAGGCGCTTGTCGTCGATCGACGCCGCGGGATTGCGAAGGGTCGCCGTAAAGCGTGTCAGGGCCGTCATTGCGTCACCTTCGGCGGGCGCGTCGACGTTCGTATAGGCATCGCCCTCGCGGACGGTCACATAATGCCAGGGGTTGGCCTGTTTCTGCCAGAAATCGGCGGGGTCGGATTTCATGTCGTCGGGCCAGGTTGCCGCCTGTGCCAGATCCTCCTCGCCCAGGAGAAGCTGGACATTGGCTCGGGCTAGGCCGCTTAGGTTCCGATCGGCAATGGCGCCGGTCACCCGGTGGCCGATCGGTCCCCAGGCGAGAGCGGGCGAAGTCATCGAGAAGAGAGCGGCGGTCAGGATCAGTCTACGCATGAGCGCACCATTAGCGCTTGGCCGCGCACGATCCAGCGATTCGATGCATCATCGGGTCTGAAGGCAACGCCCCCCCAAATAGGCAGATCAGACAGACGAAACTGGGAATATTCTGGGTCTCAGCTTATGCGCGCCATCTCCTTGAATTCCGGGCGTCCGGCCGCATGTTTCTGCTTTCGGAAAGGCAGCGCGACCGGATCGATCATCACTCGCGCAGGCCGTAGCTTCCAGCGTCACCGCCCCGAGTCCGATCGACAACGTCATTTGAAAAAGGAGATGATGGGCCCGAAACCTCCACCCGCGCATTTCTACCATGTTTACGCACCCGACTTTGGGGAGTGATGGATGAGCATCCTTATAAATGGCGCCGTGGTCGAGGGTCCTGAGGATCCCCGCATTTCTCTCCTCGACTTCCTGCGGGAGCAACAGGGCCTCACCGGATCGAAGAAAGGCTGCAATCAAGGCGCATGTGGCGCCTGCACCGTGCTGGCGGACGGGGAGCGGATCCTGTCCTGTCTCGCGCTCGCCGCTCAATATGAGGGGCAGGAGATTACAACAATCGAAGGCTTGGGCAGCGCCGACAATCTGCACTCTCTGCAGCAAGCCTTTGTCGAGCATGACGGCTTCCAATGCGGCTATTGTACACCGGGACAGATATGTTCGGCAGTCGGAATGGCCGCCGAGTTGAAACGCGGCGTCCCCAGCCATGTAACGCAAGCGCTCGGCAGCAGCATCGCAATGACGCGCGACGAGGTACGCGAGCGGATGAGCGGCAATCTGTGCCGCTGCGGCGCGCATAATGGCATTGTTGACGCAATCCTGGAGACTTTTGCGGAGGTCGCCCAATGACCCCCTTTACCTATCATCGCGCCACCACGGCCGACGAGGCGCTTCGACAGGCCGGCGGCGGGGTCCGCTATCTTGGCGGAGGAACCAACCTCATCGATCTCATGCGGGAAAATATCGAGAGCCCCTCGGCCTTGATCGATGTGACAGGCCTGCGCACGGACATTGTAGAACAGTCTGATGGCAGCATTCTGATCGGCGCCGCGGCGCGCAACACGGCGGTGGCGGAACATCGTGCCATCCGCGAACGATACCCACTTCTTTCACGCGCGATCGTCGCCGGCGCCAGCGCACAAATCCGCAATATGGCGACCGTCGCCGGCAACGTCCTGCAGCGCACCCGATGCCTCTATTTCTATGATCAGGATGGCGCACAATGCAACAAACGCATCCCGGGAAGCGGGTGCGACGCGATTGGCGGATTCACCAGAAATCATGCGATCCTTGGCGCGTCCGATGATTGTATCGCCACCCATCCATCGGACATGTGCGTGGCATTGGCTGCGCTCGATGCCATTGTTTATCTGCTGGGGCCGAACGGGGAACGCCAAATCGCATTTGCTGACGTTCATCGCCTGCCCGGCGATCGCCCAGATATCGACACCAATTTGCATACGGGCGAACTCATCACCGCCATCGAACTGCCAGCAGCCTTACCTACCACGCGCTCGACCTACCGCAAGGTCCGCGATCGGGCGAGCTATGCTTTTGCGCTCGTTTCGATCGCAGCTGTGCTCGATGTGGAACAAGGGCATGTGCGGGACGTCCGGCTAGCGCTCGGTGGCGTCGCCCACAAGCCGTGGCGCGCGGCCAAGGCGGAAGCGCTTTTGCGTGGGTCACCCGCAACGATAGATGCCTTCACAAAGGCTGCGTCGGAGGAACTGGCCCAGGCCCGACCGCTCCGCGACAACGGCTTCAAGGTCGAGCTAGCGCGGCGGACGATGATCGCGGTGCTTACGCAGTTGATGGAGGACATGGCATGAGCCTGATCGATAGCGGCAAGGCATTGGCGCAAGGCCTGATGCAGAGCGCGATGGCCAAGGTCGTGGCACTTGCGCCCGACAGCTGGATGCCGGGCGGCGAACCTGATCCGCTCATCCGCCACCAGCATGGCCATGTCGGCAAGCCCGTGTCACGCATCGACGGCCCGCTCAAAGTATCAGGCGCAGCCCTTTTTGCAGCAGAATTTCCTCTGGAGGACATGGTCTATGCCGCCATCGTCTATAGCAAGATCGCGAAAGGTCGGATCACCTCGCTAGATGTCCAAGCGGCGGAGAAAGCGCCCGGCGTCGTGCTCGTGATGACCTACCGCAATGCCCCGAGGCTGAAGCCCGCGCCTTTGTTCATGAGTGATCCCAAGGCCGCAGCTGGCGACAGCATTCCCGTGCTGCAGGATGAGAAAATCTACTGGAATGGTCAGCCGATCGCCATCGTGCTTGCTGACACGCAGGAGCAGGCAGACCATGCCGCCGCCCTGGTCGATGTGAAATATGCAGCAGAGCCGGCGGAAACCGACTTCCACGCGGCGATCGCCAAGGGGACGACCCAGTCGCAGTTCATGGGCCAGCCCCTGCATGACGAGGTGGGCGATGCGCAGGGGGCATTCGAAAAGGCCGCCGTCAAGATCGACGCGGCCTATTCGACGCCGCGCCACAATCATAACCCCATCGAGCTTCATGCCGTCACGCTATCGTGGCAGGGTGACATGTTACGCATCCATGATGCGCAGCAGGCCGTCGCACATTCGGCCTGGACGCTGGGGCAGGTGTTCGACTTGCCAGCCGACAAGGTGGTCATCACCTCGCCCTATGTCGGCGGCGGTTTCGGCAGCAAAACATTGTGGCAGCATCAGATCATCGCGGCGGCAGCGGCGAAACTCGCCGAGCGACCTGTGCGACTGATGCTGTCGCGCGAAGGCGTCTATCGCATCGTGGGTGGTCGCTCGCCGACCGAGCAGCGCGTTGCCCTGGGCTCAGACGCGCAGGGGAAGCTCACCGCACTCATTCATCGCGGTGTGACGGCCAAGACATCGCACAATGTCATGCCGGAGCCATTCATTCTTCCAACGCGCAGCGCCTATGCCGCGGAGAATATCCTGCTGGACGTTCAGCATGTCGAGATCGACATGACCAGCAACACCTTCATGCGCGCGCCCGGCGAGGCGGTCGGCACCTTTGCACTTGAATGCGCGATGGACGAACTTGCAGAAAAGCTCGGCATCGACCCGATTGAACTGCGCTTGCGCAACGAGCCGGAGAAGGACCCGATATCCGGCCTGCCCTTTTCAGCCCGGCATATTGACCAGGCATGGCGCGACGGGGCCGAGCGTTTCGGCTGGAGCGCGCGCAACCCGATGCCCCGGATGCAGCAGGAAGGCGAATGGCTGGTCGGCATGGGATGCGCCACCGCGACCTATCCCTATTACCGCATGCCCGGCGGTGCTGCCCGTATCACCCTGTCTCGCGACGGCCAGGCAATAATTGACATCGCCGCCCATGAAATGGGCATGGGTACCGCCACTGCCCAGACGCAGGTGGCAGCCGAGCGACTTGGCCTGCCGATGGAGCAAATTCGCTTCAATTATGGCGACTCTACCCTGCCCGGTCTGGTCCTTGCAGGCGGGTCGCAACAGACGGCATCAATCGGAGCCTCCGTGATCGCGGCCTATAACAAGCTGGTTGTGGAACTACTGGCGCTGGCCGGGAATGATTCCCCTCTCGCTGGCCTGAAACATTCAGAGGTGGGGAGCCGGGATGGCGGCCTTGCCAGCCTGGAAGATCCATCGCGGTATGAAAGCTATGCTTCCATCCTGTCGCGCGCCCAGCGCGACGCCGTAGTGATCGAAGCCGAGCCGCCCATGCCGCTCGAGACGATGCACTGGTCGATGCACAGTCATGGCGCCATGTTCTGCGAAGTGCGGGTCAACATGGTTACGGGTGAACCGCGCGTCTCCCGCTTCCTGGGATCGTTTGACTGCGGCCGCATCCTCAACCCTAAGACCGCGGCGAGCCAGTTCAGGGGCGGCATCATCATGGGCCTGGGCCTCGCGCTGATGGAAGAGGCACAGTTTGACGAGCGGAGCGGACGGATCATGAACCCCAGCCTCGCCGAATATCATGTGCCTGTGCATATGGACGTTCCCGAAATCGACGTTATCTGGACCGACGTTCCAGATCCCCACACACCCATGGGCGCGCGGGGCGTCGGCGAAATTGGTATCACCGGCACGGGGGCTGCGGTCGCCAACGCAATCTACAATGCGACCGGAAGGCGTGTGCGCGATTTGCCGATCACCCTCGAAAAATTAATCTAAGTTAAGAGTATGTCAGATCGCCTTGGATTTTATGATAAGGTAATTGAGTCACAGTCGATGGCCGGATTATCGGCTCGCAGGGGATTTATGACCGGAGTAACTCGCCATCACTGATCTCGATCAAGGTGCAATGCCATCCCCGGTGTCTGGCAGCATTGCGAAACCAAATTGAGCTGGACAGAGTTAAGGATGCGCCCGATAGGCGAACCGGGCGCATGCCGGATCTTTGCACTTTCAAAGACCTTGGGGACAGCGTGGCGGATTTTGACAAGACCGATCTGACGAACTGTGATCGTGAGCCAATCCATCTTCTCGGCGCGATCCAGCAGCCCGGCTTCCTGATCGCGGTCAGCACTGATTGGATCATTGCCCGGGTATCCGCAAACATCCGCGATCTTCTGGGCTCCGATCCGGAGGCGCTGATTGGCGCGCCGCTGCCAGACTATGTTCCCGCGACCTTCCTGCATGACCTGCGCAACCGTATTTCCCTGCTGGCTGAGCCCGATATGGTTGAGCGTCTGTTTGCCTGCCAGATCGGCACATCTGGCCAGCCTTACGATGTGGCAGTTCACTTCTCGAACGGTCAGATCGTCATCGAAGCGGAACCCGGCTCGGCTGCAGGTGGCGATGCCACCAATGCGGTTCGCGGGATGATGTCACGGCTCGACCGCACCAAAGACATGACGGCGTTCTTCCGCGAGGGCGCCCGGCAGGTGCGCGCCCTGCTTGGTTACGATCGGGTCATGGTCTATAAATTTGCAGCCTCCGGCGCCGGTGCTGTCGTCGCCGAGGCGAGTAAAACAGGCATCGGCAGCTTCCTGGGGCTGAACTATCCGGCCAGCGACATCCCCCGCCAGGCGCGCGAGCTCTACAAGCGCAACCTCGTCCGTGTGATACGCGATGTGGACGCGCAGCCGGTGCCCGTCGTCCCCGAGATTGATCGGTCGGGTAAGCGCCTTGATCTGTCGCTCTCGATTCTGCGATCGGTTTCGCCAATTCATATCGAGTATTTGAAGAACATGGGAGTGGCAGCCTCCCTGTCGATCTCGATCGTGGTCGACGACAAGCTCTGGGGGCTGTTCGCCTGTCACCATTATTCGCCGCGCTCGCCGACGTTCGAACGCCGTTCGGTGTGTGAGCTGTTCGCGGAAATGTTCGCAATGCGCCTCGAATCGCGCGAACGTCGCCAGGTTGCCGAATACGAGGAGCGCGCTCGCAACATCTCTGATCAGCTGCTTGGTGCGGTGGCATCGGACGAGACGCTGCTGCAAGATCCCGATTGGCTTGGAGACATTCTGACGAGCGCAATCCCCGCTGACGGCGTCGGCGTCTGGATCAACGGCAACTACGCCTTCTCCGGTGTCACCCCGCCGACGGAAGAGTTTCGACGCATCGTCAGGGCATTGAACGGGCTGGCCGCTGGCCGTGTCTTCACCACCGATACAATCGGCAGCCTTGTCGATGGTGCTGATGAATATGCCGAGCAGGCCGCTGGCCTCCTTGCGATTCCGATTTCTCGCTCACCTCGCGACTATGTCATGCTGTTCCGAAAGGAACTCAAGCAGTCGGTCCGTTGGGCAGGCGATCCCCATAAGCCAATTGAATATGGCCCTAACGGCCCTCGTCTCACCCCGCGCGAAAGTTTCGCTGAATGGAAAGAGACCGTGGAAGGGCATGCCGAGCCGTTCACGGAATCCGAGTTACGTGTCGCGGAGACTTTGCGCGCGACCCTGATCGAGGTTGTGTTGCGTCTGGCCGATGAGGCGGCCGCCGAACGGCGTCAGTCGACCGCGCGTCAGGAAATGCTGATCGCAGAGCTTAATCACCGTGTGCGCAATATTCTCGGCGTGATCCGTGGTTTGATCCGGCAGTCTCAGCCCGACAGTCCCGAGGTGAAAGAATTTGTCCGTCTCGTTGATGGCCGAATTCATGCGCTGGCGCGGGCGCATAACCAGATCACCGATGACCATTGGGGGCCGGCACCGCTCGGCGCTCTGATCGATGCCGAAGCGGCGGCTTTTGCCGCCGACCGGCAAAGTGCGATCATTGCCAATGGCACACCGACGCTCATCAATCCCCAGGCCTATTCGACTATGGCTCTGGTGGTCCATGAACTCGTCACCAACTCCACGAAATATGGCAGCCTGTCGGGAACGGGCGAAGTCCATATCGACTGGTCGCGCGATCATAAGGGCGACCTGCGGTTTGTGTGGCAGGAAAGCGGCGGTCCAACCGTCCAGGCGCCCAAGCGGAAGGGTTTTGGAACGACCATCATCAAACGCTCGGTCCCATATGATTTGGGAGGTCAGGCAAACATAGAATATGCCCCAGAGGGTGTGCGCGCCGAGTTTCTCATTCCTTCCCGGCACGTCTCCGACGCTCGCAAGGTTGATGGTCCCACGATCCACATCCAGCGCTCGAACGTGTCAAGTCAGCACCCCGTCGACATCGGGGTGGCCGGCCAGAAATCAGTGCTGCTGGTTGAGGACAGCCTCATCATCGCGCTGGATGCCGAAGACATCCTCAACCGCTTGGGCGCTTCTGTATCCACCGCGTCCATCGCAGAGGCGGCCCATGATCTGCTTGATGAAGCCCGCTTCGACTTCGCGATCCTCGACATCAACCTGGGCGATCAGACAAGTCTCGGGATCGCCGACAGGCTGCAAGAGCAAGGCGTCCCTTATTTCTTCGCGTCAGGCTATGGTGAGCAGGCAAGCCTTCCCATGGAACACAGGTCGGCCATGGTCGTGCAAAAGCCCTACACTACACATAATGTGGCAAAGGCTGTGCAGGAGCTGTTCGCCTGATCCGAACCAGCTTGTCCCAGAGGCGCGCAGACCTCTGGGATAAAGGAACTTCCTGAGAGACGGCGGATTTTGCCCCTAAGTGCGTCGAGGCATGTCGCTCATGGGGACTTTCAGAATGTCGATCTTACAGCAAGGTACGCAGGTGCTGCCGATTGGCGACACCGCCGATCCGAGCAAGGGCAGCCTCTCCGACATCGATTTGCTGCACAGCATCAGCGTCGCCCTTATAGGCGAGCAAGACCGATTTGAACTCTACGGTAAGATTGTTGAGGCGGCTGTGGCCATTACAGGTTCGCAGTTCGGCACGATGCAACTTCTTTGCCCAATAGACGATCCTTCGGGCCATGGCGGAGAACTCCAGCTTCTCGCGCATCGCGGCCTGCCGTCCGAGGCGGTTGGTTTCTGGCAATGGGTAAACCCGCGCGCTTATAGTAGTTGCACGCTTGCTCTGAAATTCGGCCAGCGCGCGATCATTCCTGACTTCGAAGAATGGGAAGATATCGCTGGCACACCGGATCTGGCGGCATTTCGCAAAACCGGAATTCGATCGGCTCAGGCGTTGCCGAGATCGACAACAACATCGCCGAGCGCGCGATCCGCCCCGTGGCGATCGGCCGCAAGAACTGGATCTTTGCCGGATCGAAGGCTGGCGGCGAACGGGCTGCGGCCATCTATTCCGTCATCGAGACCGCCAAGCTCAACGGCATCGAACCGCAGGCCTACATCGCCGATGTCATCGAGAAGATCGCTGGCGACTGGCCCGCTACTCGCTGGGACGAACTCATGCCGTGGAACTGGCAGCCGAGCGAGCAAGACGTCGCTCAAGCCGCATAGCTGCGGTGCTCAGGCCACGCTTACAATGGTCCAGTCTTGATCGTTCGAGTAAGTATCTGCGAACTTGCCGGGACGGCCATTGACCGTCTGGGAGTAGATATAAGCGGCTATTATGTATTGCCGTTCCTCACGGGCGACCGCCTGGTTACCAGCGTCGATCTGGAGGCCTCAGTTCTGCTCGCGCGTTCGGTGCATCTGGAGCCCGACGCCCCTCCGGACGCCCATGACGCCCTGCTCGAAGAACTCAGCATCATGGCGGCCTGGCTGGGCCTCGCCTCGGTCCACGTGAGTCAGCCCTAGCCTATTGTCAGCCCGCTGCCACCACGCCCGGGGCACAGGCTCGCCCATGGTCTGCGCGCGTCCGCCGCGGCAGCCCATCAGGGGCCGACATCATCGCCCCCGGCCCGAAGGCGGGAGCCCTGCCGCTGGCCAAAACCAAGCGCCCCTGCCACTCGATCATTCCAGCCATAAGGGTCGGCGCGGATCACGGGCGCCCCTTCATCGTCGAACAATATCGTCGAATAGAACAGGCGAACCGGGATCTCCCGCGGCAGTTCGACAAAGCCTTCCTTGCCCGTCGCGCGCGCCTTGTTCCATTGATCCAGAATGCCTTCGTCCCGGGCGATCTTCTCGGCAAAACCCACCGCATCATCGACCCGGACACAGCCATGGCTGCGCTGGCGCTGGACCTCGGCGAACAACTGCTTGGCCGGCGTATCATGAAGATAGATTTCATGGTCGTTCTTCATGTCGAACTTGACCAGCCCCAGCGAGTTTTCGGGGCCGGGCTGCTGGACGATCCAGCCATCCTTCCAGACCATGTTGTTGCGCTTCATGTAGCTAGCGCCCTTGCCTGCGATCTCCTTGTTCTGGATCGATCGAGGAACCGTCCAGGTCGGATTGGCGACCAGCCGATAGATGGGCGACCCCAGCTGGGGCGTTTCGGTGTCCGGTTCGCCCACCACCACCTTGCGCGTGTCGGCAATCTTCCCGTCGCGCCAATAAGTGAGGCGCGCGGCGGCGAGGTTGACGTCGATCCGCGTTCCGGCCGGCGCCCGGTCAAGCCACCGCATCCGCTCCATGGCAACGGCGATTTCCCGGGCCCGATCGGCATCCGACAGGTTGAGGATTTCAAGGGCCTTTTCACCGATCACGCCATCGGGCTTGATGCCATAATCGACCTGCATATGCTTGACGGCGCGCACCAGTGGCGCGGCGTAGCGATCGCCGGCATTGCCGGCCCGATCCAGATAGCCCGACGCCACCAGCTGCCGTTCGATCGCGGGCATGCGGCGGTCGGATGTTCCAGGATCGATCGGCTTTCCTGCGTCCGGGATGGGTTTTGCGCTATCGCTTCCCCGCTTCCCAAGCGCCAGATAGGCCCTGGAAAGATTGCGATAGTCTTCCTCCTGCGGCGCAAGGCCATCGAGCCAGCCGCGCAGCTTGCCCGATGCCAGCGCGTCTTTCAGCCCGCGTTCGAGATCCGGCCTGGGGGCGCCCAATGTATAGACCTTATAGAGCTTCTTGGGGTCGCTCGCGCCACCAGCTAGCGCCCTGGCATAGCGCAGGGCGCTACGGGTAAGCGCGTCCTGCCCGGCGCCTGTTCCTGGCTTGCCTTCAACGGCGAAGGAAAGATGGTCGAGGCCATGCGCGGCGCGACTGTCAATGGCCTGCTTGAGATCATGGACTGCGTCCTCGTTCCACTGCGCTTGCCGCTGCGCCGACGCCGTGTCGGCCCGGTCTCCGCTGCCCGACTGGCTGCCGCAAGCCGCCAGGGTCAGGGCAATGGCGACCATCGGAAGGGCGAAAAGGGACTTGGGCACGCATTTCTCCTTACAAGCTCTTTCCTGCAACGCGCGACCGTGATCGAGGCTCCGGCGCATCGGCGCGGCCTTGCCATTGATCGGACGCCACAGGCACGACGACGCCCCTCAGGCGACAAATTCGGCAGGCGTGTCGGCCTGCAGCATCTGGGCGAGACGGGCTGCGTCCCAATTGCTCAGGCGAATGCAGCCATGACTTTGCGAACGGCCGATCAGGCTGGGTTCGGGGGTTCCGTGGATGCCATAATGGGGCTTGTCGAGATCGATCCAGACGACCCCCACGGGATTGTTGGGCCCTGCGCTCAGCTGCGCCTTTTGGTCGCTGCTGTCCGCGTCCCAGAAGAGATCGGGGTTATAATGATAGGTGGGCATGAAGGCGGTTGTCCGGACCCTCCATTGCCCCAGCGGCAGCGGATCATGATCGCTGCCCGTCGTCGCGGGGAATTGCGCAATGAGCCGGCCTTGTGCGTCAAGGACCCTGAGCACGCTTTGCGATTTGCTGACGATGATCCTGGCTGCGCGGGGCTGGCTCGCACTTATATTGAGATCCGACAGCATGTCCCGCCACCGGGCCGGGAGGCCCGGATCATAGACCCGATCAGAGGGGATAAGTCCCGGCAGCAGTAATTCCATCCCCGCTCTGGGCGTCTTGAGACCGGGATTGAGCTGCAGGAGGGTATCGCTGCTTGTATGGAAACGTTCGGACAGCTTCTCGAGCAGGTTGCGATAGCCCAGAAAAGGCAATGAGGCCTGATCGACGATCCTCGAGGGAATGTCGGGCGTGAAAGGTGCTTCCAGCGCTTGCGCTCTTAGAACCATGCGAATGAGCGTGGGCGCCCGCTCGCTCGCCAGTGCCTTGCGGCTCGCGGCATCCAGCACGCCGCTTTGTTCAAGGCCCCGTGCCTCCTGAAAGGCCTTGAGAGCGGCTACGAAGAAGCGGCCATGTTTTCCATCGATGATGCCGGGCGCAAAGCCCGCTCGATCAAGCTGGACCTGGGCCTGGAATATGGCCGGATCGATGCCTGCCGGAAGGCTCGCCGGAGCGCCTGTCTGATCCCTGGCAGGTGCGGCGGCCTGCGCGGACGTCGCAAAAATGAGACCAACCGAGGCCAAAATCCGAAATTGCCATGGAACCGATCTTTTCACGTCGCCAGAAACACCTTATATGACAGGAACATAGGCAACGCTTGCGAGCGGCCTTTATCTCCCTGAAACATGTTCGGGACCAACGACATTTATGATATTCGATCGACGGTCGGTGCTGTTTGGCACCGCGGCCTGCGGCATGGCGCAGTTGTTTCCAGCCGCCGCCTGGGCGGCCATTCCGGAAAGACGGCTTGCCTTTCGCAACCTGCATAATTCCGAGCATATCGACATCTGCTATTTTTCCGGCGGGCGTTTCCGCCGGGACGGCATCGCCGAGCTCAATCATTTCATGCGCGACTGGCGTACAGGCGAGGCGATTAGGATGGATACGAGTCTGCTCGATGCACTCGTCCTTCTCCAGGCAGCGACCGGAGCCGACAAGCGCGCCTATTTCACCCTGATTTCGGGCTATCGTTCGCCCAGGACCAATGGCAGGCTGCATCGCAGCTCATCGGGCGTTGCCTCCAAGAGCCAGCATGTGCTTGGCAAGGCCGTGGACATAAGGCTCAAAAATGTGCGCCTCACAAACCTTCACAAGGCTGCCCTCTCGCTGCGCGCAGGCGGCGTAGGCTATTATCCGGAAAGCAATTTCGTGCATGTCGATACCGGCCGGGTTCGTCATTGGTAGGGAGCGCCTCCCACCAACGCAGCCACCACCCCGCTCGTCGTGAATGGAGCCGGCACACGGAACCATGCATCAATCGGCGCCATTCGCTCCGGGGGAGAGCAGGAGATGGTCCATGCATATCCTGATCACAGAAGACGAAGCGATCCTCGCCATGCATCTCCCGATGTTTCTGGAGGAACTAGGCGCCGACAGTTGCTCTGTAGCGGCCACCCAGGCCGAGGCTGTCCGTGAGGCGCTCGATCACAAGCCTCATCTCATCGCGTCCGACGTCAATCTGGCGGAGGGAAGCGGGCCAGGGGCGGTAAAGGCGATCCGTTCGCGCCCTGGCGATATTCCGGTAGTCTATATCACTGGCACCCCGGAACAGGCGAGGATTGCAGACCTTGGTGCACCCGTCATTGCCAAACCTATCCGGTGGCTCGACCTCGTCGAGGCGACACAAGACCATGGCCTGCCCACTCCTCTACCGGCCGACAAGGAGTGACCGGCAGGCTTCCCAGAACGAAAATCAGGCAGCTTTCGCCAGTTGAGAGATGTCGAACGGCTTCGCGGCGAGCCCATGCTGCGCACGGATCGATTCCAGATAATCGAAGATGCTCACCACGACATTGTCCTGCGTGCTGACTTCAGCCCGATTATTTTCAAGGTTGCCGCCATCGAGCAATTGTTCGAGCGCGACCCGCGCTCTTGCGACACGGCTCTTGATCGTCCCGACAGCAACCCCGACAATCTCGGCCGTCTCCTCATAGGAGATGCCGCCCGCGCCAACCAGGATCAGCGCCTCTCGCTGCGGTACGGGCAATTGCATCAATGCGCGCATCATGTCGCGCAGCTCGACGCTCTTTTCCTGGTCGGCGGGCGCGGCAAGGACGCGATCGGCGACGAGCTCGTCCCATTCGCCGACGAACCGCTTGCGCCGCATCTCGCTCAGAAAATGGTTGCGCAGAATAACGAAGGCCCAGGCCCGGAAATTCGTGCCCGCGACATAGCGCTCACGCGCGCGCCAGGCCTTGAGCATCGTCTCCTGGACAAGATCGTCCGCCGTATCCCGGTTGCCCGCCAGGCTGCGCGCAAAAGCACGAAGTTGGGGAAGAACAGCGGCAAGCTGTGCCTTGAACTCAGCGTCCGAGAGACGAGGTGCCTGGGTCGAAGCCGATATGTCATCCTTCATACTGCGTCCCTCCATAACTGGTCAAGAGAACATTCCGCCAGTGTATCGGTTCCTGAAGATACCCCGGGGCATGACCAAAAGCGTTAGCAAAAGGCAAAAAGTGGAGGTTGAGCACCTGGACCTACTTCTCATCGGAAAGAGGAACGATCGAGCGTCTGCCGGATTAGGTTTGTGGACGGCCTCTCACCGACGCGCGTCTTAAACAAGCGAGGCAGGAACCCGGCATGAAGCAGCTTGCGGACGACTTTTGGAATTTCCGCGGCAGATTTAAGATCGCCGGTCTGATCGATGTCGGAACGCATATGTCCCTCGTCCGTCGACGAACGGGACGCTTCCTGCTGATCGACAGTTATGGCGTGTCTGGTGCTGACCGCGATGCGCTCCTGAAGCTGACCGACAATGGTGCAGCGATCGACGCAATTATCAATGTTCACCCATTCCACACGCTGCATTGTCGCGCCGCACACGAAGTGGCCCCCGGTGCGCGGCTGTTCGGCACGCAGCGGCACCGCGATCAAGCACCCGAACTACCGTGGGAAAAGGACCGTATCGAGGACGGCGCAACGCAAGCCCAGTTCGACGAACTTGCTTTTTCGGTCCCGGACGGGCTCGATCTGGTGACCAGCGATGAAAGCGTTCATGCCGCATCAGTACTGGTACGTCACCGGCCGAGCGGCATCGTCCATGTCGACGACACCTTGATGGTGCTCGCGGCGCCCGGGCTATTGCGGTATGTCCTGCCCCAGTCACGGATGCGCTTCCATCCCAGGCTGGCCAAGGCGCTACAGCACCGTGCAGGCGCTGCCGACGATTTTACCAGTTGGGCACGCGGGCTTGCGGAAAGCTGGGCAGGAACGCGGATCGTCTGCGCGGCGCACTCAGCCGTGCGCCAGTTCACGCCCAATGGCTGGCATGACGAAATGACACTGGCTCTGTCCGACGTCCAAAAGATGCTCGACCAGCATCGCTCGCGCCACGGCTGAGGCCGTTTTCCTTTCCCCTTGCAAGCAAGAACCCACAATCATGAGCAACGCTGAGGCCCGCACGATCAACCCTTTCACTGAGGAAGTGATCGCCACCTACCCCTATATGTCGGACGACGAGGCCATGGCGACGGTGCAGGCAAGCCATGAGGCATTTCTGCAATGGCGCCTTCGCAGTCTCGAAGAGCGCGCTGCCGTCATGACCGCGATTGCGCAAGCGCTGCGCGACGCCAAGGAAGAATTCGCCCAGCTCATGACGCGCGAGGTCGGCAAGCTGATCGGCGACAGTCGCAACGAAGTCGATCTGGTCGCTGCGATCTGCGATTATACCGCCAAGCACGGCCCGACAGTGCTCGCCGACGAGGAACGCGCTGCTGAGGGGGCGACGGCCTACATCACCCATGCGCCGCTCGGGGTTATCTATGGCATCCAGCCATGGAACTTCCCCGCCTATCAGGCGGTGCGCTATTCGATCGCAAGCCTGATGGCCGGTAACGGTGTGCTGCTGAAACATGCCGAGAGTTGTACCGGTAGCGGCCTGTTCCTACGCGACCTTTACGAACGCGCCGGGCTGCCCAAGGGCCTGTTCGGCGTACTCGTCATTTCGCACGAACAGTCGGACAAGATCATCGAAAACGATCTCGTGCGCGGTGTCACATTGACGGGCAGTGATCGCGCAGGCCGTGCAGTGGCCGCCAAGGCGGGTAAACTGGTCAAGAAGACCGTCCTCGAACTCGGCTCTAACGACGCCTATCTGGTGCTCGACGATGCCGATCTCGATCTGGCGATCAGAACCTGCGTGGCCGGGCGAATCTACAATAATGGCCAGACCTGCGTGAACGCCAAGCGCTTCATCGTCACCGAGAAGAATTACGACGCCTTTGTCGAGGGCTATGTCGAAAAGTTTCGCGCTATCGAGATGGGCGATCCCACTGATGATGCCACCAAGCTTGGCCCGCTGGTCAGCAAGGCGCAGCGCGATCAGCTTCACAGCCGAGTGGAGGAAAGCATCGCCAAGGGCGCGCGCGTCCTAGCCGGCGGTAAGGTGCCTGATCGCACGGGGTGGTTCTATCCCGCGACCGTGCTCGTGGATGTGGCCCCCGGCCAGCCTGCCTATGACGACGAGCTGTTCGGTCCGGCCGCATCGATCATCCGCGCGAAAGATGACGAGGATGCCATGCGCATCGCCAATGACAGCCGATACGGTCTTGGCGGCGGCATTTTCAGCCGCAATGTCGAGCGCGCACGCGAACTGGCGGCGAAGCATTTCGATACCGGCATGATCTTCATCAACACCTTCGACGTGGCGTCGCCCGACCTGCCGTTCGGCGGGGTCAAGACGTCGGGCTATGGCCGCGAACATGGCCCGGAAGGCCTGAAGGAATTCGTCAACGTCAAGTCGATCAAGATCGGCTGATCGAGATGGCGGAGACCCTCCAATGCGACGTCGCGGTGATCGGGGCCGGCACCGCCGGTCTCGCCGCCGAAAGGGCCGCGCGCAATAACGGCGCCTCGACGCTGTTGATCGATCCCGATTTCAACGGGACAACCTGCGCCACGGTTGGCTGCATGCCGTCCAAGCTGCTCATCGCTGCCGGGCGCAAGGCGGTGCAGATAAGCCGTGCGGGGATGTTCGGAATCGAAGTGGATGGGGTGCGGATTGACGGCCCGGCTGTCCTGCAAAGGGTGCGCGCGGAAGGCGACAGATTTGCGGCAGGCACTCGCAAATCAATCGCCGACCTGCCTGAGCATGTCACCATTCGCGCTCGCGCCTGCTTCTCGGGGCCGAGGCGGCTGCTTCTTGACGACGGTCGTAGCGTGGAGGCGAGAGCGATCGTCATCGCAACCGGATCGGCACCGATTCTGCCAGAGCCTTTCGCCGCGCTTGGCGATGCCGCGCTCACGAGTGACAGCATATTCGAGCTGGCGGATCTGCCTCGACGGCTGGCTGTCGTTGGTTCGGGCGCGATCGGGCTCGAACTGGCGCAGGCATTCGCCCATCTGGGCGTGAAGGTTGTGCTGTTTGACAAGGGCGAACGCATGGCGAAGCTGCGCTGCCCCAAAGTCCATGCCCATTTGCGCGAGGCTCTCGAAAATGATCTCGATCTTCATCTCGGCGTGGAGGTCACTCCGGCATCGGAAAGTAATGGCGTGCGGCTGCACTGGAGCGGCGCGAGCAAGGGCGATGCCTTGTTCGACAAACTGCTCGTTGCGGTAGGGCGCAAGCCGCAGCTTGATGCGCTGGGCCTCGCCAAGCTGGGCCTGGAACTCGATGATCATGGCGTTCCTATCCACGATCGCAAGACGATGCGCTGCGGCGACAGTGCAGTCTTTCTCGCTGGTGATGTGGCGGCGGATCTGGCGCTCCTCCACGAAGCATCGCACGATGGCGCGATAGCCGGACGCAATGCGGCCGCCTTTCCCGCACCCATTCCGGTCGAACGCAGCACGGCCTTAAGGATCACCTTTACCGAGCCGGTGCTGGCCACGATCGGCGAGGCGGAAGAGGTTGGCGCAATTACCGGCACCACCGATTTTGCTGATCAGGGTCGGGCACGGGTCGATGGAGTCAATCGCGGTGCGCTCACCCTCTATGCTGCAGCCCCGCACGGCCGGCTGATTGGCGCTGATCTAATCGCGCCCGCCGGCGACCATCTGGCGCACATGCTGACTTGGGCGATCCAGAGCCGGCTGACAGCGACGCAGTTGCTGGCGATGCCCTTTTATCATCCCACGATCGAGGAAGGGCTCAAACAGGCGCTGCGAACGATCTGTGCTGCAACGCCCATCGACCTGCCACCGGATCAGGACAGTGGCACACCGTCCGGCGCCTGAGTCTGAATGGGTCGATCAACTGGCCTGATTATGGTCAACGCCATCGGCCGCATCCCCTGCTCGGGAAAATCGAGCCAGGACGTGGGTGGTAGCCTGCTGAATGGCGGACGGTACGCAGCCAGGGAGCAGAATCTGACCGCTGAGTGTTCAGTAAGAGTCAACTGTGGAAAGGTCAGCCGGACTTCCGCTGCTTCAGTGCGATAGCGTTCCTGGTGGCGCAGTCCCAGGTAAGGGCAAGGGGCAGTCGACCAGGATGCAGCCCTTGTTCCTGACCGTGGTCATCACTCTTTTGGCTCTTGGGATCGAGCCAGCGCCGTCCGAGGATACCAAGTAACGTAAGCATGATTACGGCAATGACGGTCGCGCTCACGACCAGCGGCCATAGCGCCGCGCCGCATGCGATGCCTATAACCGCCGCCAGCCAGATATGGGCGGCCGTCGTCACATTCTTGATCTCGCCCTTGCTGAATACGATCAGGCATGTGGACCCCGGCCACCCGCGCGCAACATACGCGCGTGGCGAAGCGATACCAGACGGATTTGAATGATGCGGAGTGGCGATTGATCGCCGCATATTTGCCCCGGGCACGTTCGACCGGGCGACGGCGGGAATGGGCGATGCGCGAGATCGTGAACGCCATATTCTATGTGCTGCGCGGCGGGATCACCTGGCGACTGTTGCCGAAAGACTTTCCGCCATGGCAGACAGTCTACCGCTGGTTTGCCCGGTTACGCGACGAGGCCGTATTTGAGCGAATGAACCATGCTCTGGTGATGGCTGACCGCGACCGGACGGGGCGCGAGGCCAGCCCGAGCGCAGCCATTATCGACAGTCAGAGCGTCAAGACCACGGAAAGCGGCGGCCCGCGGGGCTATGACGCTGGCAAGAAGATCGAAGGGCGCAAGCGACATGCCCTGGTCGATACCGATGGCCGAGCGCTGCTGGTCGAACCCCACACTGCCGATGTCCAGGATCGAGATGGGGGTGGTGCAGTGCCGCAAATATCACGCGGCCTGTTCCCCTTCATCGAGAAGGTTTGGGCCGATGGCGGCTACAACCATGAGCGCGTCACGCAAGCCACCAGCATCACCGTCGGGATCATCAGCAAAATTACCGGGCAAACCGGCTTCGTCGTCCTGCCAAGGCGGTGGGTCGTTGAACGCTTCTTTGCATGGATCAACCGAAATCGCCGGCTCGCCAAGGACCTCGAGGCAACCTTCAAGTCCGCAGCTGCATTCCTCTATGCCGCCGCCGCCATGCTCACGATCCGCAGATTGGCGCGATCAGCGTGAGTTTCGAAACCGGCTCTGACCGTCCCGCGCATTTTACCGACGCACCAGTTGGATTCTTGTCATAAGCTGCCACCGGCTGAAGGCGTGCGGAGTCAAGTCCGAGTGACGACGGTGGCGTCTACGCTGTGATCAAACGGTTCGGAGGTTGCCTTACCGACGCGCTCAGGTCTCATATCGACTTTTGACGCTTCCAATCTGCAAGGCCCGCACAGCCACCAACGAATAGTGCGGGAATCACGCGCTCGGTCCTTGCACCACTAAACATCCCCGTCGATTTCGGTTATGTCGATCCATGGCTTATTATCGATCGCAAGTCGCCACCTGCCTTCGAAAAGAGCCCACTGCATCTTCACTCATTTGCCAGGATATTTCGACAAGCGCCGAATTATTTCTCGTATTTTTTCGGAAATTAGCCGTCGGCGGCGCAGTTCGATAAGAGCACCTTTCTGGCGCGGGGTTGGGAAATCCCTGTCTGCCATGTTCGCGATTTCCAGGAAAAGCGCTTCATCACTGGCAAAAATGGCTTCTGCTTCCGCGAAAACATAATCCTGCGCGTAATATTTCCGTCTACCGTCTTTTACCAATTTACCTTCTCTTCTCTCTGCTTTTAAAAGCAGAGCGCGCATAGCTTGTTGGAGTTCGGCTGTTCAATAACATTAGTTAGTCTGAAACGTTGAATTTCAGATGCTTGGCAGTTTCGGCTGGTATGCCTCGCACATACCCACCGCGTGCGGAAACCTGCCCATTGGCGGGAGATGTGGACCGTGATTGCGGCCTGAAATTGCTTGCAGGCCGCGCATGAGCGATCAAAGGAACCTATCGCCGACGCCCTGCGCTTGCCTTTGATGGCCATTACCTCGCGTCAGAAGGGTGCATCAGAAGCTCGCGCTCACCACAGTCCAGCTAACGCGGCCTTTCTGGACCGTCTTGCGCCATTCTTCGCGGGCAGTGAGGTGACCGGCGGACCATTGCTCGTCGCCACATTCGTTGCGCTTCTCTGCGTCAACCTGCCCATAAGCGGTGCCTATGAGCGGTTCTGGGACACGCCGCTGGTCTTGTCCTTCGGCGAGGCGAAGGTCAGCCACAGCTTGGCAGAATGGATCGACCATGCGCTCTTGCCGCTGTTCTTCATCGTGATCGGCGTGGACGTGAAGCGGGAACTGACCATCGGCGCTCTCACCAGATGGCGGACGGCCGCTTTCCCGATCGTCGGAGCGCTCGGCGGCCTTATCGTTCCGGTCCTGCTGTTCCTGGCAGTCGCCGACGGAACTGAGGCTGCGCGGGGGTGGGGTATCGTGATCACCATGGACACGGCCTTCGGCCTGTCAGTCATTGCATTATTCTCCGCCCGCCTGCCGGCAGGGGTTCGTGCCCTGTTCCTCGCTTTCGCTGCCATCGACGACATTGGTGGGCTCCTGGCTATTGCTTTTGGCTACTCCGACCACTTCGCATGGGAGGGAGCGGTCTTGGCGGGATTTGCGATCGCGCTCATCATCCTTCTGCGTCGGCTCCACTGGGTGGCTTCCGTCCCCTACGTGCTTCTGGCTGCGCTGGTCTGGATCGGCATCTTCCAGTCGGGCGTGCATGCGACCATCGCAGGCGTGCTCATCGGCTTTCTGGTTCCAGTCCGCCCGCGACTTGATAGGTCTGAATTTGCTGTTTCAGTACAGCACCGGGTAGACCAGTTCCAGGAAGCGCACGAGCGGGCGCGGGTGACTGAGGATGAACATGAGGCTGAGATCGCGCAGGGTCGGGCGGAGGATCGACTGGGATTTCTGCACGAAATGACGGGGGCAACAGACAAGTCGGGTGAGCGTCTCATCCTCACGCTGACGCCTTGGATCAGCTATGTCGTCCTACCCCTGTTCGCGCTTTCGAACATTCGCATAAGGCTATCCATGGATCTTCTCACCACGGCCGCGACTTCGACCCTGGCTCTGGCAATCGTGATTGGATTGACGGTCGGAAAGCCGCTCGGCTTCCTCACGTTCAGCTGGATCGCGGCGCGATGTGGACTGGCGCGGCTGCCCGAGGGCGTCGACTGGCGCATGATAGCGGCGATAGGCTGCCTCGCCGGCATCGGGTTCACTATATCCCTGTTCATCGCAGGGCTCGCCTTTCCCGGAGGCGAGCAGCTGGACAAGGCGTCCCTGGCAGTGCTGGTCTCCTCGATCCTGTCGGGTGCCATAGGCATGATGGCATTGGCAACGATCCCGCCCACCTCGAAGGCATGACGCGATGCGCGTTCTTGTTTCGCAGGTTGGACGCCCTCGCCAGATCGGATCCACCTCAGAACCCTCTAGCCGGCATCTTCCTCGATTGCGCGTCGCACCGCTGATGCCAGCTCCTCGACCGTGAATGGCTTGCCGATGAGATGCACACCCGGGTCGAGGACACCGTTATGCACAACAGCGTTTCGGGTATAGCCGGTCGTGAACAGAATCTTGAGGCCAGGACGCCGCTTGCGTGCCGCGTCCGCAAGCTTGCGGCCATTGACCTCAGGCATGACGACATCAGTGAACATCAGCGTGATCTCCGGGTGCGCGTCGATCAGCGTGAGAGCCGCCGCCGCCCCGTCGGCCTCTAATACGCGATATCCCAGCTCGCTGAGTGCATCGAACGAGAATTGCCGCACACCCGGCTCATCCTCGACCAGGAGGATCAATTCCTGGCTCTCCCCTCGCGGCAATGTTTCGTCCATCGCGACGCCTGCCACTTCCTCGACCGCGCCCAGGAGGCGGGGAAGATACACCTTGACCGTCGTTCCCTCACCAACCTCCGAATAGATTCTCACGTGCCCGCCCGACTGTTTGACGAACCCATAGACCTGGCTGAGGCCAAGGCCGGTGCCTCGCCCGACCTCCTTCGTGGTGAAGAATGGATCGAACGCCCGGGCAACGACCTCCTGAGGCATTCCACTGCCAGTGTCGCTCACCGCGATCATTACATACTCCCCGGCCGGAACACCAATAAGCTCCTCGGCATAGCGCGAATCGAGGTAACAATTGGCGGTTTCGATAATCAGCTTGCCTCCCCCGGCCATGGCATCGCGGGCGTTGACGGCGAGATTGAGAATCACGTTTTCGAGCTGATTAGGATCGGCAAAGGCCCGCCACAGGCCGCCCGCAAGCACCGTTTCAGGCTGAATGTCGGGTAGCGTGTGGCGCAGCATATCGGACATGCCGTCAACCAGCTTGTTTGCGTCGATCGACTCGGGCTTGAGGGGCTGCTGCCGCGAGAATGCGAGCAGGCGCTGGGTGAGCTGAGCCGCCCGGCGCGCGCCATCCATCGCCGAATCGACATAGCGCCGCGCCCTGGGGTCATCATCGCCCAGCCGTCGAGTCAAAAGATCGAGCGAGCCAACAACCACGGCAAGCATATTGTTGAAGTCATGTGCGATACCGCCCGTGAGCTGGCCGACGGACTCCATCTTCTGGCTCTGGCGCAGCGCATCTTCAGCTTTCGTGCGCTCGGCCACTTCCTGCGCGACCCGCAACTCGAGCCGTTCATTGAGTTCGTGCAATAATGCTTCATCAGCCTTGCGGGCAGTCACGTCGATCGCGACGCCGACAACACGGACACAGCGGACATCATCGAAAACGCCCCGCCCTTTAGCTGCGACCCAACGAACGATGCCGTCTTCCTTGCCGACTGTGCGATATTCAACATCATAAAGCGCGCGCTGACCGGGATCGGCGGCCGCCGCGAAGGCCGCGGTCGTCGCATCGAGGTCATCGGGGTGAAGGCCCGCATAGAAGTCCCGCATCGAGACCGGCACGTCCGGCGAAATGCCGAACATGGCTTTGGTCCGCGCCGGCCAGATCAGCACATCCTCGACAAGATCGACGTCCCACAGACCGATATCAGCTGCCTCCGTCGCAAGGCGAAGCCGTTCTTCGCTTGCCGCAAGCGCGGCCTCGGCGGCTTTACGCTCCGTCAGATCAAGCATCGCACCGATCATGCGCATCGGCGCACCATCGTCGCTGCGCAGCACAGTCCCGCGATCGAGCACGAACGCATGGCTCCCGTCAGCCCGACGGAAACGATATTCGTCGGTCCAGTTTGAACCGCCATGATCAATTACGGCATGAATGCTCTCATCTATCCGCGCGCGATCGTCAGGATGAATATGGTCGAGCCACCACTGCGCGCTTGTCTGCTCCTGCACATGACCAAAGCGTGTTCCCAACGCTTCGTTCCAGATGACGTGACCGTCGGCAAACCGCCAATCCCAGATGACGTCGCTTGTCGCACCGATGGCAAGCCGGTAGCGCTCCTCGATCTCCCGATGACTGGCCTCGATCGCCTTGCGCTCGGTGATATCGAGCGACGTGCCGACAAGGCCAACGACCTCGCCGCCCAAATCCCTGAGAGGTGACTTGGTAGACAACCAGATCGCGCGTCGACCATCGGGGAAGTCCACATTTTCTTCGACTTGCTCCGAGCGACCGCTGACCATGATCCGCTGGTCGGTCTCCATGATCGCGGCAGCCTGCTGCTTGTCCTCAAGTAGCTCGAGATCAGTGCGCCCAATATAATCCTGCGGAACTTTGCCGACCAGCTCGCTTGTGCCGTGATTGCCGATCATTAGCCTGCCGTCGCGGTCCTTCGCATAGACGACGCCTGGCATTGCATCGGCGAAGTTCGTTAGCAGCGCCCGAGCGCTGTCGCGCTCTGCCTCCAGCCGACGCCGGTCGCCCACATCGATAAGAACACCCAGAAAGCTTATCGGCGCGCCGCTTTCATCATGAACGACATGCCCTTTCGCCTCGATCCAGAGATACTGACCATCGGCGCGCAATACGCGATATTGATGTGCATAGCGGCCACCTTTGTCGAGCGCGTCTTCGATGGCACGCTGCAGACCGGAGCGATCATCGGGATGGGCCGTGGTAACAATCTTCTCGAGTGTGACACCATCGCGTCCCGTCGCAGGATCGAGGCCGAAAGCCTCTGCAAACGCCTCATCAACTGTAAAGCGGTCTGCGGGCACATCACAGAACCAAGTGCCGACGATTGCGCCTGCTGCAAGAGCAAGCTTCAGCCGGTCTCCATCAAGACGCGCGCGTGCGACCATGGCCTGCAATTCGTCGAGCGTAGGTGCGTCACTTTCGATCGGATCCAATGCCTTATGCTCCTGATGCCCTTCACCCTATATATTCTGGCGATGCGCCCTTCCAGACCTGTCAGCAGTGACAACGCCATGCCCACCCATTTTAAGAGCGGCAGGTTTCTCCACATTGGTGAGGTCGATGAGAGATAGAGCCCGCTTCTGCCTTTGAATGTCCATGCGACCGCGGCGATCAACATCATGCGGTCGCTCGACCAATTGACATGGAGAGGCTTGGCTGAAGCACCTGCCATGATGGATCAGCTTCTCGCCCATTTTTCCAGCCGGGCCTGATATTCCCTGCGCGCCCGATCGCGATCTGCCTCCAGCTTGGTCACGCGCTTGTCGCCCTCTGCCTGCAGAGTCCGGCGCTCGGCGTCGAGAGCGCGCATCCGGGCGTCTATGTCCGCCAATCCCGCCTTGAGGTTGGCGGACGCCTGGTCGACCGCCTTCCCGGCCGCATCGAGTTTCGCGCGGCTGGGCCGCGGGTTCGTCTTCTTGGGTTTTCGGGCGACAGGCGCAACGGTGGCTTCCGCCTGATCTTCCTTTGCTGCTCTTCTGGTGTTCCTGCGACCGCGATCTGGTGGAGATCGCGTTTCAGCAGCCTCGAAATGGTCACCCGCACTGCCGCGGCTCACCTTGATGACGACGCCGGGTTTGGCGAGCGGCTTCTCCATCAGCTTGGGATCGGTGACCTTTTCGGCGATCCCGCGCGCAAACAGATCTGCCTCCGATCCCCACGCCTTCAGCGCGGCTTTCTGGCTGGGCGCCGCTACATAGGCATCATGGAAGCCGGCGGGGGTACGGAAGACTTTCAGATTCGCCATTATGGGAAAACCACGGTCCGGACGCCTCCGTTCCTGCCCCCGTCCTTCCCTGCTGCTCGTCAGCGCAATCTGTCCGTGGCGCCCATCAACTTTCGGTCGTCTCGCGAGGAACTCGCATTCGCCTGCCCGGCTTGAATGACCAGCTGTCCGGTGGGGGCCGCCACTCCATGGAAGAACGAAGGCCTGACGCTCCAAGGCAAGGCACATCGCCATTCTCACCGCGCCTCTGTCGCGTGCGTCATCAGCAATTCTCGGATACACATGAGAAATCATGTTGGAGATTGATCCTGTTAAGCGCGATTTTTGCCGCGGGCGCTGAAACTACAAACGTCTCGGGAGGCTTTAAGAGCAAAGACAATGTTGAGGAGCAGATATGGCCGATGTGCAAGAAGCCGCCCTTTACCCCGCTTCCCGATCTCATGCACGAACAAGTGATCTGAAGGCCCGGCTTGTCGCCGCCGCTGAATTCTTCAAAAGCCCGACCATGGTCGGCTCATCATTTCCCGCTTCGCATTGGCTGATAAACCGGATGCTGCACGGCATCGACTGGTCTCGTGTGACGACGATGCTGGAATATGGACCGGGGACTGGCGCGTTCACCGCTGCCATTCTCACTCGCCTCCCGTCCCATGCCAGGCTGATCGCCATCGACACCAGCGCGTCTTTCACCGACCATCTGATCTCGGCAATCCCGGACCAACGATTGCACGTCGTGACCGGATCGGCGGCAGATGTGCAGCATATCATGGCCAGTCACGGCCTTTCTCAGGCCGATTGCATCATTTCCGGGCTGCCCTTTTCGACACTCGAGCCAGACGCCGCGACGCAGATCATTGATCGCAGCGCTCAACTCCTGTGCCCACATGGACTCTTCATGGCTTATCAGATGCGGACCGCCGTGCGCCCGCTGCTCGAAGACCGATATGGGTCGGTGCGGGCCGCATATGAATGGCGCAATATACCACCCTGCCACCTGTTCTGGGCATCGGAGCCCAATCAGGCCATGGCGCAGTGAGCGGCCGGCGCGGCTTTCCGCTGCCCGGCTCGCCTCAGAGCCGCTGATTATAGGATGGACCGGTATGCTCGGTAGCGACATTATTGCCGACCGCCTGATCCTGCTCCAGCTCGTCGCCATGCCACAGGTTTCTGCCGACAAATATGACGATGAAAATGGCGATGATGATGCCGACGATAAAGGCGCCGGCTTTTCCCAGCCGGCGCGCGGACGGCTTTTCGTCAGGGGCCATCAACGGGTGCCCTCAAGCAGGATTTCGCCTTCCTCCTCGCCATCCCAATAATGGGCGCGCTTGCCGATCACTTGGATCAGAACAAGTCCGGGGGTCTGGGTGCCCTGCGGCCACCAGCGTTCCAGCCCCTTTGTCCAATGTGCGTCGAATTGAGCCTGATCCCTGATCAAGACGCCCCGCCCCTCGACCGCAACGAAGAAAGGCCGATGGCCGAGCAAGCCAGACTTGCCCTGATAGCTCAGATTGACTGACGGATTGGTCTCGATTTCCGAGACCATCAGCGCAGTTTCGTCAGTGAAGAACCACGCAGTGCCATCATAATCGACTTCGCGGTTGTTGCTCATCGGACGCGATCCGATCGCGCCGTCTGCGGCGTGGGTGGCAAGCATCGCGAAATCGATTTCCTTCATCTTTCGCGACAGATCTTCAAGCGACAATGACATGGCTCTCTCCTTTGCATCCTCAACGCTTGGCAAGGCATATCGGGCCAAGCTGTCTGAAGATGTTATCGGTCCGCCAGCTTGTAGGCCTGGGCAGGAAGCTCTCCGGCGTCCTGATGACTGCTTGTCGACGGCCGGCGGCCGCCACGGACCATTTCCTCGATCCAGGTCAGCAGCAACTGGTTGTAGGCGCGCCGACACCCTTCGTCCCGCAACGAGTGATCAGCGCCTTTGAGGATGCGGTAGCTCAAGGAATTACTGTTGTGGAACGCGGACATGTAGGAGCTGATTGTCGCGTGCGGCACATAGTCGTCTTGCTCTGACTCGACGATCAGCACGTCGCCCGCAAATTGCTCGCAAGCCGCCAGAGCCTTGTCCTCGCGACCCGTGCGGAAGCGAGCCCGATAGGCATTGATAAGATCGCGGTCTAGCATCGCCTTGGGGACATCCCAATGTTCGTCAGGATAGAGAGCAGGGACGCGCAAGGCGAGCCAGTTGACCGGGCGGACGGCAGTGAGGAGCGCGGCGAGATAGCCGCCATAGCTTGTTCCGACGACCGCAATGGCAGATGGATCGACCTGGTCCTGACCGACGAGATAATCATAGGCAGCCACGACGTCGGCAAGACCATGAGAGCGCGTCACCCGGTTGCGCTCTTCGGCGTGCCGGGCATGGCCCCGCAGATCAAAGGTGAAGCAGATACAGCCCAGCTGCGCGATCTCTTCGGCCCTAACCATGTCCTGATCGCGCGAACCGCCCCATCCGTGGATGAAGAGAATGCCAGGAACGAGCTTGTCCGGTGACAGGATGGTCGCGTCCAGACTTTCCCCCTCGACGTCAAAACATATCTGGCTGCCCGTCATTCCAGCTCCATTGCATATTTTGTGATCGGTCCCGCGACCGCATCGATACCGCTATAATAGAGGATGCTACCCTCCGGCGCGGCGTCAAGATGACCATAAATTTCCATCGTGGCGCATGTGACCGCCGACAACGCGCGATCGCGTGCAAAGGCTTCGAAGGCCGCTATCTCGGCGCCGCTTGCACCGCCCGCCCGCCAGCTCTGCTCAAGAACACCGATGCGCATTTCACCGGAAGAATTCATGCCTGCGGCGACGTCATAATTGCGACGAGAGGCCATCAGATCCGGGTAGAATTTCGAGACGGTCGCATCATATGCGATCGCCTTCTCGATCCCTTGCTGCAGATCGTCGGCCAGGCTCAGGCCTGCCAGCTGTTCAAAGCCACCCCTCACCACATGCAGGGTCGAGCCTCCATAGACGGTGGCGCCTTCGTTGTTGGCGGCAAGGCGCTGGGTGCCCCAATAGGAGATGATCTCTCCAAAAAGACATGTCACGCCCACGCTGTAAGTGATGACATTGTCGAGATTCTCTTCGATCACGACGCCGTGACGCGCAATGGCATCCGCATCGAGCTGCGCAATCGCTTCTTCCAGCTCCCCTGGCGAAGTGACGACAAATTGTCCGAGCCCCGCTGTCGCCTCGACCTCCTTCAGACGGATCGAACCATAGCGAAGCATGTCGAGACTCGCTTCGCGCACGGCATCTACGCTGAATGCCGACCAGCCAGTAAGAACATAAGGCGCAAGAGCGGCGCCCAGTTCGGGCCGCCATCCTTCAGGAACTTCGTTGCTGCCTGGAAAAACCGGATGCGTGATGACCTTGCTTCCGACGAAGCCATGTGGAACAACGCCCCCGTAAATCTGGCTTTCGTTGCGGATGCCCAGTTGGCGCGCCATTTCCAGGTCAATCGTGCCGGTCGGAATGAAGAGCGTGTCCCGCGCATCACCATCCGGCTCGGAGACTGGCGCAGGGTCGTTATCGACGAATGTCGCCTGACCAAGCCGGGCTATCCTTCGCGCAAGCTCGGCTCTTGCGACCCTGTCATGTTCGTTGTTCATGGCGCCGGACCGGGTGGTATAGATCTTCACAAGACGGGTCAGATGCGAACTGGCCATTGAACCTCTCAGATCCTGGAGCAACTGCCGTCAGGCAGATATTTCAACAACCCGGCGTCGCAGGTTTATATCCGTGGGCCTTGCGCCCGGAATGCGTGCCTGGGGCCTGGTGTCGCTCCACCGCCGGCGAAGGCATCTTGGCTTGCGACAGACGGTGTCTACGGCGGGAGGGGATGGTGGATAGAGGGCCCACTTTTTATCGGGAGGGCATCGCCTTCTCATTGCCTTCCAACATCGAGCGCCCCTTCGATCTCCCGATCCTGGAGCGACCTCATCTGGACGGTTCCTTCTCCGGACGCGACAGGGCCGGCTTCAACTCCTGTTCGAAGAAATCGATGAATCCTGCCTGATCGTCGCCAGGACATGTCAACACAATATGGTCGAAGCCAGCATCAACATATTGCGAGATCAACTGGACGTGGGCCTGGACATCCGGGCCAGCCGAAACCTTCGAGGCCAGGTCCTCAGGCCGGACATATTGGCTTGCGGCTTCGAAGCCCTGGACGGAAGGAACCTCGCTGTTGACCGACCAGTCGAAGGCAGAAAAGCGAAACCTGTCATGAGCGATGTCCAACCCCTGCTCGGCGCTCGACGCATAGGCAATGACTGCCTCGGCATATCGGGGGCCTGGGTTGCCGGCCTTCGCTTCATAACTCTTCACGAGATCGCCATCTGGTGCGGTCGTCATGATGCCATCGCCCTTTTCAGCGGCGAGTGTGACGGAGGATGGACCACTCACGCCCAGGACGATCGGGATAGGCTCGGTTGGAAGATCATAAAGCTGGGCGTGGTCGACAACAAAATGCGTTCCATGCCAGCTATGAACGCCGCCCTTCCAGAGAAGGCGAAAGATGTCGATCGCCTCACCCAGCATTTCGTGCCGCTCGGGCACCGACGGCCACCGGGCACCGGTGACATGTTCGTTCAGGCGTTCACCCGCGCCGACCGCCAGAGTGAAACGATCGTCACTCATGACCGCGATAGTGGCCGCCGCCTGCGCGACGATGACGGGATGATAGCGCAGGATCGGGCAGGTAAGGCCGGTCGCGATGCCAATGCGATCCGTAGCATGGGCGATGGCGCCCAAGACGCTCCAAGCAAAGGGCGCATGGCCCTGTGACTCGAGCCAGGGGTGGAAATGGTCCGAAATGGAGACGAAATCGAACCCCGCTTTCTCTGCGCGGATCGCATTTTCCACGAGCACCTTCGGCCCGTGCTCCTCCGTCATCAGCTTATATCCGAACTTCGGCATGGGCTGTTCCTCATGGCGCTCGAGATGTTGCAGCCGACCTTGTGCGGGCCCCGGTATCGGTCGGCGCCGCTATCCAACGTCTGCTCTTCGTCATTCTGGCCCCTGCTCAGGCGGGGATCAGGTTGACCGCGGTTGGCTTGGCGGCGGGCAGGCCCCCCGCTTTCGCCTGCGCGGTCAACGCTTCTTTGCGTGCAAGCATCAGATCCCGAAGCGCCACCAGGTCGACATCGGTATCGCGACACTGCGCAAACATGCCTTCGCCGCGCATTTCTTCCTCATGGACGTGGTGCTTGATCTCTTCGGACAGAACCTTGACCTTGGCGTCGAAGAATCTGTCCTGCGTCGAGCCAGCCTCGATGTCATTGATCAGCACCTTGGCACCATCATGTTCGACATAGGCCTCTTCAAGCGTGTCTGCCTCGATCTTGCTTTCGAACGCGGGATAGAAAATCTCTTCCTCGATCAGCGTATGGATTTTGAGCTCGGTGCAAATCTGGTGAGCGATATCGCCCTTCTTCTTTGCTGAAGCGGCTTTCTCATATTGTTCGAATAGCTCTTCGACCGTGCGATGATCGGACTTCAGAAGGGCGATGGCATCACTATATTCGGCCTTGGCCATGACAGGTCTCCTCAGTGGTTTTATCCGCTAAGGAAGCCGCAAACAGACGATCGGTTCCGGTAGCTGCGTAACCTGATCCATCTCAATAATCTGCATCAGGGATGAACGCTTTGGCCTGCGGTTCATTGGGAAAATCTCGATGAATACGGGTCGATCGTCACGCAATTGCCTTGGTGCCCCAAGACAGATTTGTGCGCCGATCGGCACAACAGCGTTACAGAAGGCTGTAAAGGCCAGCGGCCGAGGATCCGATCATCATGGCTGCCAGAAGCACGGCTTCAATCTTGAGAACCAGGGTCGATCCATCACGGTTATTTTGGTCGTTGGGTTTCAAATATCTGCCTTAAAAAATACCCCGTCAAGGCCGGCGAGGTAGTGTCGTCCTGAATATCAGAGGAACCAGAAGAACGAGGCCCCCCACGCATTTGTTCCGTTTCTTATCGCATCAGGCCCACGAGGGCGGCGAACAGCGCCCCGCACAGAATCCCCAGCGCCGGGACACCGTCTACCTCGAAAAACGATGTCGCGCGGGCGGTAGGGTCAGTTTCTGGGCGGCGCAACGTTCGTCTCTCCAATGGGCGTTTGGAATGAAACGACCATTCTCGTCGATAGTTGCACGGGTCAGTCGATCAGGCTGACGATCCCGGCAGCGGCGCTGATGATCATCATCGCAGTCAGCACAAGGGCCTCGATGGTCAGTATCATGTCGCGACCACTGCGCATCAGATATCGATCTCGCGGCACTCCATCTCATCCTGGATTGCCATTTCCTGGCTCGTCAACTCGTCCCGATCCTCGATTCTGTTCCAGACCGTGATCAGTTCCATGTCGGTCATTGCAGCGGCGGCAGCCGCGGCTTTGAGGTGATCATCCATGATGGTGACTCCTTTCAGCAAGCGACCTAGCACTGATCGAGTTGGCGGTCGCGTGCAAATGTAGCGGCATGGGAACGGCACCGGCGCGACACGGCACCGTTCGCGCAAAGAAAAGACCCTGCCGTTTCTGGCAGGGTCAGTGAACGTTCGATCGTGAAGACAATCGTCGGGTCGCTCGATTGAGATAGCAGTTCGATGAACGGGCGAAATCACCCGAACGGGGTATCATAGCGGGCAGCTATCAAGATCTGCTTCTAATACCTCACATCCAGCAATCCTGTACGACTTCAAAATAACTGATTTTCGCTGCTGAACTGATGTTCGTCAACGAACATCGCATTGACTGCGATGGCCCTCTAAGATGATTCCGACGCCCGCGCGCCAAACCGCCACCAGTTGAAGGCGTGGCTCCTTGGCGATTCAGTCTATCGCTGCCTACCATCCGCTGTTCGACCTTGCCGGTTTTGAACGTGCCGTCGTCCCACCTGTTCAGCGAGGACAGCTATTTCGCCTCGCCCGATCTTTTCTGGGCCGAGCAGCAGAGCGAGGTCGATGCCCGCAAGGCTGCCTATCCGGGCGCTAGCTGGCAGGAGATGGTGATCGTGCCCACCTCCCAATATTTTCATGCAAAATGCAAAACGCAAAAAATTTCGATTGCGTTATCGTTTCGTGGAAACAATGATCGATCAATCGGTTATTCCCTGGCAAGTCTCCATGGCTTGCGCGACCCGACTGGCCCTGCATCATCCGGTGCAGGGTTTTTCGACCCTCTCGGTTGACCTCGGCCTGCCTGCAGTGGGTGGCCGGCCGAGGTCGACTCGATGGCCTCAAGCCATTGCCGAGTGGATTCACATTTCGCCGGTAATAGCCAAACTCATCCAGCGGGGCGGCATGGACTGCGCCAATCTGCTGGATGCCCCGCCTGCCTTTTCAGAGTGAAAGCGACCCGCCTGAAGGCAGGCGGGGCAAGACTTGATTTTTTCCAACCGGGGGCGGACCCTTGATCTGCTCCTCGCAAGGTTCACCCTTGCCACGGCGTGCGCCAGGCGCAGCCTCGCAGTCAATGCCAGCCCATTGCCACAAGCCTCTGCAGATACGCCGGCGCGCCGCGATCAGCTGTTGACCTTGTCCTTGAGCGCCTTGGCTGGCTGGAACCCTACCTTGCGCGACGCCGGAATCGTCATCGGGTCGCCCGTCCGGGGAATCCTGCCCACCTGGGCCGCGCTCTGGTTCACCTTGAACTTGCCGAAGCCTGCGATCGAGACCTCTTCGCCCCAGGCTGCCGCGTCGATGATCTTCTTCACGTCCGACTTGGTGGCCGCTTGCTGGGTAGCGACGGCTTCGATCAGTTCATTTCCGGTCATGGCACACTCATCTGCTTTGAAAGCACGCTGTTTGCCAAACATGCCGGCGGCGGTTGAGCGAGGAATATGCTGATTGCGAAACAATCCTGCGCCTGTCTCCTTATTTGGCGGGCCGCGCCAATCGCCGCCGATTCTTGCGGACCGCCTTGCGATAATGGGTGACTGACGCGGTCATCATGGCAGGCGGCGAGCTGCCAAGGCTTCCGGTCATGAACTTCCATTGCAGCAGCGCTGCGGCCTCCACCTTCTCCCTGACCATCAGTTGCGCTTCAGCCATGGCCGCCGCATTGCCGGCCATGAGCCGAGGAAGCCGCATGCCGATGACGGAGCAAGCCTCGAGCCCGAGGCTCCAGCAATCGAATGTCAGGGACAGGGATGATGGGGTGCGCATGCCGCTATAAGGCCGCCCGGCCGCGTGGGTTCCCCACATCGGACAAGATCATGATGAACGCGACAGCAGCGTCCCGCCCGCCATCCTCCCTTGCCGCCGACAGATCTGAACTCTCCCACCGCCGAGAATCCCGCTTCCGCACCGATTGCTTGCCAAATGCCGCGATCAGCCTGGATAGAGATCAACCCGATCAGCGTCTGGCAGGACGGCATCGAGCAGCAGGGATCGATGGCAGCCCGCAGGATCGCGCTCGAAGCAGAGCAGCGCGGTGGGGCGCGCCGCAGCCAGTTCGACCAGTTGCGCGGCCTGAACAATCGCCTCGGGCAGGTCGAGCTGACCCGCATAGATTTCCGTCAGGCGTGCATGCTGCCCCCTGCGCGCCGCTTCGCGGCCTGCCGGCGGGGTGCCAAGCGCCTTGAAGCCGACATAGTCGATCCCCGCCTCGCGCAGTCCGGATGCAAGGATATTCTTCGAAAATCCCGGGCGGCGCGAGAGTGGAAGGGCCCGCACATCGGCCAGGACTTCAACGCCCGCTGCCCTGAGCGCCTCGATCAGCTGTGCCTGGGTTACCCCCTCATAGCCGATGGTGAAAATCTTCATGAGTGGGACGCCTCAGCCATTGCCTCTATCCGCGCATCAATCGATCCCGGACAGGCGAGTTCCTGGTGGGTCGCCGATCCAAAGTGGCGTCACCGCAGGCGAGCATGAAAGAGCAGCATTCCCTAACGGAAATCTCCAGACCTTGTCCGATCCATACAAGGCGACTCACATGCAAGCCTGTATCTGTTGATCAGCGACCCGAGGCTTCCAGCCTGCTACTGCCCGCCCGGCCCATGCCGGGCGGGCTTTTATCTGATGGCGGCATGATGAGTGGCATGGTCGCCTTTCCACTTCCGCTTCTGTCCTCTTCGCTGGAGCGATGACCGGATCAATTTTCCGGCATTTTCAAGCACGGCTTTTTCATTGCCGCGCCCAGAGGAACGGCGGTCGGTCATCGGGCGTTCGGGCAACACCCAAAGAGGAGGATGTCATGAGAAATCATCTGTGGATGAGTGTCGCACCGATAGCGGCCCTTGCGCTTGGCGCTTGCAGCCCGAAAGCCGAACAAAAGGCCGATAACGCCTTGAACGATACCGGTGCTGCCGTTTCGAACGCTCTCAATTCCACCGGCAACGCAATCGACAATGCGCAGCAGGCTCTCACGACGACGCCAACCGGCCAGGAATTTGCGGACGCGGCCGCCAAAAGCGATGCCTTCGAGATAGAAGCCGCCAAGCTGGCGACGACAAATGCCCAGTCTCCCCAGGTGAAGGAATTTGCCGGGATGATGGTCGCCGCCCACACGGAATCGACCGCAAAGATCAAGGCCGCGGCCAAGGCGGCCAGTCCCGCGATTACGCCAAATGCGACACTGACCAAGGACCAGGCGGAAGATCTGGCGGAGCTGAAGACGCTCAAGGGCGCTGAGTTCGACAAGGAATATATCGACGGCCAGGTCGATGCCCATGAGGATGCCCTCGACCTGATGCGCAAATATGCCGTGGACGGGAACGTCGTCTCGCTCAAGCAGGCAGCGGGCGAGATAGCGCCGGTCGTCGAGAAGCATCTTTCAAGCGCCAGGGCGCTCGACAAGGACTGACGGAACGCCGCCTTCGCCCGCCGCGTTGATCCTGTCTACGAACGAGGAGATGACATAGCGACATCGCCTTCATTGCGTAGGCTTCCGGGGGCCCCCGCCAGCATGTCTGTCGGGGGCCTTTTCATGGCCGGAGCGGCCTTGGCTCCTGCTTGCCGGTGGATCGGGTCGCTCGCATAGAGGCGTCTCGCCTGGAAGCGCTCCACCCAGTCTTGCGGATAGTCGACGATGTGGACCGAGCGAACCGCAGGCTTCAGGTCGACATGATGGACCAGGGCATAGTGCCGAAAGCCCATGGCCTTCGTGATTTCGGCCATCAGGTCAGACAAGGCCGTAGCGTCCTTGATCGCGCCAGCGACAGCGCAGAAATCCTGAACTTGCCCAAGCCCGATCATCATATGGCCGGCGAGATCAGAGCAGCGCTTCCATGTTGAGATGACCATCGCGAACCGCGCGCAGCACCAGCTGCGTGCGTCGTCGCACGCCATAACGCCTGCGGGCCGATTCAACATATTCGTGCACGGTGTCGCGGCTGAGGCCGAGGATCTGGCCGATCTCCCAGTCGCTTTTGCCTTGCGCGACGAGCGCGATGCATTCGACCTGGCGAGGGCTGAGAGGGACGCAGGCCAATGGCCCTGCCCTTTCGCCAAGCAGCTCGCGCGCCCGATCATAAGCGACCGAGCCGAGCAGACGGGCGGTCAGAACCTCCTCTGCGCTGAGCGGCTCGTCGCGCGATCGGGCGGCGGTAAAGATCGCCTCGGGTTCCCCCGGGGTCCGGATTGGCAAACTGTAGCCGGACGCAAGGTCATGGTCCCTGGCGCGGTCGAGGATGCTTCGCTGGCGCGGCGTGAGCTCCAGCACGTCGCCGATCCGGTCCCAGGCGAGCCCTGACGGGGTGCGAGCGCAGGCCGCATGGATCGGATCTTCGAGATAATGGCGTTCTTCGAGAACTTCCTCGAGCCAGGCCGATGGATAGGTTGTGAGTGTCCGGCGTCAGCACCAATGGCACAGATTTGAGGTTGTAAATTAAGGAGGGTTTGGGCTTCGTCGTAGTGACGAAGGAACGAAGATGAAGCCCAAACCCTCCTTGAAGAAATCGGTGACGAAGGCTCCTGCTGAGCGGGTGGTGAAGGATATCCGGCGTGCGACCCGTCGGCACTTCTCGGCTGAGGACAAGATCCGGATCGTGCTGGATGGCCTGCGCGGCGAGGACAGCATCGCCGAGCTGTGCCGCAAGGAAGGCATTGCTCAAAGCCTGTACTACACCTGGTCGAAGGAGTTCATGGAAGCGGGCAAGCGCCGTCTGGCTGGTGATACGGCACGGGCCGCAACCACCGGCGAAGTGCAGGATCTGCGTCGCGAAGCCCGGAACCTGAAGGAATGCGTGGCCGATCTGACGCTGGAAAACCGGCTGCTTAAAAAAAGCATGATCGCGGATGGGGGCGACGACGAATGAGGTATCCCGCGTCCGAGAAGCTCGAGATCATTCGGATCGTCGAGCAGTCGCACCTGCCCGCCAAGCATACGCTGGACCAACTCGGCATTGCCCGTCGGACCTTCTATCGCTGGTATGATCGCTTCGTCGAAGGCGGGCCAGAGGCGCTGGAAGATCGACCATCGGCACCGAGCCGGGTGTGGAACCGCATCGGCGACGATATCCAGCATCAGATCGTCGAGATGGCGCTGGATTACAGCGAGTTGTCGCCGCGCGAACTGGCGGTGCGCTTCACCGACGAGAAACGGTACTTCGTGTCAGAAGCCACGGTTTACCGTCTGTTGAAGGCCCATGATCTGATCACCAGTCCCGCCTATGTCGTGATCAAGGCGGCCGATGCGTTCCACACCAAGACCACCCGGGTGAACGAGATGTGGCAAACCGACTTCACCTACTTCAAGATCATCGGGTGGGGCTGGATGTACCTGTCGACCGTGCTCGACGACTTCTCGCGCTACATCATCGCCTGGAAGCTGTGCACCAATATGCGGGCCGAGGATGTCACCGACACGCTGGACCTCGCCCTTAAGGCTTCCGGCTGCGACAGCGCCACCGTGCTGCACAAGCCTCGGCTGCTGTCGGATAATGGCCCGAGCTATATTGCCGGCGAGTTGGCCGAATACATCGAGGCCAACAAGATGAGCCATGTGCGCGGCGCTCCGATGCATCCCCAGACCCAAGGCAAGATCGAACGCTGGCATCAGACCCTCAAGAATCGCATCCTGCTGGAAAACTACTTCCTACTCGGCGACCTTGAGGCCCAGATCAAGGCCTTCGTCGAGCTCTACAACAACCAGCGTTACCACGAGAGCCTGAACAACGTAACGCCCGCCGACGCCTACTTCGGCAGGGCGCCAGCCATCATCAAACAGCGTGAAAGGATCAAGCGACAGACCATCGAACATCGGCGCTTGCTGCACCGCAAGCTCGCCGCCTAATATTAACCCCAAGACGAGGCCCGCACTCCGTTAATTTACGCCGCGAGTTGTGCCAAATGTTCCGACGACGGACAGGATAGGTTGTGAGGAACAGGCTTTGCTCGCCTCCGCGCCGAAGGTCGATATTGTGAAGCAGCGTGAACCAGCGGAAGCCAAGATCGCGCACGGCGGCATCGATCGTGCCATGTAAATCGCCAAGGGTTTCAGCACGCTGACAGTCCGCCGCAAAGCGCGTGAGATCATCAAGGCGGCCGCAGTCTTTTATCCTGTTCGCCATAGGCGACGGAAGCTCGTCCGCGAGGAGACGGCTCGTCCAGACCTAAGCGGCGAGCGCCATGATTATCAGGATGAGTTGAGAACGATTCGCAACAATCTACGATTAGAATGGATCGCCTATGACACTTTATCCGCCGGCAAAGTGTCATAGCTGACAACCCGTCTGCGGCCGCCGATTTGGGATTCACATTGATCCTGCTTTGTGCTTGATTCCATCATGTTATGTTTCATGCAGGCAAGCCTCTTGAACCCTCCATTGGCTGTGATGTCGCGGCCGTGCTCGAGACGCTGGCGACCGTATCGAGCCGGCCCCGTTATGCCTTCATGCTGCTCAACCTGATCGCCCAGGTGGCGGGGCCAGATGGAAGCGCCGGTCCCTGGGTCAGGCGGAACGATGGGCTCGTTTCCCTGCGCGATTGGCTATGCGACGCATTGACCCCGATGGCCCAGCGTGGTCCGCGCAGCATTACGCTGGCCGAGCGGGTCGAGAGCGACCTCGCTAGAAACGGACTGCTCCCCGGCGATCTGGAGAAAAGGCGCGGCGTGATCGCGGAGGAAATGCGGGCACGCATTCGCACAGCCGGCAAGAGTAATCTCAGTCGCGCCGTTTCCGAACTGGTGAATGCAGGCCTGCTCCGCCGACATTATCAGGGCTATCGCGTCGACCATCGGAACCGTGGCGGCCAGCGCCACGCCGTCTATACCTTGATCGGCGATGCTCTGCGTCTAGTGCCGGGCATCAGCTCCACACCGAATCTGCCCGTGCAAGGCGAACTTGCCCTCCCAAGATGATTGCGCAGTCGAACCGGGGTTGCTGCAGTAGTGTGCTGTGAGGTCGGGTAACGATGTCCGAATAATAAGGCCAGTCAGAACGTCAGCATTGACCTTGCCGGCAATTACATCAGCCATTCCCGTCAAAGGATCGCCATGGCCTTCTTCGACGCGAATGGATTGTCAGATTCGGAATGAAGCCGGGCACGCGAGCCATATAATCGCGGTAAACCTCGCCGAAGCTGGCTAGCGCCTCCTTTTCCTCATGCCGAGCCAGCCGAATATACATCACGACGAGCACCGGAAACATAGCAAGGGTCAAAAGGGTCGGCCATTGTAGCAAAAAGCCGAGCATGACGAGAATGAAGCCGACATATTGCGGGTGCCGGATCCGGGCATAAATCCCAGTAAGGGCCAATTGGTGTTTGCGCTGACTCAAGTGAAGGGCCGTCCATGCAACCGAGATCAGCCAGTAACCCACGCCGATCAGCACAAAGCTGGCGATGTGGAATGGACCGTAATGGGGATTAACTCGCCAGCCGAACATCATCTCCAGGAGATGTCCAGCATCGTGGCTCCACCAGTCGACAGCGGGGAAATACGACTGGAGCCACCCCGAAAGCACGAAGATCGTGAGCGGGAAGCCATACATTTCCGCGAAGAGCGCTATGATGAAAGCGCTGAACGCCCCCAAACTGCGCCAGTCTCGTTTAGTTGCCGGCTTGAAGAAGCTGAACGCAAAGAGGATGAAAACGGCGGCGTTAACCAGCGCGAGCCCCCACAGACCATAGCCATAGTCGGCGTGCGTCATCGCGACTCTCCTTCGATGCGGCCGTTGGGATTGGCCGGTAAGCCGGCGGGTGCCTGACCGGGCTCATGGCCATGCTGATGCCCACCATGGCCGCGGTGCATGAACAGGTGCATGAGCGGGCAGGCGAGCAGGATGAGATAGGGCAGCACACCCAGGAAGTGCGCGGTATACTCGGTGAGGAGGAAGAAGCTAGCGACGAGCAGGAAGCCGATCAGAACGATCTTGCCGCGCTTGCGCATGCGATGGTCATGTTCGCCCATATGCCGTCCTCTTCTGGTCAACGTCCGGGCAGCATAGGCTCGAGTCCAAGGAGCAAGGTATAAGTAGAGACCGAAGTCCCCCGGGCATCGCGCAGGCATGGGTAAGGCGATCGATGGGATCGGCCATCGGCGTTCGGGCGACGCAGCTGTCGGGGAGCAGCAGTCGTGCTGCGGATTTTGCGTATAGGCGTGCGGCGTCCGCGAACCAATGCTGCGCTCACGAACATAATCGTGAGAGGCAGGCCCGCGTCCATGCAAAAGAGAAAGAAACGGCACCATTCCCGCGTGACCATCTTCGAGCGTGAAGCAAGGATCGATCTGGCCAAGCGCCCGGCCGATGGTCTCGGCGTTGCCTTTCTCGGCGCATCGGGAACGGTCACAGGGTCGCGTTATCTGGTGGACGATGGTGAAACTCAGATCGTGGTCGATTCCGGCCTGTTTCAGGGACCCAGGGATCTGCGCCGCCTTAATTGGGCATCGATCCCACCCGAAGTCGCGGATGTCGGCCAGGTGCTGCTGAACCACGCCCATCTCGATCACTCGGGCGCACTACCGCGCATGGCGCGCCTGGGCTGGGACGGGACCGTCCTTGCCACGCGGGCGACCGCGGCCCTGTGCGAGCTCCTTCTTCCCGACAGCGGCCATCTGCAGGAAAAGGATGCGGAGTTCGCCAACCAGCACGGCTTCTCCAGGCACCAGCCGGCGCTGCCCCTCTACACCCAGGCCGACGCGCGTCTGGCATTGCAGCTCTTCCGCCCGATCGAGTTCGGAGCGTGGCATGCAGTCACGGACGGCATCAGGGTGCGCTACCATCGCGCCGGCCACATCCTCGGCGCGGCGTCGATCGAGATCGACTGGAAGGGGCGGACAATCCTCTTCTCAGGCGACATCGGCCGTTACGGCGATGCGGTGATGAAGAATCCCGAGCCGCCCGCGCGCGCCGACTATGTCCTAGTGGAATCGACCTATGGCGATCGGCGCCACGAGCAGGTCGATCCGACAAAGACGCTTGGAGATCATGTCGAACGATGCGTCGAGAGAGGCGGGACGGTGGTGATTCCGGCCTTCGCCGTGGGACGGGTTCAGTCGCTTCTCTATCATTTCTCGCGTCTGCGCGCGCAGGGACGCCTCCGCGACATCCCGATCTTCCTCGACAGCCCGATGGCGATCAACGCGAGCGGGCTGATGTGCGATTTCATGGACGAGCATCGCCTGGCCCGCGCCGAGTGCGAAGCGGCGTGCAGCGTCGCGCACTATGTGCGCGAAGTGGAGGAATCCAAGGAACTCACCGCCAACCCCGCTCCCAAGGTCATCATCTCGGCCAGTGGAATGGCAACGGGCGGCCGCGTGCTCCACCATCTCAAGCGCTTCGCGCCGGATGGGAAGAACCTCATCCTCTTCTCAGGCTTCCAGGCGGCGGGCACCCGCGGCGCCGCCATGATCGGGGGCGCCCGGACGATCAAGATCCACGGCGAGTATATCCCGGTCGAAGCCGATGTCGCCAACCTGACGATGCTTTCGGCGCATGCCGACAGCGACGAGCTCATGCGCTGGCTCGGGTCGCTGCAAGAGCCCCCGCGCCATGTCTATGTCACGCATGGCGAGCCGACCGGCGCCCAGGTCCTGGCGAAGCGTGTCTCGGAGGATCTGGGCTGGGCATGCAGCGTACCGGCGCTGGGTAGCTGGGGCATGCTCGCGTGAAGCCCGGGATCATCGAGGACGCCGAAGTAGAGCCTGTCGCGACGACGCTGCGGGCACACCGCCTCGGCCTGTCGGCTGCCGGAGGTGATCTGATCGCGGTCATGCGCCAAGACTGTCCCGTCTGCCGCTCGGAAGGTCTCGCGTCGCGCGCGCAGGTCGCGCTGCACGCCGGCGGGCGGGAAATCGTCGTCTCGCTGCTGCACAGTTCCGCGGAGGCTCCAGCGCCCGGCGAGATCGGCCTGTCCGAATCCGCATGGCGGCGGCTCGGCGTCAGCGAGGGCGATCCGGTCGAGATCGCGCACGCCCAGCCTCTCGCCTCGCTCGCCGAAGTGCGTCGGCGCATCTATGGCAATCGTCTCAGTGAAGGGGCTTTTTCAGCGATCATGACCGACATCGCCGAGCGACGCTATAGCGATGTCCATCTCTCGGCGTTCATCACGGCATGCTCAGCGGTCCCGCTCGATACGGACGAAACGATCAGCCTGACCAGGGCGATGGTCGATGTCGGCGAGCGATTGCAGTGGTCCGGAGCGGTCATCGTCGACAAGCATAGCGTCGGTGGATTGCCGGGCAATCGCACCACGCCGATCATCGTCTCGATCATGGCCGCGGAGGGCCTGATCATGCCCAAGACATCGTCGCGGGCGATCACCTCGCCGGCCGGCACGGCGGACACGATGGAGGTGCTTGCACCTGTCGACCTCGACGTTTCCGCCATCCGCAAGGTGGTCGAGCGCGAAGGCGGCTGCATCGCCTGGGGCGGCGCCGTCAATCTCAGCCCGGCCGACGATGTGATCATCGGCGTTGAACGAGTGCTCGATATCGATGCCGTAGGGCAGATGGTCGCCTCGGTGCTGTCCAAGAAAATCGCGGCCGGTGCGACCCATCTGGTCATCGATATCCCGGTCGGGCCGACCGCCAAGGTACGCGGAACCGATGCCGCCGATACGCTCGAGCGCGCGCTGAGCTCGGTCGCCCAAGCCTTCGGGCTTCGCACGCGCGTGATGCGCGGCCCCGGCGCGGAGCCGATCGGACGGGGCATCGGCCCGGCGCTCGAGGCGCAGGATATCCTTGCCGTCCTCCAGGGGCAGCCGGGCGCCGAGGATCTCGCCCACCGGGCCTGCGAGCTGGCGGGAGGACTGCTTGAGCTCGCTGACGCGGCCCCGGCCGGCGAAGGCTATGCGCGTGCGCGGGCGTGTCTCGAAAGCGGCGGGGCCTGGGCCAAGTTCCAACGTATCTGCGAAGCGCAGGGCGGCATGCGGGCTCCACCGGTCGCCCGGTTTCAGCAGGATATGATCGCTCCCTATAGCGGCCGCCTGGTGAGTATCGACAATCGCAAGCTCGCGACGGTCGCGAAGCTCGCCGGCGCGCCGGTGGCCAAGGCCGCTGGCGTCGCACTGCAGTGTCGGCTGAACCAGATGGTGGATGCCGGGGCTCCCTTGTGTAGCATTCATGCCGAGAGCCCGGGCGAGCTCGACTATGCGGCGGCCTATGCCGTGAGCGACGGGCCGATCTTCGGGATTGAAGCGCTATGAACCGTCCCGTCCTGTTCGCGCTGCCTGGCAGCGAGGCCCTGGCACAGCCGCTATCCGCCGCGCTCGATGCAGAGGTCGGCACGATCGAGCATCGTCAGTTTCCTGACGGGGAAACCTATCTCAGGGTCGGAAACGACGTCAGCGACCGCGAGGTCATCCTGCTGTCCAGTCTCGATCATCCGGACGCCAAGCTGTTGCCGCTGCTGTTCGCAGCCGACACCGCGCGCGATCTTGGCGCTCGCAGGATCGGGCTCGTCGCCCCTTACCTCGCTTACATGCGCCAGGACATACGCTTCCATGCCGGCGAGGCGGTGACGTCGCGAACCTTTGCTGCGATCCTGTCTCGCCATCTCGACTGGCTGGTGACGGTCGATCCGCATCTCCATCGCTACCATGAATTGTCGGAAATCTACCGCATCCCAACCCAGGTTGTTCATGCCGCGCCGTTTTTGGCCTCGTGGATCAAGCGCAATGTCGCTCGCCCGCTGATCATCGGTCCGGACCTGGAAAGCGAACAGTGGGTCTCGCAGGTGGCGGCCGATGCCGATGCTCCGTTTCTCGTGTGCGAGAAAATCCGATCCGGCGACCGTCACGTCACCATCTCGATTCCGAATGCCCCAGCGTTTCTCGATCGCCAGCCGGTGCTGGTCGACGATATCGCCTCATCCGGTCGGACCCTCACCGAGGCGGCGCGCCAACTGGTCGGCATGGGGTTCGCGCGACCGGATTGCGTGGTCGTGCATCCGCTTTTTGCCGGCGATGCAGCGCAAGTCCTGGGTGGGCTCGTCGAGAGGATCGTGAGCACGAACGCTGTTGCGCATACCTCTAATGATATCGACGTGATGCCGGCGATTGCGGAGGCCGTTCGTCACGGAATTTGAACGGTGCGCTGCGCGTCAGTTCTTCAGTACTCAATGCTCAATGCACGATGAAAACGAACGCCCGGCAAACGCCGGGCGCATTCCCATCCATTGACCCTACACGAGCCCGAACCAATCTTCCGGGAACTTCGCTTTCGGAGAAAGTCGCGGCAGGAAAGGAGGATATGTCATGTCGCACACACGCTCTTTCCTTGATCCCTTCATCGTTGCTCGGACCCGCAGCTTGAGCCCGAAGTGAAGCCCGCCATCCTTGCATCCTGGGCGTCCGATCGCTCCGCCGTCGAGGGCCAACCGGCCCTCCGTCGCCCGCCAGCATCCCGGTGCCGGTCGACGATGTGATGGCAGCGCTGCGCTGGCTCGATCGCGCTGAGCGCGGCGCGGGCCTGGCATCCTTGGTTCGTCAGGAACAACCCGGTATCGGTGCCATCCTCGCCGGGAATATCGAAACTGCGACACGGAAGGCGGGCGATCTCTGCGATGATCAGCCTTCGATCTCAAAACCCTATGATCACCGGTTCGTGCTGAATCGGATTCGCCGTGCCGTAGCGGCGCGCGAGCGGAGCTGCGATCCGCCCCGGACATCGGCGTTACGGCGCGCTGCTGACACAGAATAGCGATTATCAGCTTCTTGCCATGACAACATGACGCGTCGAGCTTAGGAGCAACCAGCGCGCTCATCCCCCAAGAGGCGTGCCCACTCCCGGCGGCAGCGTCTTGCGGCGCCTTGCCGCCGGGAGACCAGAGGGAGCGCCGCCCCGTTCGCAAGAGCGGTCATCTCGCAAAGTTCGGCACATGATGCCGGGTCGCTTACCCCCCTCTCGCCGAGCACCTGCCTTGCCTGTTGTGATGCGGCGGTATTTCGGCCTTGACCTTGGACCATGGTCCTACCCGTAGAAGGTCTCCCCTTTGAAGCTGTGCCCGCTGGGGTGCGCAGCAATGCCAACACGTCCGGGGGGCCATGGAGAGCAAGCGCGTCGTTCATGTCATTGATGACGAAGAAACAATCAGGAAAGCTGTAGGATTCACATTAAGAACAGCGGGATTTGCCGTCGAGACCTATGGCTCGGGAGTCGACTTTCTGAAAATTGCAGATGAAGCTGAAAGAGGTAGCATCGTTCTCGACATGCACATGCCGGACATGAACGGTCTACAGGTCCAGGCAGCGCTGACGCAGATGGATATAAGCATGCCAGTGGTGATGCTGACCGGCAACGGAGACATTGCGCTTGCTGTCCAAGCGATGAAGGCGGGTGCTGTCGATTTCCTGGCCAAACCTATCGAACGGCCGCTGCTGCTCGATGCGATAGACCGAGCGTTCGCGCGCATCGACACGGCCGAGGGGCGCGCTCTCGAAGAAGCCGAGGCATGCCGACAGGTCGATCTACTGACACCGCGCGAACGGGATGTTCTCGAAGGCCTTGCGCAAGGCCTTCCGAACAAGACCATCGCCTATGATCTGGGCATTTCTTCACGGACGGTCGAAGTCCATCGCGCGAGCATCATGTCCAAGCTTGGAGTCCGTACCCTTGCCGAAACCTTGCGGATCGCCTTTGCGGCTGGAATGGGAAGGCCGCTTTAGGTAAAGGCGGCCAGGGCTGCTGCGGTTGAATCTCTGCGTGTCACCTGATGGCGCGGACATAGTGCCTGCCGGGATGCATCGACGTTGTTCATCAGCTTTTGGCGGAATTTTCGTGAGCCCAGGCGAAGGGTCGCGCTTGATTGCTATCGCGAAAGGAGATGAAACTCTTCCAACAGCTGGGCGATCTCTGTGCCTTCAAGCTTCGTCATCAACAGCTTGCGCAGGAAGGACGGGCCGGGAATGTCGATCCCTTTGCCATCCCTGAGCGGCCCGATTGCGGCCAGAAGCGTGCGGATATCATAGGTTGAGTTGAACACTTCGGGCACGCCGCGTTCGACCTTCATCAGCGTGTAGACGGCCTCCATCGGCGTGCGCACCGAATATTCCGTCGTGAAGATACAATCACGCTGCTTCGACTCGGCAAACTGGCCGACAAAGGCGAAGTTGACCGCGCCCTCGGGCACCACGTCCGGCCGGTCGCCGGCCTGGCGCGGCATGAAGAAGGCGGTGATGTAGGGCATCATCATCGGCACGGTCTTCGCCCCCGTCGCGGCGAGGCCGGGGATGTCCTCGACCGGCACGCCGAGATGATAAAGCCATTCCTGCGTGATCTCCTCGCCCGTACAGTCCTGCATCGGCTTCTTCACATAGTCGCCGGGTCGGTCGACGAACAAGGCATAGAACCAGGCGACGATCTGGTCCTTCGGCTGTTTCCTGAAGTGGGGTTGCCGGCTCACCGTCCAGCTCAGCAGCCAGCTCGAGTCCTTGACCGTGATGATGCCGCCGGTCACCACCGTGCCGCTGAACGGATCGCGCTTGGCAATCTTGCGAATGTACGCCGGAACGCGCGCGTCGAGCGTGGTGATGGTCGCCGACGCCCATTTGGTTTCCGGGATATGGGATCCAAACACGTCGGGACGACCAAAGGCCGGGTCCTTGGCCGCGATCCGGCGCCACAGGTCCCAGGCCGGCGCCGGCCCCTCATTCAGCCTGGCCGGTGTATGATGATCGCCATTGTCGGAATTTTCGGTCAGCGATCCGATAGTGATGAAGACGAGATCATCGGCGCCGAGATCGACGCCGCCTTCGACGCCGTTTTCGATCCGGGCAATCCGGGTCGCCTGCTTGCGGCCGGGCTGGATGTCGAAATCGACGTCGGTGACCTCGACGCCGTAGCGAAATCTCACACCGCGATCCTGCAACCATTTGACCAACGGCAGGACCATCGATTCATATTGGTTGTAGCGGTTGAACTTGAGCGAGGAAAAATCCGCCAGACTGCCGATATGGTGGATGAAGCGATGCAGATAGAGCTTCATCTCGAGCGCGGAATGCCATTCCTCGAAGGCGAACATGGTGCGCCAGTAGAGCCAGAAGTTGCTCCTGAGGAAATCATCGCCGAAGACTTCGTTGATCCGCTTGTTCTCCATCTCCTCCCGCGTCGCGAGGAAGACGGAGATCAGATCTCTTCGCGCGCGATCGCCGAGTGTCAGCAAAGCCTTGTCGGGCACATCCTGGCCCTGGTTCTGCGTGACGCGCTGCAGCGAGAAATTCGGATCGTCCTTGTTGAGCCGGTAGAATTCGTCGAGCACACTCGCATCCTCGATCTCCAGCGACGGGATCGAGCGATAGAGATCCCAGAGGCATTCGAAATGCTCCTCCATCTCGCGCCCTCCGCGGATGACGAACCCCTTTTCGGGGACGTCGAGGCCGTCGAGCGCGCCGCCGGGAATATGCAACTCCTCAAGGATGGTAATATGCTCGCCGGCGACGCCGCCGTCGCGGATCAGGAACGCCGCGCCTGCCAGTCCCGCAAGACCCGAGCCGACGAACCAGGCCGTCTTCCTGTCGGCGCCCTCAGGTTTGCGGGGCCGCACGAAAGCTTCGTAATTCCCGCTACTATAGTGCATGACGAACTCCCTCTTCGATCCCGACGACAATGGCGGTTCTGCGGTTTCTTGCTGCACAGCAGAAATGCCTGCCCTGCATTCATTCTCGCCGATGTCGCCCGCCGCTCAGTTCGACGACTTCACTGGTGATCTGATCCTGACGCGTGAGGCGCTCCTCGAGGCGCAGGGCCTCGCCCTTGCGATCGATGTGGCTGCGGGCGGTCGCCATGGTGCGCAGCCGTGCCTCGTTCTCGGCGACGAACGTCTCGACCGCAGCCGCGCAGATCTGGGCGAAGACATATTCTACCGTCAGGTCGCCGATGAGGTCCGCCGCGTTGATATTGACGAGCGGCGGCAAATCCGCCGTGGACGCGGGGAAAGTGTCGAGGTCGAGCGGCAGGAGGCTCGCGCGCACGATCGAGACGCCCTTGCCGCTGCTCCAGACCGGATAAGCCATGGTGATGGGCACCGCGCCGGTCTCGTCCAGATAGTCGTACAGCGCGTCGATGATGCTTGTCGCGAGTGCGGGCAGCGCATCGGCCTTGCTCGGCATGCTCGCGCTCCATGCGATGCGCAGACCGCGCTCGGCCGCAAGCGTGGCCGTGCGCGCGCCAATCAGAAGGATATGCCTGTCCTGCATGTCGGCCGCGGCGCCGTCGAGCAGCTGCTCCGGAAAGGCCCCGGCAAAGCCTTGCTCCGCACCGAACAGGATAAGGCCGCCTCTCGCACCACCGACCGCCCGCGCCGGAAAACGCGCCAGTGGCTCGTCAAGGCGGCGCGCCTGGCCAATGGCGGTGCGGGCGGTCTCCGCATAGCGTCGCACCGCAGGCAGCAGCGCGCGCGCCTGATGCGCCCGCTGCGCGGCGATGCCCTGCATGGCGTTGACCACCGCACCGAGCTGGCGGACGGTCTCGATCCGCTGGCCGATCTCGGCGAGGCGATCGCTCATGATGCAGAACCGGCCGGCTGGCTTTCGATCAGCGCTTTCACCGTCGTTATCAGAGCGGACCGCTGCGCGGTGTCGATCTGTCCAGTCCGCTCGATCTGCGCGCATAGATCGGGGACGTGATCGTCGATCCAGGCGGGCAGCCGCGCGCGGAGCGACGGTATCTCCGAGACCGCAATGCCATCGAGCAACCCTTCGCCGAGCGCCACGGCCAGCGCCACCTGGTCGACGACCCGTAGGGGACTCGACAGCGGTTGCACGAGCAAGGCGCGCAAGCGCTTGCCCCGTTCGATCTGGGCGCGGACACGCGGCTCGGGCTGCTCGCCGAAGCGGGTGAACATCTCGAGCTCGAGGAACTGCGCATAGTCGAGGCGCATGGTCCCGCTCGCGTCGCGCAGGACGCGAAGCTGCGTCTTGCCGCCGACCCGGCTCACGCTCGTGCCCACATCGATGGCGGGCTTGTGCCCCTGCGCGAACAGCTTCGCGTCGAGAATGATCTGACCGTCGGTGATCGAGATCAGATTGGTCGGGATATAGGCGCTGACGTTGCCGGCATCGGTCTCCGCGATCGGCAGAGCCGTGAGCGAACCGCCCCCCTTCTCCGTCGAGAGACGCGCCGCACGTTCGAGCAGGCGGGAATGGAGGAAAAAGACGTCGCCGGGATAGGCCTCGCGCCCGGGCGGCTGTCCGGTCAGCAGGGCGATCTCGCGATGGGTCGCGGCATGCTTGGTGAGATCGTCGAGCACCACCACCGCATGGCCGCCACCATCGCGAAAATACTCGGCCATCGTGAAGCCCGCAAACGGCGCGATCCATTGCAGCCCCGGCGCCGCGGCGGGGCTCGCCACGACGAAGATGGTGCGGTCCGGCGCGCCATGCCGCCGCACCTGATCGACCACGCGCGCGACCGCCGAGCTTTTCTGGCCGATCGCGACATAGACGCAGATCATGTCGCTGGTGCGCTGGTTGATGATCGTGTCGACCGCGAGCGCCGTCTTGCCTGTGGCGCGGTCACCGAGAATGAGTTCGCGCTGCCCCCGGCCGATGGCGAACATCGCATCGATTGCGAGCGTGCCGGTCTGCACCGGCTGGACGACGAGGTCGCGTTCGATGATCGCCGGCGCCGGCCGTTCGACAGGATCGAAGCGCCTGGCCCGGATCGGCGCGCCCCCATCGAGCGGACGGCCGAGCGGATCGACGACTCGGCCAAGCAATGCCTCGCCAACCGGCACGCGCACCACCTCGCCCGAGCCGGTTACGGTGTCTCCTGCCTCCACCTGTGCGGCATCGTCGAGCAGCACGCAGCCAATCCGGTCCCGGTCGAGCGTGTGGACGAATCCGATCTGGCCCCGGGCGAGATAGAGCAATTCGTCGAGGCGCGAGTCCGGAAGGCCCGAGACCATGGCAACGCCGTCGCCGATCGATTCCACCCGGCCAATTGCATCGACACGCGGCCCGAGATTGGCGCGCGCGATGCAGCTCTGGGCCTGCGTCAGCCAGTCTTCAGGCGATCCGGGCATGATTGTCCTCATTGAGGCTCTCCACCATGGCGTCGAGATCGGCGCGCCAGCTGTTGCGCACGACGGCGTGGGGCGTGCGAAGCTCCGCGCCGGCGATGAGATCTGGATCGACCGCGAAGATCGGGGTCGCGGTATCCGGCAGGATTTCGCCAAGCGCGCGCGCTACCTGCGTCTGCAGATCGGCCGTCAGCGGCGCGGGCGTCGCGACGGTGACGGGCCCGGCGGCCGCCAGGCTGCGGCGATCCGCCTCGGAAAGGTCCCCGAGCCGCGCCTTGAGCGCGTCGACCATGGCCTGCACCGTCTGCTCGGGCGGGAGACGAGCGAGCAACGTGCCTGCCATCGAGGCGGCGAGGCTCGCTGCCTTTTCCCGCCACTGCGCCGCCACCCGCCCGCGTTCGGCATCGATCGCCGCATGGCCTTGCTCGACGACGGCGTCCGCCTCGAGCCTGGCCTGCGCGAGGAGGCGCTGGCGCTCCGCTTCGGCCTCGGTCCGGATCTCGGCGCGGCGAGCCGCCGCATCCGCGACGAAGCCGTCATTCTGCGTCTTGAGCGCCTGCGCTTCGGCCTGTGCCCGGTCCTTTGCCTCCCGCGCTTCGTCGAGCAGCGCCTGGGCCGATGCCTGGCGGGCAGCGATGGCATCCATCACCGGACGGAACAGGAAGCGTCCGAGCAGCCACACGAGGATGAGGACATTGACCGCCTGCAGCGCGAGCGTCCACCAGTCGATCCGCATGTCAGGCGAACGGGTTGGCGAAGAGCAGCAGCAGCGCGATCACGAGGCAGTAGATCGCCATCGTCTCGATCATCGCGAGGCCCACGAACAGCGTGCGCGAGACGGTGTTGGCGGCTTCGGGCTGGCGCGCGATCGCGTCCATCGCGGCGGCGACGGCCCTGCCCTGCCCGAGCGCCGGGGCGATTGCGCCGATCGAGATCGCGAAAGCGGCGCCGAGGATGCTGGCGAGATGGATCCAGTTCATGCGGGGGACTCCTGTTTGGATGGCGGGCGGGCGCCGTTCTCGCTGATAGCGCTCCCGATAAAGACCATGGCGAGCGCGCCGAAAATGTAGGCCTGGACCGCGCCGGTCAGCATTTCGAGCGCCATGAGCGGGATCGGGACGAGCAGCCCGGCGAGGCTCAGCACGACGCCGATCATGAAGACGCCGCTCATGACGTTGCCGAACAGGCGCACCATCAGCGAGAAGCTGCGGGTGAAGAGCTCGACGATATTGAGCGGGGCGAGCAGGATCGAGGGGCGTGCGAAGGTCGCGAGATAGGCCCTGGGCCCGAGCGCGCGGACGCCGAACCAGAGCGTTGCGCCGAAGACGATCAGCGCAAGCGCCGCGTCGGTTTCGAGGGTCGCGGTCGGCGGCTCGACGCCGGGGATCAGCGACGACCAGTTGGCGACCAGCAGGAACAGGAACAGCGTGCCGATCAGCGGCAGATAACGCCGCGGCTCCGCCTCCATCGTCTCGCGGATCTGGCCGGCGATGGTCTCGACGACCAGCTCGAGCGCCGCTTGGGCTCGGGTTGGGCGGAACGCAAGGCGGCGGGTCAGCAACCAGCTTCCGATTGTAAGGACGGCCATGATGCCCCAGGTCGTGGCGACCGGCTGGCTGATCGGCACCGGACCGATCGCGAACAGCACATGGCTTTCAAGTGGTGACGCGAATTTCATCGGGCGCCTCCGAGCCGGTGGAGCATGATCTGGCGCCCGCCCATGAAGCCGGTTGTAGCGGCAAGAAGCGCCGGCCACCCTTGCCGGCTGGCGATGACGAGAACCAGAATAGTGACGGCGAGACGCCCGAGCCTGAGCAGGATCGCGCGCGATGCCGGGCCGCCATGGGTGACGAGGTCGGCTTCTCTGGCGATGGCCGCGAAATGGGCGAGGCCGACCGCAAATCCGAGGGCCAGGAACAGGATGGGGGAGAGCTGGCTCATTGCCGGTGCATCCAGCGCCAGCCCGACCAGCAGCCGAGGGCGAGCCCGACGAGCAGGAGCGGCGCGGTCCAGAAGATGCCGCTATCCAGCCGGTGGTCGAGCCAGCGGCCGATCGCGAGACCGACCAGCGCGGGCAGGACGATCTGCCAGCCGAGCACGCCGATCTGGCCGAGATTGTGGGCGACGGAAGGAAGCCGCTGCGCAAGCCGCCGCCGTTCCGCGCGGGTCCGGATGGCTTCGACGATCGGCTGCTCGGGCTTGTCCGCGGTCACAGACCAAGCTCCCGGCCACCACCCTGCAGGGCCTCGACCATATGGCGGATCGCCTGCATCCTGAGCTTCGCCGACGCGGTCCGTTCGGATCGTTCGCCCTCGTCGCGCTCGCGGTAGCGCGCGAGCACGTCATGCTCGAGCGTTCCGAGGTCATCGCCGACATGGCCTTCGCGCGTCGCGACCGCGACCTCCGTGCCGTGGCTCACGGTCAGAATGCCGTTGCGCACCGCGCAATAGCCGGGAGCGCCATCGAGGCCCCGCCAGGAGACGATCGAGACGCCAAGCGCGGTCAGGAAATCGGCGTGGCCCGACAGGATGCCGAAACTGCCGCTGGCATCCTCGGCGCGAACCGACCTGACGTCCGTGTCGACGAGGATCGCGGTCGGATCGGTGATCCGCAGCTTCATGCGCCCTCCCCCACGCGAGAGCGTGCCTCTTCAATATCGCCCACCATGTAGAAGGCGCTCTCGGGCCAGTCGTCGGTCTCGCCGGCCAGGATGGCCGCGACGCCCTGCAGCGTATCGGTCAGCGCCACAGAACGGCCGGCTTGCCCGGTGAAGGCCTGGGTCACCATGAAGGGCTGGGTCAGGAAGCGCTGCAGCCGCCGCGCCCTGCCGACGATCAGCCGATCCTCGCGGCCCAGTTCCTCGATACCGAGCAGCGAGATGATGTCCTGAAGCTCGCGATAATGCGCGATCGTCTCCCGGACCTGCTGGGCGAGCGCGTAATGATGATCGCCCACGACCTGCGGATCGAGCAGGATCGACGACGATCCCAGCGGATCGACCGCGGGATAGATGCCTTCGGCCGCCATGGCGCGCGAGAGCAGAATGGAACTGTCGAGATGGGCGGAGATGGCGGTGACCGCAGGGTCGGTGAAATCGTCGGCGGGCACATAGACCGCCTCGATCGCGGTCACCGCCGCCCCATGCACCGAGGCGATGCGCTCCTGCAGCGCGGCCACTTCGCTGGCCAGCGTCGGCTGGTAGCCGACGCGCGAAGGCATGCGTCCGAGCAGGCCGGAGACTTCGCTGCCGGCCTGGACGAAGCGGAACACATTATCCATGAGCAGCAGGACATTGCGCTTCTGCTCGTCGCGGAAATGTTCGGCGATGGTGAGCGCGGTCAGCCCTACCCGCCAGCGCGCGCCCGGCGGCTCGTTCATCTGCCCGAAAACGAGCACGGTCTTGTCGATCACGCCCGAGCCGCGCATGTCCGTGAGCAGCTCATGGCCCTCGCGCGATCGCTCGCCGATGCCGGCAAAGACGGAAACACCTTCATAGCGCGCGACCATCGCGTTGATGAGTTCCATCACCAGCACGGTCTTCCCCACCCCCGCGCCCCCGAACATTGCCGCCTTGCCACCCTGGGCGAGCGGCGCGAGCAGATCGATGACCTTGATGCCAGTCTCGAACATCGCCGTCGCCGCGCTCTGCTCGTCGAGCGGCGGGGGGGCGCGGTGAATGGGCCTCAATGGGACATCCGGCCCAAGCGGCGCGCCGCCGTCACCCACCTGCCCGGTCGGCGTAAGGAGCCGCCCCAGAACCTTGTCTCCGACCGGGACCGCGATGGGGGCGCCCAAGGCCATCACGCCGACATTCCGAGCGAGACCGGAGGTCGGCTGAAGCGCGACGGCGCGGACGGTGCGGTCATCGATATGGCTCTGCACTTCCGCGACCAGCGGGCCTGACGACGCATCGACGCGCAGCGCTTCATTGACCGCGGGCAGCGGCCCTTCGTCGAACTCGACGTCGAGGACGGGACCGCGCAGCGCCGCAATCCGGCCGAGCCTGGCTATGGACGGTATCACGCCCATGCCGGTTGCCGGGTCAGACCATAATCATGCCCGACCGTGCCGCGATCATGACGGGACGGGTAGAAGTCGCTGCCCGCGGGCACGACATGGACGACAAGCCAAAAGTGCATTGGCTGAGCGTCGCAGGCAAGCCGCAGATTCGGCATACGTAGAGTTACCGATTCTCTCTGATTCAGCCTCGCCGAATAACGGCGGCGCGACGCGATGGGCCTCAGGCCAGGGCGCTATGCCCGATATGCCAGAGCTCAAACGCGAAGAGAAAGGTTCACCGTTTCATGCCCTATCCCGTTGATCAATTCGCCGCGCTCGCCAAAGCGAATGTCGGCCTGATGCTGAAGCTCGCCGAAGTCGCCCGGAAAGGTGGCGAAGAGTCGCTCGAGGTCGGCAACCGCGCCGCCGGCCGCTTCGCCGAAGAGGCGCGTGCCTCGATTGCGGGCGCGACGGACAAGACGTCGGACGCCGGCGCGGTCAGCCCGGCCGGACCGCGGGCACTGTTCGAGGACATGGCCACGGTCCGCGAGCATATGATTGCCGGCACAAGATCGGCGTTCGAGGAATGGCAGCAGGCCTGGCAGGCCGTCGCGAGCGCTCCGACGGCTCCCGGGGCGCTGGATGCCTTTGCTGCCATTGTCGGACCATGGTTCGGGCAGAAAAGCCCGGGCGACGGCGAGAAGCAGGCCACCAGCGACAAATAGGATAGCCCCCGATCGCGGCGAGCCGCCCTAGCCGAGCAGGTGCTGACCGCCATCGACCGGAATGATCGTGCCGGTGATATGGCGGCCGGCATCGCTCACCAGAAAGGCGGCGAGCCCTCCGACATCCTCGATGGTCACGAGCTGGTGCTGCGGGACCGTCGCCGCGGCCCGTTCGAGCAGCTCGTCGAAGCGGTCGATGCCGCTGGCAGCGCGGGTCGCGATCGGGCCTGGCGAGATCGCATGGGCGCGAATGCCCTTGGGGCCAAGCTCAGCCGCGACATAGCGGGTCGCGCTTTCGAGGGCCGCTTTGACCGGCCCCATCAGGTTGTAGTGCTCGACCACCCGCTCCGACCCGTAGAAGGTGACGCACAGCAGGCAGCCGCCATCCGACATCAGCGGCTCGGCGAGACGCGCCATGCGCAGGAAGCTGTGGCACGAGACGTCCATCGCCAGCGCGAGGCCTTCGGCCGAGCTGTCGACGACGCGGCCGTGCAAATCCTCCTTCGGCGCGAAAGCGATCGAGTGAAGCAGGAAATCGAGGCCGCCCCATTCGGACTTCACCCGCTCGAACAGGGCCTCCAGTTCGCCCGGCACCCGGACATCGCACGCGGCGAGCCATTCGACTCCCAGGGTCTCCGCGACGGGCGCCACGAACGGCTCGGCCTTTCCGTTGAGATAGGTCGCCGCCAGTCTCGCGCCACAGTCGTGAAAGGCCTGGGCGCAACCCGCCGCGATGCTATGCGCGTTGGCGATACCGATCACCAGGCCGCGCTTGCCAGTAAGATCGACGAGAGGTTTCATGGTTTCGGCTCCTCACGCAGAAGATCGGCGGTGTGGATGGCGATCATCCTCTCCTCATCGGTCGGGATGACGCGGACGGCGACACGGCTGGACGGCGCGCTGATGACTGCATCTCCTCGGAGGTTCGCGTCCGCGTCGAGGTCCACGCCGAGCCAGCCGAGCCGACCGGCGACGCGGGCGCGGATTTCAGGCGCATTCTCGCCGATCCCGGCAGTGAACACGAATGTGTCGAGACCCCCGAGCGAGGACGCGAGAGCGCCGGCCTGGCGCGCGATCTGCCAGACGAAGAGCTCGATCGCTTCCCCAGCGGCGGGCGTTTCGCTGCCGAGAAGCGCGCGCATGTCGCTGGAGATGCCGGACACGCCCAAAAGGCCGGACTCGCTGTAGAGGAGATGCTCGACTTCGCGCGCCGTCATGCCCTTCTGCTGAAAAAGATAGAGCACCGCGCCCGGGTCGAGCGCGCCGCAGCGCGTGCCCATCACCAGCCCGTCGAGCGCGGTGAACCCCATCGTCGTGTCGATGCTGCGCCCCCCGGCCATCGCGCAAAGGCTGGCCCCGTTGCCGAGATGCGCGGCGATCGTGCGGCCACCGCCTGTATCGGGATCGATCAAACGCAGCTGCCGCGCGATATATTCGTAGGAGATGCCGTGAAAACCGTAGCGCCGCATGCCCTCTTCGCCAAGCGCGCGCGGCAGCGCGAGGCGCGTCGCGATCGGGGGCTGGCCATGATGGAAGCCGGTGTCGAAGCAGGCGACTTGCAGCACAGCGGGGCGCAGCCTGGAGACGGCGCGGACCGCGGCGAGATTATGGGGCTGATGCAATGGCGCCAGTGGGCAAAGCGCCTCGAGCGCGGCGAGGAGTGGCGCGTCGACCCGCGCCGGCGCTGAATAGTCGGTGCCGCCATGAACGATCCGATGTCCTACCGCGATCAGATCGTCGCCGACCGAGGCTTCGATCTCCCGCAGCAAATCCTCGAGCAGCGTCTCGTGCGTGATCGTGCCGTCTTTCGTCCAGCGCCGCTCGGCAAGGACATCCCCCTTCGCATCGCGCGCGATCAGGTGCGGCTCAAGGCCGATATTCTCGATCTTGCCGCTCGCCAGCAAAGAGGGCTCATCAGTGCCCGGCTCGGCGTAGAGCGCGAACTTAAGGCTCGACGAACCGGCGTTGAGGCATAGGATTTCAGCCATCGCGGCGCTGTCCCGCAACGCCGGGAGCCGCCTTGGTCGCAGCCCGCGCCAGCAGCACCGCGAGCGCGCAGGAGGCGAGGCGCGTGCGCACGCTGTCTGCCCGGCTGGTGAGGATGATCGGAACGCGCGCGCCGAGCACCACGCCTGCGGCATCGGCGCCGCCCAGGAAGGTCAGCTGCTTTGCGAGCATGTTGCCGGCCTCCAGATCGGGCACCAGCAGGATGTCCGCCTGGCCGGCGACCGGCGAGACGATACTTTTCTCGCGCACGGCCGCCTCGCTGATCGCATTATCGAGGGCGAGCGGGCCATCGAGCAGCGCGCCTTCGATCTGGCCCCGGTCCGCCATCTTGCAGAGCGCCGCGGCATCCAATGTGGTGCGCATTTTCGGATTGACCGTTTCGACGGCGGCGAGGATCGCGACCCTGGGCTGTTCGATCCTGATCACATGGGCAAGGTCGATCGCGTTGCGCGCGATGTCGGCCTTGTCCTCAAGCGTCGGCTCGATGTTGATCGCGGCGTCGGTGATGATGAGCGGGCGCGGATAGCCGGGCACGTCCATCACATAGGCGTGGCTGATCCTGCGTTCGGTCCGAAGGCCCGTGTCGGACGATACGACCGCGCCCATGAGCTCGTCAGTATGAAGCGAGCCCTTCATCAGCAGCGCGGCTTCGCCGGCCCGCACGCGCGCGACGGCTTCGGCGGCGGCGGCGTGGCTGTGCGGGACGTCGATCACCCGGAAGGCCGCAATATCGACACCGGCGTCCTTCGCCGCATTCGTCATACGCGCCGCAGGGCCGATGAGAATCGGAACGACGATGCCGGCGTCGGCGGCCTCAGCCACTGCGCGCATGGCGTCGGCGCTGCACGGATGGACCACGGCCGTGACGCACGCAGATCCGTCCTTGGCGCGCGCCATCAACTGGCGGAAGCGGTCGTGGCTGGCGATCCGCACGTCGGGAAGCGGCATGCGGGGCCGGCTGACTTTCTCGGTGGGCGCCTTGACCTCGGCCTGGCCGCTGATGACGGTCTCGCCCTTCTGGTTCACGCAGGTGCAGTCGAGAACGATGACATGATGCTCGGCGCGCTTCTGCGCGACGGTGACGCAGGCCGTGATGGTGTCGCCGACGCCCACCGGGCGGGTGAAGCGAAGCGATTGGCCGAGATAGATCGCACCGGGCCCTGGCAGCTCGGTTCCCAGGATCGCCGAGATGAGCCCCGCGCCCCACATGCCATGAGCGATGACCCTGTGGAACATGTCCGTTTCGGCATAGACAGGGTCGAGATGCGCCGGATTCACGTCGCCTGACACCGCCGCGAAGAGCTGGATGTCGTCGGCGGTCAGCGTGCGGGTGAGGCTGGCCGTGTCGCCGACGGCGATCTCGTCGAACGTGCGGTTCTCGATGAGGTTGGCGGTGGCCATGGCTCAGCGCTCCAGCACGTAGCGCCCGGGGGCATCACCGAGCGGCGGATAGTTCCGTTCGGGCGCGCCCATCGACGGTGGGGCGGCCGCCTTGCCCGAGTGCGATCCAAGCCATGAACTCCATTCCGGCCACCACGACCCTTCGCGCAGCTCGGCCCGCTCCAGCCAGGTATCGGGACCTGGCGCCGGGCCATCCTGCATCCGTGTCGCGACGCGAAAGTGGCGATGAGGATGCCCGGGCTCGGAGACGATCCCGGCATTGTGGCCACCGCTCGTCAGCACGAAGCGGATCTCCGCGCCCGTCAGCATGTGGAGCTTGTGGGTCGAGCGCCACGGCGCGACGTGGTCGGTTTCCGTGCCCACCATGAAGATCGGCATGCGCAGCCCCGAGAGCGAGACCGGGTGGCCGCCGGCCTCGTAGCGCCCTTCGGCCAAGTCATTGTCGAGGAACAAGCGCCGCAGATATTGCGCGTGCATGGCATAGGGCATGCGGGTGCCGTCGGCATTCCATGCAATGAGGTCGGTCATCGGCTCGCGCTCGCCCATGAGATAAGTCGAGAGGATGCGCGACCAGACCAGATCGTTGGATCGCAGCATCTGGAAGGCGCCGCCCATCTGACTGCTGTCGAGAAAGCCGCGCGCCTACATCATCGCATCGATCAGGTTGATTTCCGCCTCGTCGATGAACAGGCCAAGTTCGCCCGGCTCGCTAAACTCGGTCTGGGCGGCGAACAGCGTGACGCTCGCCAGACGCTTATCTTCATCGCGCGCCATCGCGGCCGCGGTGATGGCGAGCAGCATGCCGCCGATACAATAGCCGGCCGCGTGGATCTTCTCGGTGCCGGTAATCGCCTGGATGACATCCACGGCGGCCATCGGCCCAAGCAGGCGATAATCCTCCATGTCGAGATCGCGGTCGGCGCTGTCGGGATTGTGCCAGGAGATGCAGAACACGGTGTAGCCCTGCCCTACCAGCCAGCGGATGAGCGAATTTTCCGGGGAGAGGTCGAGGATGTAATATTTCATGATCCATGCCGGCACGATCAGTATCGGCTCCGGACGCACCGTCTCGGTTGCGGGCGCATATTGGATCAGTTCCATGACCCTGTTGCGAAACACGACCTTGCCAGCCGTGGCTGCGACCTTCTCGCCGACCCGATAGGCCTCCGTGCCCGCTGCGGGCTCCCCGCGTACCAGGCGTTCCAGGTCGTCGCAAAAAAATCGCGCACCCTCGACAAGGCATTGTCCTCCGGTTTCGAGGATGCGCTGCTGGAGCACGGGGTTGGTCGGGATGAAATTGGTCGGGGACACCATGTCGAGCATCTGGCGGGTCGCGAACTCGACGATCGCTTCGTGGTGCCCGGTGACGCCGCTCACGCCGGTCGTCGCGGCATGCCACCATTGCTGCTGGAGCAGGAAGGCCTGCTCGATCAGGTCGAACGGATGGCGCTTCCAGGCTGCGTCGGCGAAGCGCCGATCCTGGGGCAGCGGATCGATCGCCGGCTCGGGATCGCTGCCGGATGCGCTGCGCATGGCATAGTCGGCGAGCCGCATCAGCTTGCGCCCGCCCTTGGCGGCGAGCTGCAGCTGCCTGCCTGGCGAGCAGAGAATGTGCGTCCACCAGTCGGAAAAAGACTGCGCCAAAGTGGCGGGCGACTGGCCTGAAGTCAGCTGCGCGATGGCGGCGAAGCTCGACCGATCCAGCGTCGTGGCCAGACCGTCCAACGGGTCAGGGATATTGCTTCGACTCTGCACATTTTCGCTCCTGCTGCGGTGCAACAAGCCCTGAAGCGCAGGAAGCCTCTGCGCACTCCGTAGTCCTACGGAGGGATTGCCTCGCATATGCCAGCCCCAGAAGTCAGAGCTCAGCACGACATTGCTGTATGAAAAGCGGCCAAATACGATCAGGAGGCTCAGTGCGGTCGCACGGGCGAGCCAGCTATCCCGCCGAACCAGTCCCGCAATACCGGCGAAAGGGTCTGCGGGTTGCCGCCGATATGGCGAAGATCCTCCGCCAGCAGTGGCGGGCGGACTGCGAGGAAATATATCGCGAGGCCCGTCGTGAGAATGCCAAGTGCGATCAGCACCCCGGCCGCCAGAGCGGGTCTGGTCCGAGAGGCGGCCGGCGCTAACATTTTCTGTCGAGACTCAGTTCGGCGATGATGGGACAATCTGGCCGCTCGTCGCCATGACAGCGCTCGGCGAGATCGACGAGGGTCTCGCGCAGGGTCGTCAGCGCTTCGGCCTTGCGCTGCAATTCCTCCGCCCGCGCCAACGCGACCCGCTTTACATCGGCGCTGCTGCGGCCCGTGTCGGCCCACAGGCCGAGCAGGGTCCGGATCTCCTCGATCGGAAAACCGAGATCGCGGGCATTGGCGATGAACCGCAGGCGATGGAGGTCACTCTCGCCATAGTCGCGATAACCCGCTCCCCGGCGCGGCGGCGCCGGGATGAGGCCGATCTTCTCATAATGGCGGATCATCCGCTCCGAGACCCCGCTTTGCTTCGACGCCTCCCCGATGTTCACAGCGCTTTCCGGTTGAGGCGCAGCGCGTTGGTGACCACGCTGACCGAGGAGAGCGCCATGGCGGCGGCCGCGATGATCGGCGAGAGCAGGATGCCGAACAGCGGATAGAGCGCGCCCGCCGCCACCGGCACCCCGGCGACATTGTAGATGAAGGCGAAGACCAGGTTCTGCCGGATGTTGGACATGGTCGCCTGGCTCAGCCGCCGTGCCCGCACGATGCCCATGAGATCGCCCTTGAGCAGCGTCACGCCCGCGCTCTCGATCGCGACGTCGGTGCCCGAGCCCATGGCAATACCGACATCGGCGGCAGCCAGTGCGGGGGCGTCGTTGACCCCGTCGCCGGCCATCGCCACCACGCGCCCCTCGCTCTTCAACCGCGCGACGACGGCACTCTTCTGGTCGGGCAGTACCTCGGCTTCGACATCGTCAATGCCGAGCCGCCTTGCCACCGCCTCTGCTGTGGTGCGGTTGTCGCCGGTCAACATCACCACGCGAATGCCTTCGGCCTTGAGTGCGGCCAGGGCCTCCGGCGTCGTCTGCTTCACGGGATCGGCGATTGCAAAGGCGCCGCCGACGGTGCCGTCGACGCCGATGAAGATCGCGGTGGCGCCATCCCGGCGCAGGGCGTCGGCCTGCTCCGCCAGCGCGTCGGTTGCTATGCCCTCTTCCGAGAGGAACCGCGCATTACCGAGCACGATCCGGCGGCCGTCGACGGTGCCGAGCGCGCCGCGTCCGGTGGGGGAATCGAAGTCGGTGACGTCGCTCGTGGGGATGCCGCGATCCTTGGCGGCCTCGACGATCGCCAGCGCGAGCGGATGCTCGGAGGCCCGCTCGACCGAGGCGGCAAGCCGCAGCAGTTCGGCTTCGTCGAAGCCGGGCGCCGGCACGATCTGGGTGACGGCAGGCCGGCCTTCGGTCAGCGTGCCGGTCTTGTCGACGACGAGCGTGTCGACTTTTTCCATATGCTCGAGCGCTTCGGCATTCTTGATGAGGACGCCGAGCCCGGCGCCGCGGCCAACCCCGACCATGATCGACATCGGCGTGGCGAGACCCAGTGCGCAGGGACAGGCGATGATCAGCACGGCGACCGCCGCAACCAGCCCGTAGGCGAAGCGCGGCTCGGGGCCCCAGATGCCCCAGGCGATGAACGCGACCACCGCGACCGCGATGACCACGGGCACGAACCAGCCCGACACCTGATCGGCCATGCGCTGGATCGGCGCGCGCGAGCGCTGCGCCTCGGCGACCATCTGGACGATGCGCGCCAGCATGGTGTCCCGGCCAACCTTGTCGGCGACGATAACGAGCGCGCCGGTCTGGTTGAGCGTGCCGCCGATCACCGTGTCGGCCTTGGCCTTGGTGACGGGCATGGACTCACCGGTGACCATCGACTCGTCGAGCGAGGAACGGCCGTCCTCGACCACGCCATCGACCGGCACCTTCTCGCCGGGACGCACACGCAGGCGGTCGCCGACCGCAACGAGATCGAGGCTGATTTCCTCTTCACTGCCATCGGAACCGATCCGGCGCGCGGTCTTTGGCGCAAGGTTAAGCAGCGCCTTGATCGCGCCCGAGGTCCGCTCGCGCGCGCGCAGTTCGAGCATCTGGCCGAGCAGCACGAGGACAGTGATCACCGCGGCCGCCTCGAAATAGACGGCAACCATGCCGTCCTCTCCGCGGAAGGCGGGCGGGAACAGCTGGGGCGCGAGCGTCGCGACGACGCTGTAGATCCAGGCGACCCCGGTCCCCATCGCGATCAGGGTGAACATGTTGAGGTTGCGGGTCTTGAGCGAGGCCCAGCCACGCTCGAAGAAGGGCCAGCCCGCCCAGAGCACGACGGGTGTCGCCAGCACGAACTGGATCCATACCGAGATCGACATCGGCACGAGGCGATGGATCGCGGGAAAGAGATGCGCGCCCATCTCGAGGATCAGCACCGGGAGGGCCAGCATCAGGCCGACCCGGAAGCGCCGTGTGAAATCGACCAGCTCATGGCTGGGGCCGCTGTCGGCAGTCACGGTCGCGGGCTCGAGCGCCATGCCGCAGATCGGACAGGATCCGGGATGGTCCTGCCGGATCTCTGGATGCATCGGGCAGGTCCAGATCGTGCCTTCGGGCGCCGCGACCGGCGGCGCTGGCGGGCCGAGATAGCGCTCGGGATCGGCGATGAATTTGGTCCGGCAGCCCGCGCTACAGAAATGATAGCGTTCACCGCCATGCTCGGCTTGATGCGCCGTGGTCGCCGGGTCGACGGTCATGCCGCAGACCGGGTCCTTGACGCCGGTCGCCGCTTTCGCGGCGCTGTGGCCGCCGCAGCAACCGCCGCCATGCGCCGCTCCATGTGTCTCGTTCATCGCCTTGCTCCTTTCGACGCCTGACGATCTAGGGTCTGACACCGTGTCAGGGTCAATACGTAATCACCTAAGCGGACAAATCGGCGGGCCCGTTCGCCTGGCCGCCATCAGCCAAGGTCATTGGCAACCGTAAGGCCGTGGTCCTGCGCCGGTCGATGCGCCGTAAACAAGTCGATCGCGCCGGTGATGGTCAAAAGCCGAAACGTCTCGGCCACATGTCTGAAGCCGGCCGCCGCGATCAGGCCGGGGAGCACGCCGTCGGCATTGGGCCGGGTATCATCGATGCCATCGAGCCGCTGCACGGTCAGGCGGAAGGCAAGCCGCATGAAACCCTGCTGGCGGCCATAATCGGCGATCACCAGGCGCCCACCCGGGCGCAGCATGGCGAACATGGCGCGCAGGGTTGCCGCCTTCTCCCTGACCGGCATCTGATGCAGCACGAGACTCGACACGACAGCGTCGGCGGTACCCGGGGCCACGTCCCTGGCAAATCCCTGACGCCAGTCGATATCGGCCCGCCGCACAGCGGCCTTGTGCCGCGCGATGTCGAGCGCCTCGGCATCGGGATCGAGACCGATCACCTGCGTCCTGGGCTCGGCTTGCTTAAGCATCAGCGCGAAGCTGCCGGTGCCACAGCCGACGTCGACGACCGTCTCACCGGCTTTGGGCGCCAGGGCGGCGAGCATGGCGGCACGCCACCGCTTCTCCCGCGTCCACAGGCGGATCGCGCGATCATAGTCTTTCGTCGATCCGGTCCCGAGCGGCGGGGTGTAGGATTGCATAGGCTTCTCCCAACGCGAGGCGTCCGAAACGATAAGCTACATCGACATGGGCGGCGATAGTGTCCCCAGCCAGGCGACGAGCCCGAGAATGACGATCGCAAGACCGCCTTCGACGACGAGGCTCGCGCGCAGCAGCGCCTGCGCCCGTGGCGCGTCCTCTTCCTCGATCGCCTGCGCAAGTGCCGGGGTCAGGCGATAACGGTTGAGCGCGGCCAGGCCCAGCATGCCGGCGAACAGCAGCAGCTTGGCGATGAGCAGCAGGCCGTAGGTCGACTGCCCGAGCGAGGCGATGTTGCCCGGACCGACGAGGAACCAGCCGTTCACCGTCCCGGTCAGGATCAGCAGGGCGACGATGATCGTGCCGACGAGGGAGAAGCCCCGCAACGCTTCCTCGGCGAGCGTGACCCGGTCCATGTCTTGAGCGGCGAGATCGTCGGTTGCGAGCCTGGGAAGTACCAGCGCGAGGAATGCGGCAAGCGCGCCGACCCAGGCGCCGGCGGCGAGCAGATGGATGAGATCGGCCCCCAGTTGCAGCCAGCCCGCCTCGCCTTCGCCAGCCGCGCCATGCCCGCTCCAGGCGAGGGTCGCGAGTGCGACCGCGCCTGCCAGAGTGGAGGCGATGAAGGCAGGACGGGATTGCCGGCGATAGAAGGGGATGGAGAGCAGAAGAACGAGGAGCGCGACGAGGCGCGCCTTCAGCGCCGTTCCCATGGACGTGCCGTTGAACAGCTCTGCGACCATGGAAAGATCAGGCTGGGTGAGCGGCAGCCCGGTCATGGCCGCTGCCTGCAACGCGAACCCCAGCGCCGACAGCAGGAGGGCGAGACAGGCGAGACCGGCCACCATTGCTACCATCGGCAGATGCCGCTGTACCATCCGGCCGCCGCCGGGCGCATAGAGCGCGAACAGCGGCAGGCCGAACAACAGGCCGAGATCGACGTAGAGCGCCCAGCGGACGGCGACGAGTGCCACGTCGTTCATGGCGTCACTTGACGGTAAAGGCGAGATTGCCCTGGATGCGGTGCGTGTCGGTCGAGACGACGTGCCAGGCGACCTGATAGCTGCCCGCCATGAGCGGCTTGGCGAGCGTCAGCACGAGCGTCTTGTCGCCTTCGACGGACGTCTTGAAGCCGGTTACCGCCATGCGGTGGTTGGGCATGCCGGGCATGCCGGTCATCACGATCTCGGCGCCCGACAGCTTCGGCATCAGACCTTCACTGAAGGTGAGCGTGATACGCGACGGCGCCGGGACGCGGGCGTTGGCGGCGGGCGTCGAGGACACGAGCTTGGGATGGGCGTAGGCCGGAGCAGAAACACTCAGGCCGACGGCGGCGATGGCTGCGAGCGGCGAAAAGAAGCGCATTTGGACATTCTCCTGTCAGTGACATGAGAGAATACGCAGCCGCGACCTGCACCCCTCGCAATTTTCTTTTTGTTCCCGGACAAGGGTGAGAAGACCACCCTGCGTATTGAGAAGAGAAGACGGAGAAACATCATGGACCACCTCGACGACATGCTCAGCCGGTTGCGGGAAGCCCCCCTCGATCCCCGGCTTGCCGGGCTGGACAGCCGCGTCATGGCCGAGATCGCCCGGCTCCAGGCCATGCCGCGCCTGAGCGCCACGACCTTCGGTGTCGCAGCCGCGGTCGCGCTCTTCATCGGCATCGCCGGTTCCGCGGTGCCAGTGCGTTCGGCAGATGCTGCGGCATCGCCCTTCGACGCGCGGCTCGCGCTCGCTCCTTCGACGCTGCTGCGCGCGCAATGATGCGCGATCGCCGCGGCCTTCTCCTTCTCGTGCTGCTGACGTTTGTTGCGGCAGTAGCGGGGGTCGTGATCGGCCGGCTCTATGTCGTGCCGGCGCCCCCTGTCGAGAATGAGCTGCACGACTTGCTCCATCGCGATCTCAAGCTGGATAGCGCGCAACATGCACGGCTCGAGGCTATCGAAGCCCGCTACGCCATCCGCCGACAGGCCCTGGAAGCGGAACTGCGCGCCGACAATGCATGGCTCGCGCAGGCCATCAGGTCGGAACATGGCTATGGGCCTCAGGTCTCCGCCGCCGTCGACCGGTCACACCAGGCGATGGGCGCGCTGCAGAAGGAAACGCTCGAGCATATCTTCGCGATGCGTGCGGTGCTCCGCCCCGACCAGACGGTGAAGTTCGACGACGCCGTCGTGAAAGCGCTGACGGCCGAGAAAAAATGACGCTCCACCTCCCCGACTGCTCGGACGGGGAGCTTGCGGCTCTGGCGCTGGGGGGCCGGCAAGCGGCCTATGGCGAGCTGGTCCGCCGGCATCAGGGCTGGGTACACCGTCTCGTGCGCAGCCATGTCGGTAGCCCCGACGAGGCGCTCGACGTCACTCAGGCGAGCTTCGTGGCCGCCTTTTCCGCGCTCAGCCGCTATGATGGGACGCGGCCCTTCCCGGTCTGGATGTCGCGGATCGTCATCAACAAATGCCACGACTGGCGCCGTCGCCGTGCGGTCCGCAATTTCTTTTCCTTCGCCCTTCCTCTGGGCGAAGCCGAACATATCGTCGACGACGCCCCCTCGGCCGACCGCGCCCTGGATGCCGAACAGCAACTCGCCGAGGCGATGACGGCGATCGCCGCCCTGCCCGCCTCGCTCAAGGACACGCTCATCCTGCGGACGATCGACGAGAAATCGGAAGCCGAAACCGCCGAGATCCTCGGCATCTCCCAGAAGGCCGTCGAGACCCGCCTCTACCGCGCCCGGGCGCGCCTCGCGGAAAGTTTGAAGAAAGTTTGAGGGGCAGGCGGGTGGGTTGCGTATTTCCAATAGGTCCGCCCTCTTTCCGCAAGCTGAGACAAACCGAATGATTTCTGCCCTCGACCGCCGCCAGTTCCTTCGCGGCGCGGCCCTCGCCGGTGGTGGCGCCGCATTATCAGCCTGGCTGCCTGCCTGGGCGCAGACCATCTCGCCGGGGATGCGACCGACGCTACCGACCGTGTCGGGCGAAGACATCACGCTGACCATCGCCCGGCAGTCGATGAGCATCGACGGGCGCCAGTTCCGCGCAATCGGTCTCAACGGCACGGTCCCCGCCCCGCTGATCCGGCTGCGCGAAGGCCAGCGCGTGCGGCTCAACGTCGTCAATCAACTCGAGGAGGACAGCTCGATCCACTGGCACGGGCTGATCCTGCCGGCCAATATGGACGGCGTGCCGGGCGTGTCTTTTCCGGGCATCAAGCCGGGATCGAACTACCTCTACCAGTTCCCCGTCGTGCAAAGCGGCACCTACTGGTATCACAGCCATTCAGGCCTGCAGGAACAGGAAGGCCATTACGGCCCGATCATCATCGATCCCGCCGGTGCCGATCCGGTCGCCTATGACCGCGAGCATGTCATCGTGCTCGCCGATCACAGCGCGCTCTCGCCGCAGGCGATCTTCCGGCGCCTCAAGGTCAACCCCGGCCATTTCAATTTCCAGCGCCAGACCCTGGCCGGGCTCCTGTCGGGCAAGGATCAGCCGCTCAAGGACCGGCTCGACTGGGGCCAGATGCGGATGGACCCGGCCGACATCTCCGATGTGACCGGATCCACCTACACCTATCTCGTCAACGGCCATGGTCCGATGGACAACTGGACCGCGCTCTTCACCCCGGGCGAACGGGTGCGGCTGCGGGTCATCAATGCGTCGGCGATGACCACCTTCAACGTCCGCATCCCCGGCCTGCCGCTGACCATCGTCCAGGCCGACGGGCAGAATGTGGTGCCGGTCACCGTCGACGAGTTCCAGATTGGTGTTGCCGAGACCTACGACGTCGTTGTCAGCCCAGGCGATGACAAGGCCTACACCCTTGTCGGCGAGGCGATCGACCGCTCGGGCATGGCGCGTGCCACGCTCGCGCCGCGCGCCGGCATGGCCGGCGAGGTTCCCCCCTTACGCAAACGGCCGCTCGCCGACATGAAGGACATGGGCATGGACATGTCCTCGATGCCGGGCATGGAAGGCATGGACATGTCGGGCGGCGCTATGCGGGGCGTCGATCCGACGGCCGAGAAGAACGCGTCCGCGCGCCTCGCGACCGGCGCGGCGGCAGCGATGGCGACCATGGACAATAGCGCCATGGCAGGCATGGATCATTCGGGGATGGATCATTCCGCGATGAGCGGGATGGACCACGGCGCGATGGGCGCCGATGGCCAGATGGCGGGCATGGACCATGGCGGGCACGCGATGGGGTCGATGAAGATGCGCGACTTCTCGAACGCGCCGCAGGTGAAGCGCGACCCGAGCGTCCAGACCATCTCGCCGATGCCCGTCGACCGCACCGGCGAGCCCGGCCAGGGCCTCGCCGACGTCGGCCACAAGGTGCTTGTCTACAGGGACCTGATGGCGCTCGATCGCAATCCGGACGTGCGCGCGCCGAGCCGCAGCATCGACATTCACCTCACCGGCAACATGGAGCGGTTCATGTGGTCGTTCGACGGCGAAAAAATGTCGGACCATCACGAGCCGATCTCCTTCATCGAAGGCGAGCGGGTGCGCGTCAATCTCATCAACGACACGATGATGGGGCATCCGATCCATATTCACGGGCATTTTTTCGAGCTGGTGACGGGGCATGGCGATCATGCGCCACGCAAGCATACGGTAATCGTCCAGCCCGGCGGCAAGGTGACCTGGGACTTCACCGCCGACGCGGTCGGCGACTGGGCCTTCCACTGTCATCTCCTCTACCACATGCATGCCGGGATGATGCGGGTCGTGAGCGTCCGTCCGAAGGGAGACGCGTAATGACCCGCATCCTCACGCCGCTGGTGAGCGCGATCGCCCTTTTCGCTGCCGCGCCCGCCTTTGCCCAGGATCATTCAATGCACGGCATGCCCGGCATGGCGCCGCCGGGCGAGGTGCCGCCGGCGCAGGAGAAGAAGAAGGACAAGGCCGCCGCCAGGCCGCGCGCTCAGACACCAGCGCCAGACGCCACCTCGGCGATGGACCATTCGCAGCACCAGGCCAGTCCTGCGCCGCAGGGAGATGCGGCCGGTCAGCCGCAACCCGCGTCTCCCGCGATGCCGGACATGCCGGGCATGGACCACTCCCAGCATCAGGACGGCGCGATGCCGGACATGCCCGGGATGGACCATTCGCAGCATGGCCAGACCGCCATGCCCGGCATGCAAATGACCGGCACGGCGCTTCCGGCCGGCAATGCGCCCCCGCCGCCTCCCCCCAGCGACCACTTCGCCGATCGTGATTTTCCCGGCGCCGAGATGGCGCGCTCACGCGACATCATGATGAAGGACAGCGGCGGCAACAATTTCGGGCAGGTGCTGCTCAACCTGTTCGAGTATCAAGCGCATAGCGGTCGCGATGGCTATCGCTGGGATGGCGAAGGCTTTTACGGCGGCGATATCAACCGGCTCTGGCTCAAGAGCGAGGGCGAAGGCGAGTTCGGCCGCGGCATCGACAGCGCCGAGGTGCAGGTGCTCTACAGCCGGGCCATCGACCCCTATTTCAATCTTCAGGGCGGTATCCGCCAGGACTTCGGCCGCGGGCCCGACCGCACCTACGCGACGATCGGCGTCGAGGGCCTGGCTCCTGGCATGTTCGAGGTCGAAGGCGCGCTGTTCCTCTCGACCAAGGGCGACCTTCTGGGCCGGGTCGAGGGCTATTACGACCAGCGCATCACCCAGCGCCTGATCTTGCAGCCGCGCGCCGAGGTCAATTTCGCCGCGCAGGATATTCCGGAGAACGACATCGGTTCGGGGCTGGTCAACATAGAGCTCGGCGCGCGCCTGCGCTACGAATTCAGCCGCCAGTTCGCACCTTACATCGGCGTTTCCTATCTGCGCAAAGCCGGAGACACGGCGCGGCTGTCGAGGCTTGCGGGCGAGGACGTCCATGCCACCAGCTTCGTCGCCGGCATCCGCTTCTGGTTCTAGGATCGGGACAGCTGATGGCGGGGGCGAACAGGAGAGCGGGGCGTTACACTCATACCCAGGTCGGCCGGCGCCGAGCGAAGGAGATACGCCATGGACCATTCGTCCCACATGAACACCCGGAAGATGGGTGCCTATTGGAGCCTTGCCGTTCAGACCGTCATCAGCGGCGTCATCATGTATCTGGTGATGTTCGTCATGATCGACGGGCTCGACAGCTTCTACAACAACCTCAACATGCTCTACATGACGCTGATGATGGTCGCACCGATGGTGGTGCTGATGATCCTCGCCATGCGACACATGTTCGCGTCGAAAGCCGCCAACATCGCGCTGATCGCCGCGTCGCTGGTCGCCTTCTTCGGCAGCTTTGCACTCATCCGCACCCAGACCACGATCGGCGACACGGCCTTTCTGCGCTCGATGATCCCGCATCATTCCGGGGCGATCCTGATGTGCCAGGAAGCAAAGCTCAGCGATCCGGAAGTCATCCGGCTTTGCGAAGCGATCAAGCGCTCGCAGCGGCAGGAAATCGACGAGATGAAGGCCATACTCGCGCGGCGCTGAGTGGCACGGTCGGGCTACGCCCGGATACGTGCGCCCGGCCAGGCATGTGAGCCGGGACGATGGTCGACACGAGGCGCGGGCCGGACGAGATTGCCAGGGAGGTGGTGCGGCTTGCGCCGTTGTTCCTGCGACAGGCTGGCGGCCATGTCCTGACGCTGCTCGATCCTGCCGGGATCGTGCTGAGCTATAATGAAGAAGGCGAGCGTGCCGAATGCTGGCCCCTCGATCGCGTCCTGGGACAGCCCCATGACCTGTTCTACCCGCCCGACGAGATTGCGGCGGGTCGTCCACGCGCAGACCTGGCGGCCGCCCTTCACGAGGGCACGCTGGAGCGCGAAGCGTGGCGGGTCTGCGAGAACGGAGCGGAGTATCTCGCGCGCCTGACGATCAGCGCCCTGTTCGAAGGCGACGCACATCGAGGCTTTGCCTGCATCAGTCGCGATGTCACCGACGAGGCGGCGGTCCGGGCGTCAATCGAGACCCGCGAGCAGCATCTCCAGTCGATCCTGGCGACCGTCCCCGATGCGATGATCATCATCGACGAGACCGGCGCCATCACGTCGTTCAGCGCGGCCGCCCAACGCCTGTTCGGCTATTCGGAAACCGAGCTCGTCGGCCGCAACGTCTCCTGCCTGATGCCCCAGCCCGATCGCGACCGGCACGACGAATATATCGCGCATTATCTCCAGACCGGCGAGCGCCGGATCATCGGCCTCGGCCGCGTCGTGGTCGGCCAGCGCCGCGACGGCTCGACCTTCCCGATGCAGCTGTCGGTTGGCGAGGCCGGTGAAGACGGGCAGCGGTTGTTCACCGGCTTCATCCGGGATCTCACCGCCAAGGAGCAGGATGAGCTCAGGCTCAAGGAACTGCAGGCAGAGCTGGTCCATGTCTCCCGGCTGAGCGCGATGGGCACGATGGCCTCGACCCTCGCGCATGAGCTCAACCAGCCGCTTGCCGCGGTCGCGCTCTATCTCGAGACGATCCGCGACATGCTCGACGAGCGGGACGACGAACCCTTCGTGTCGCTACGGTCGGTGATGGATGATGCGGCACAGGAAACGCTGCGGGCCGGCCATATCGTCCGGCGCCTGCGCGATTTCGTCGCCCGCGGCGAGGTCGACAAGAGCCTCCACGAGCTGCCGCGGGTCATCGCCGAGGCGAGCCAGCTCGCGCTGGTCGACGCCCGCGAGCGCGGCATCCGCAGCTTCTTTGCAGTCGATCCCGCCGCGACGCCGGTCCTCGTCGACAGGGTGCAGATCCAGCAGGTGCTGGTCAACCTGATGCGCAATGCCATCGAGGCGATGGCGGAGTGTCCGGTTCGCGACCTCAAGGTGGCGACCAGGTTGCGCCCTGACGGGCTGATCGAGGTGACCGTGGCGGATACCGGCCCCGGCATCGCCGACGAGGTCCGGGAGCAGCTCTTCACGGCGTTCAAGTCGACAAAGGCCGACGGCATGGGCCTCGGCCTTTCGATCTGCCGGACCATCATCGAAGCGCATGGGGGCCGTATCTGGATGGAGCGCCCCGACCGCGGCGGCGCGCGCTTTCATTTTACCTTGATCCATGCGCGGGCGGAGGAGGAACATGGGGGATAGACGCGTCATCCATCTGGTCGACGACGAGGAGAGCATCCGCAAGGCGGCGAGCTTTGCGCTCAAGACCGCGGGCTACGACGTCGTGACCTATGCCTCGGGCGTGGAGTTTCTCAAGGAGGCGAAGTCGGCGGCCGTCGGCTGCGTCATCCTCGACGTGCGCATGCCCGAGATGGACGGTCTCGAGGTTCAGGCCGGCATGGCAGCACGCGGGGTCAATATGCCGGTCATCGTCCTGACCGGCCATGGCGACGTGTCGGTTGCGGTGCAGGCCATGAAAGGCGGCGCGGTCGACTTTCTCGAGAAGCCCTTCGAGAAAGCCGCCCTGCTCGGCGCCGTCAGCCGCGCGTTCGCGCGTCTCGACGATGTCGACCTTCGCACTCTGGAAACCTCTGAAGCCGGCGTGCGGGTCGCTGCACTGACGCCCCGGGAGCGTGAAGTGCTGGAAGGGCTGGCGAACGGCCTGCCCAATAAGACGATCGCCTATGACCTGGGCTGTTCATCGCGAACGGTCGAGGTCCATCGCGCGAGCCTGATGGCCAAGCTCGAGGTCCGCAATTTGTCCGAAGCCCTGCGGATCGCCTTTGCCGCGGGCATGGGCCGCAAGCCGAAGTGACTGCGACCTCTACGTAGCGACGGGACGAGGCGCGATATGCGATCGATGGTGCAATCGTCACACGGGTGTCCGCTTCTCGCAATGCCATCGGTCCGTTCCACTCAGCATGATGGCAGATACACCATCCTCGTCTCCGACGACGATCCCGGCGTGCGGCGTGGCCTCCAGCTGCTGCTGAGATCGCGCGGCTATGCCGTGTGGGGATATACGACCGGCCACGCGCTGTTGGCCGACCCCCGCGCGAAGGAGGCAGACTGCGTCATCCTCGACTATCGCATGCCCGACATCGACGGATTCGCGATGCTGCGTCACCTTCGCGAGATCGGATGGTCGGGACGCGCCATCATGATCTCAGGCTTTCACGACACGCTGCTGGCCTGGCGGGCCGCCGAGGCGGGCTTCGATCACGTTCTCGCAAAGCCTTTGATCGGCAGGGCTTTGCTCGATGCGTTGGACCGGCACCGCGCCGAGGTTCTGCGAAAGCATTGAGTTATGGCGGCCGGCCCCCGGCAGCCTCAGCCCGGCGCGATGTGGAAAGCCGATCTGCGCCGTCAAAGCCAGTGGCTACGTTTGAACCGGATGTAGAGCCCAATGCAGACCGCAGCGATGACGCCGAGGATGACGAAATATCCCCATTGCGTCTTCAGTTCGGGCATATTCTCGAAATTCATGCCGTAGATTCCGGCAATCGCGGTAGGCACCGCGAGGATCGCAGCCCGGGCGGCAAGCTAACGGGTGATCGCACCTTGGCGCTGCTGTTCGAGCAGGTGACTCGCCTCGAACACCGAGATCAGGATGTCGCGGATGCCGGTGATGGCGCTCTCAACCCTGAGCATGTGATCGTCGAGCTTCGAAATCTGGTGGCCGTTGTCGGCACCTTCCATGGCAAGCGGGTGAAGGCCGTAATTCCCGGCGATGTCGGCAAGTTCTGTTTCGCTGGGCTGGGACATTTTGATCCACACGAAGTCATCCTTGCCGACGTGCTCGCACGCCGGATCGATCAGGGTCGCCGGCCGTAGCCGTTTGCCATTGTGACAAAGAACGGCGGCGGCGACCGGAAGCCGTGTGCCTCGCCTATTGAGACGCGCGCACAAACACTCGTCATTCTTCAAGCCCAATCGCAGGAAGAAGAAGGCGGCGCGCAGCAATTCGAGCGAGAGCTTATAGAAAATGCGGCGGAGCGTTGGGTTTCGCAGAAGGCCGCTCCCGTTCATGACGCGCGTGGCGGGGCGGCGCGCTGCCACATCAAGGGCACGCAGACTGCGAAGGTCTGCGCACCCTTGATTGGCGACCGCGAGGGTTTTCCTCTCTTGCGATGGTACCAAGCGATTGCCCGTGTGGCGCCTCTGCAATCGTGTCGGATGACTATACCTAAGTATCGGATAACGGCGCTGACGACAGGGTTGCCGGGCCCCGGTGAGGCGCGTCGCACCGCGCGGAGACGAAAGCTGGAAGACGGAAAAGCTCAACTGTCGAAAGCGACCGAGCGCGCGAGCGCTTCCTGGGACTGCAGAAAGGCGAGCCGCGATTGCAGCGCCGCCTGGACAACGCCGAAAGCGTCACCCCCCAGAGTCACGCGCAGCGGCGGATGGTCGCTGGTTGCGACATCAACGATTGCTTGCGCGATCTTTTGCGGGTCGAGCGTGTAGAGCTCGTTTCCGGCGGTCTCGAACATCTTGCGGATATGGCCGGCGGGCGTATCGCGATACGCGGCGATCTCGCTGGCGAATTGCAGATTGTGGCTGAAGCTGGTGCGCGCCCCGCCCGGCTCGATCAGTGTCACGAACAGGTTGAAGGGTTCAAGCTCCTGGCGGAGGCATTCGCTGAAGCCCTCCAGGCCCCATTTGGCCACATGATAGAGACTGCTCGTCGGAAGCGAGCCCTGACCACTAGCGCTGGAGATCTGGATGATCCGGCCGCTCCCGCGCAGCCGCATGGCGGGGACAAAGGCGCGGGTGATGTGGATGGGCGCCATGAGATTGAGCGCGATCTGGCCTTCGACCTCGGCGTTCGACATCTCTTCGGTGGCGCCGATCACGCCGCCGCCGGCGTTGTTGACCAGAATATCGACGGGTCGACGCGCCTGCGCCCGGGCCACGACCGCAGCAATATCGTCCTTGACCGTGACGTCGAGCGCTTCGACGCGCAGCTGGCTCGGATATTTCGCCGCGAGATCATCGAGGCTTTCGGGCTTGCGGGCCGTCGCGGTAAGGTCGTCGCCAGCGGCCAGGATCAGTTCAGCCAGATGGCGGCCGATGCCGCTGGACGCGCCCGTGAGAAACCAGTGATTGGACATATGTTACTCCATATATTACCAACTGGTAGGTAACTTGAAACCTGGAATGCGTCAATGCTTGGAGGTGTGATGAAGCAACGAACCCGGCGGAATGCCGCACAGAGCCGCGAGACGCTCCTGGCTGCAGCGACCGAGGAGTTCGCGTCCCATGGGCTGGCGGGCGCGCGGATCGACCGGATTGCGCAGGCGGCGGGTATCAGCAAGCCGATGCTCTACACCTATTTCGGGGACAAGGAGGCGCTCTTCGATGCCGCGCTGACGCAGGAAGTGATGGACGCGGCGCAGGCCGATCGCTTCGATCCCAATGATCTTGAGGGTTATGCGGGGCGCACCTATGACTTGCTGGTCGAACGCCCGCGCCTGTGGAGGCTGCTGACCTGGCATCATTTGGAGCGTGGCCAGGATGTTCTGATGCTCCCGGCCGGCGAGGTCCTTCTCGGGGAGAAGCTGGACGGGATCGCAGCGGCGCAGGCCGAGGGGCGGATCGTCGCCGACTTCACGCCCCTGGATGTCGTCCGGCTTGTCGCCGCCCTCACCCAGCTCTGGTGCATGACCGGAGCTGCACGCGACGCTGCCGAGCACGCGGCGCGCCGGGCGACGATCATGCGGGCGGTGGGGCGACTGCTGCGCGTGTGATCGTGCGAGGCGCGAGCTGCACGCCCGCGCGCCGACCGGGACACAGCAAGCATTTTTCGCAACCTGCCGTACTGCCCAGCGGCAAAATCAGGGCGGCTCATGCACAAGCCGGCCCGTCGGCTCCGCGGATGCGATCGACGTTCGAGGACTGCGCCGCCACTGCCGAACCGGATTGGATCATCGCCAAGTGACCCAGTGGCTGCGCGACGATCTCAGGTCGCCGGACTCGTCGCACGACGTTTCGTCAGGAGTCGTTTCATCTGCCTCAAAAGGCGAACCTGCGGCTCAATCCGGAAGAAGGCGCGACACATCCAGGAAACGAGGATCAAATGCGGTCCGCATCGGTATTACTTTCGCTGGCGCGTGCAAGCTCAGCAAAGGACTAATGTTCCCGGAGCATCTCTAGCGCTATACCTAGGTATATCACGCCGACACCAATAACATGTTATCATGCCGCTTCGCATTCTTGCCGGCCAAATGTCCCGATCATCAAATCGAAGCGTGCGAGGCTGTATTACGATATGATATTCGATCTCCTATCTCAGCAGCTTTGCAAATGAGCGCTCGCAAAAATATCTCTTCAGTCATGAGGGTTCGACGTCTGGCGTGCGTATTATAGCTATATCTATATCTAAATTTCACGAGAATAAGGTATTGGAAAAACAGGAAAAATACTGTTGACCTGTATATACAACTGATGTTGTCTGTGGCTGTTCTAAAACGTCAGGGGGATTGCACATGACCATCAGGATGGCCCTGCTCGGCAGCGCCGCCATCGTCGCGGGCTACGCCGCGCCGGCTCTCGCTCAGGCCGATCCGACACCGCAGCCAAAAGCACAAGTCCTGGGGGATGACAGCGACATCGTCGTTACCGGCTCACGAATCCGTCGGCAGGATCTGGCCGGGGTTGGACCGGCCACCGTGGTCACCGCCGAGCAGATCCAAAATACCGGCATCGTCAATATCGAAACCGCCTTGCAGCGTTTGCCGGCCAATGCCGGCTTCGCGGGCAACCAGACATCGGCCTACTGGACCAACAACGGTTATGGCACTGCTCAGGTCAATCTGCGCGGCCTCGGCATCAAGCGCACACTCGTGCTCCTCAACGGCCGACGCCTCGTCGCGGGCGGCACCGGCGCCAATTCCTCACCCGATCTCAACATGATCCCGGTCGTGGCGCTGGCACGCACCGATGTCCTCAAGGATGGCGCGTCCGCTATCTACGGGGCCGATGCCATGGCCGGCGTGGTCAACCTTGTCACGCGCACCGATTATGAAGGCCTGGGTCTCAGCGTCCGACAAGGCATTACCGAGCGCGGCGACGGCTCCGATCTCACCGCGGACCTACTTTGGGGCATTCGCAACGATCGTGGCGGGTTCATGGCAGCAGTCACCTACCAGAAGACCAGCGCCGTCAACATGGCCTCGCGTGCGCCCTGCTCGCTCGCTGAAACGACGCCGGGCTCGCTGAGCTGCGTCAACAGCGCCTCGACGATCGGCGGACGCGCGGTGCTGCCCAACGGCCAACAGATCAACTTCAACCAGGTACCCGGAGGGAACGGGAACTTCTACGAGCCTTACAGTCCCGCCAAGCACAACTTCAACTCGAACCCGTTTCTCAATGCGGTCAGCCCAGTCGAGCGCGTCAGCACGGCCTTCTTCGCGGACTATGCGCTGACCGACGGTATCCAGGCGTTCGGCGAGTTCCTCTATACGTTCCGCAAGTCGAATCAGATCGCGACACCCGGCACGCTGCGCAATCTCTCGATACCAGCCAGCAATCCGACCAATCCGACCGGCCAGAACCTGGTCCTGGCCCAGCGCCGCCTCGCCGAACCCGGCGCGCGCCACTTCTTCCAGGAGACCGATACCTGGCAAGGCACCTTCGGGCTGCGCGGCAAGCTGGCGAACGACTGGGCCTGGGAAGTCGCGGGCAGCTTCGGGCGTAACACGGCCGTCGACGGCTCGACCAACATCGCCAATCTCGAGCGCGTCGCGAACACGCTCGACAGGAGCAAATGCTCCAGCACGGCGGGCGCGGCCATCCCCTGCGGTGACTATCTTGGGTTCGGAGACCTGACACCTCAGGTTCTGGATTATATTCTGTTCACCTCGCGCGATCGCGGAGGCAACGAACTCGGCACGGTCACGGCTGACCTCAACGGCGATCTCTTCTCCCTTCCAGCCGGCGCGGTGTCCTTCGCCACCGGCGTGGTCTATCGGCGCGAAAAAGGCTGGCGCGATCCCGACCCGTTGACGGTGCTCGGCGTGGCGAACGTCAATCAGCAGGATCCTATTTCGGGCTCGAGCACCGCCAAGGAAGCCTATCTCGAGCTATCGGTGCCGGTGCTTGCCAACACAGCTTTCGCCAAGGCGCTCACGCTCGATGGCGCAGTCCGCTACTCAGACTATAATCTCTTCGGGAGCGACTGGAATTACAAGCTCAGTGCCGACTGGGTAGTCAATGACAGCATCCGTCTGCGCGGCACTTATGGGACGGGCTTTCGCATTCCCAACGTGCCGGAGCTTTTCGGCGGCGTCTCGGAAGGCAATCTGACCACGACCGATCCCTGCTCGCGCTACACCTCCAGCGGCAACGTGACCTTGATCGCCAATTGTCAGGCGTCCGGTGTGCCGGCCAACTATACGCAGCTCGGCACCACGATCCTCACCACAGTGGGCGGTAACCAGAGCCTTCGGCCCGAAAGCTCCACGACCTGGACCGTTGGTACGGTGATATCGCCGCGCGGCATCATCCCAGGGTTGTCGCTGACGGCAGACTGGTTCGACATCAAGATCAAGGACGCGATCCGGGCCATTCCCGGCTCGACCAAGCTCGCAGTCTGCTATGCGAGCCAGAACCTGTCGCACCCGTTCTGCAGCGACTTTACGCGCAGCGCGCTGACCGGCGAGGTCACTTACCTCTCCGCCCAGCCCATCAACACCGGCCGCGAGGAGATGAATGGTCTCGATCTGGGTCTGGTGTACAGTGGTGCGGTGGGCGAGGTGAAGATCTCCTTGGATCTCAACATGACCTATCTCAACAAATATGTCGTAAACCCCTTCTCCGGCGGCGCGCCGATCTATTTCGACGGGTTTATCGGGGGCGGCAATGGCGGCTATCCGAAATGGCGTGGTTATGGCGTGCTGACGGCGGAAAAGGACGGCATCAGCGCGACCTGGTCGACACAATGGATCGGCAAGGCGACCGACTTCAACGCATCGGCCGGCGACATCGGCTACCGCACGCCGAACGTCTTCTACCACAATCTTCAGCTTGCCTTCGCGATCGACGAGAAGACACGTTTCCAGATCGGGGCCGATAATCTGTTCGACCGCAAGGCGCCCTATATCCAGAGCTTCACCGATGCCAACACCGACACGATGACCTATGATCTGCTCGGACGGCGCTTCTACGCCGGCTTCCGAACCGCGTTCTGAAGGGCAGCACATGGCAATTCGCTGGCCTTTGGTCATCCGCCGGACGCACAAGTGGCTGGCCCTGATCGTCGGCGTCCAGGTTCTGCTCTGGACGCTGACCGGCTTCTATATGGTGGCCGTCCATATCGACATCATCCATGGCGACGATCTGGTCCGCCCACCGGTCGTCGCCCCCATCGACCTTGCGAGCTTCGTCCCGCCGGCGCGGATTGTTCAATCGGCTCCCGACGCGTCCGAGATCCGCCTGCAACGGTTCATGGATCAGCCCGTCTGGCGCGCGCAAACCCCGGGTGGTCCAAGACTCTTCGATGCAGGTTCGGGACAGCCCATCCCCGATTTGAGCGAGGCACAAATCCGCGCCGCCGCTCGGCGCATCTACAGCGGCACCGGGGACATCGTCGCAGCCCGGCTGCTGACGACGGCGCCACTGGAAATGCAGGCGCGCAAGCCTCCCTATTGGCAGGTCGAATTCGATGCCTGGAACCGGCCAACCCTGTATCTCTCTCCGCAGACCGGTGAGCTGATCTCGCGCCGCCATGCGCTGTGGCGCGTGTTCGATTTCGCGTGGATGCTGCACATCATGGACTATGACGATCGCTCCGACGTCAACAATCCGCTGCTGCGCGTGGCGACCTGGAGTGCCCTTGCCATGGCGCTGGCCGGGGCTTGGCTGCTGCTTTGGTCGTTCCCGCGGCGCAGGAAGAAGAAGGCATGAAGAAAATCCGGTTCACCCCGCTCTTTTTTCGGCGCATCCACAAATGGGTCGGCCTGATCCTGGGCGTGCAGTTTCTCCTTTGGGCTCTGAGCGGCTCGATGATGGCCTTGCTCGATCAGGAGAAGGTCGGCGGACACAGTGCGCAGGCCAGCCATCAGCACGCCCTACCTGCCGGTGACTATATTGCGCCGGCAAAGCTCGCTCTTGATGGTCCCGTGCTCGGCATCGCCTTGCGGTCCCTTGCCACACGCCCCGTCTACGAGCTTCGATCCACCACGGGCACGCGGCTAATCGACGCGACGAGCGGCGCCCCGGTTCGGGTCGACGAGCAGGTCGCGCGCGACGTCGCGACGATGGTGAATGAAGCACCGATCCGCAAGGCAACGTTGCTCGCCGAACCGAATGTGGAAGCGCGCGAGCACGAAGGCACCATGTGGCGACTGGATTTCGCGGACGCAGAGAACAGCAGCGCCTACATCTCCGCCGACACCGGCCGATTCCTGGTCATGCGCGGCGACACATGGCGCACCTGGGATTTCTTCTGGATGCTCCACAATATGGACTATGTGAACCGCACCAGCTTCAATCACCCGCTGATCGTCTTCGTTGCGTTCGGTACTTTGTGGCTGTCGGGGACGGGCTTCTACCTGCTGTTTAAGAGCTTCAGTCGCGCCGACGTGCGATGGTTGCGGCGCAGGCGCAAATCGGCCGTCAAGTTGGGCGCGGGCTGATCGCTAGGTCCCAACAGAAAAAGCCGCCGATAGCTCGAACCGATTGCCCGGGTGCGTGAGCCAAGCGTGCGATACGAGACGTCCGCGACTCCAGGTTCTGCGCGTCATCATTAGCACTGGTTCTCCTTCAGCGAGGCCCAGCATTGTTCGCATGGCTGTATCCGGCATCGCCGCGCACACCCGGTGCTCTACTCGCTCGAGCGGGGCAACACGTGTCAGATATTCATTCGGCGTCGAGGCGCTGAAATCCCTCTCTCCGTAGCGTGGCGCAGCAGATGCCAGCACAAAGCGCTCCTCGACCTGAATTGGGAATTCGGTCTCGTGATGGACGATAAGCGAATGGAAGAGGCGCGTGCCCAAGCCGACTTCCAGCAGAGCTGCCCTTTCCGCATCAGCCCGTATCTCGATATTATAAATGACGCGCGCGCGATAGGCGTGGCCCCTGCCGCGCACCTCCTCCGCGATGTTGCGGATCTCGATCAGCTGCCCGATCGGCCGGGGCTCGGCGACAAAGCTGCCCCGCCCCGCCCGCCGTACCACGACACCGGCCGATTGCAGTTCCCGCAACGCCCGGTTTGCGGTCATGCGCGAGACTTTGAACGTCTCGACGAGCTCGGCCTCTGACGGCGTCTGGTCGCCGGGCTTCAGGCGACCTTCCCGGATGTCCTCGAAAATGCTGTCTTTGATCGCCACATAGCGAGGTTGCTTCTCCGCACCGGCAGCGTCGACCGCGGGTTCGCCCACAGAAGCAGCTTTCGTCCGGGGAGCGGATGCGCGGCTATGGGGGCGAGCGGGAGCATGCATCAAATGACTATACAGGTGGGGGCGAGCAAGTCCCAGTCATTCAAACAGGAAATCACCAGCGAGAGCCGAGGCGTGCGTGATCAATGCCGCGCGAAGACCTTCTGGCCCGAACTGCCGAACGACACCACCGCATAGGGTTGGCGGGCGGCGCCTGCCACTTCCATGCCCTCCGAGCCGATCGGCATCCCCGCCACCGCAATGCCTCTGACGCCTACGGGACGGGTTGCCAGCAGGCGCTTGATATCGGCGAGCGGGACATGGCCCTCGATCAGATAGCCATCAACCATCGCGCTGTGGCAGGATGCCAGCGTGCCCGGCATGCCGGCCCTCCGCTGAAGCGCCCCGCGCGACGCATCGTCGCGCATGACGACCGTGCGGCCCAGCTTCGCGCGAAGCGCCTGGGCCCACTTCTCACAGCATCCACAACCCGGGTCCCGGTGGACGACGACATCATTCGCCGCAAGCGCTGCGCCGGGCAGGGCGAGGAACAGCAAGGCGGCAGAAAGACGGGTCTTCATGAACGGCTCCCGGAAGCATGCGATAGGGTTCCTAATGATCTATACGCATTGATGCCCCCTACCCCTCATCACGCTGAAGATTTCACGATGGCGCGCGGCCTCCAGGCGAGCGGCAAGGACACAAGCAGCGCCAGCGACAGACCACCAATCCCCCACAAGACTAAGTGCTGCGCCCCGGGAGCGACGACGGCGATCGCCAGCGGCGCGAGCGCCTGCCCGATGCTGGCGGCGGAATGCTGGAGACCGAGCTTCAGACCCGAAGGGGCTGCCGCACCGCTGATCCAGAAGCTGGTGACCAATCGAAGGGTTGCCGAGCTCCAGCCGGCAGCAACGATGATCCCACTGAGTTCGGCCATGCTCGCGGCGACAGGGAACAGGAAGAGCGCCGCAGCCAGCAGGCCGAGCGTCAGCCCCGCAAGCCGCCTCGGCATGGTCACCAGCCAATCGAGCCTCGCATGGAAGATCTGTGCTGCCAGCATGCCCAATCCGCAGAGACTGAGCATCCAGGCGATCTCTTCGCGGCTCAGCGAAATGACGCTCCGCGTCACCAGGAGATTGACATGCATCGCCGCCAGCCCGCCGCCCGCGACGATCGTGACGAAAAGCAGGATCAGCGTCGCGCCGAGCGTCGGCGCGGGCAGGTCTCCGCCATCGATGCAAGGTGCACACCAGCGCGGCAGACGAACGGCGCAAAGCGCCGCCCCGACGGCACCGATGCCGAGAGCGAGGATCATGAGGGGAGCGCGGGGCAGGATCGCGGCCGAGACCTCCGCCACCAGCGGACCGGCGAGATCGCCCAGAAACACGAAGGCGGTCAGCCAGGTGAAGCGCCGCGCCTGGTCCGCGCGCCCGTTTGCGGCAAAGCTCGCGCAGAGCAATCCCAGCGGTATGATGGCGGCCGCCGCCATCCCCGCCACCAGGCGCAATGCATAAAGCTCAGGCAGCCCGACGAGGCCGATCGGCGCGGTCACCAGCGCGAGGATGACCAGCGCTGCGCGCAACATCGCCCGATAGTCGACCCGGTCCGCGATCCAGCCCCAGAGCGGCGCCGCCAGCAAGGCAGCCAGGGGGTGGACCGCGGTCAGGCTCGCGACATGAAAATCATGAGCGCTTGACGATAGCGCGCCACGAGCCGGGTCGACCAGTGTCGGAAGGAAGGCGAGAATGGCCGTCTGTCCCGCCGACGCCGCAGCCGCCGCGAGCAGCAAGACGAAAAAAGAGGCCGGCCAGCGACCGTTGGCTTGCGATCCAGCCTTGTAACGCGGCGCGTTCGCGGTCGATCCCTCAAGTCGCCATCCCCGGATCACCACCAGGCGCGCAAGCCGATCACCAGCCTGTGTTCGGAAGGCCCTTCCCCGCGCAGGCGACGGAAATCGGCCGTGCCGTCAAATGCGCGCTCCCAGACGAAGCCGATATAGGGCGCGAACTTGCGCGACACCTCGTAGCGCAACCGTCCGCTCAGCTCAACATTGCTGAAGCCGCTGCCGAGCTGCCGATCGCCCGACCGCTTCGAATAGATATTGGTCTCCACCTGCGGCGTAAGGATCAACCGATTGGTGAACAGGACCTCATAGGAGGCTTTGGCGCGCGCCGCGAGACGCCCATCGGTTCCTACATAGCCGGTGAACTGGACGTCGAACCAATAAGGCGCCAGTCCCTCGACGCCGGCGGCCAGCCACGTCGTCGCGCCCTTGCCGAGATCCTGCCTGACCCCGAGCAGCGTGCCCCAGAACGGGTTCTTGCTGTGCCACCACAGCGCCTCGACGCTGCTTTCCGGATCGAGACGTTGGTCGCGGGAGTTCTTGAGCCCCTGGCTGCGCAGCCAGAGCTTGTCATTGTCCTGACCCTTGGTGACGAGCACGGTCCAGCCCACGCCCTGCCCCTCGTTGCCGCTGGTGAACTCGAGCTCATCGACAAGTATCTTGGGGATCGAGAGCTTGTCGGCCATCTCATAGCCCGGCAGCGTCGAGTTGCGGTAGCCGTCGGCATAATCGTCCGAGTTGCGCGCGTCCGGCGGGGCCTTGCCACCCTGCATCGAGCCCATGTCCATCGTGGCGCCGTTACCGGACGCCTTCGTGTCGGTCATATCCATGCCCGGCATGCCCATGCCCGCATGGTCCTGAGAGCCTTGCGCGGAAGGGGCGTGCGGAGCGGGAGTGGCCGTTTGGGCAGGGGTGGTGGCGGGCGACGGGGGCGAGGCATCCTGCGCGAGAGCGGGAGCCGTGATCGCCGGCGCCAGGAAGAGGGCAGCGCCAAGAGCGATGCCGCGCGAGGGGAAAATCCGGATCATGCGACCACCACCTCCCGGAACATGCCGGCCGCCATGTGATAGAGCAGATGGCAGTGAAAGGCCCATCGACCCAAGGCGTCGGCGGTGACGCGGAAGCTCACCCGTTGGGCGGGCTGGACCACGACTGTATGCTTGCGGACCTGGAAGGCGCCGTCCGGGCCTTCGACATCGCTCCACATGCCGTGCAGATGCATCGGATGCGCCATCATCGTGTCGTTGACGAAGGTGACGCGCAGCCGCTCGTTCGGCCTGAAATGGAGCGGCCGGGAATCGTTGAGCTTGAGGCCGTCGAGCGACCAGATGAACCGTTCCATATTGCCCGTCAGATGCAGCTCGATATCGCGCTCGGGCTCGCGCGGGTCGGGATCGCCGCCCGGCGTGCGCAGGTCGGCCAGCGTCAGCACGCGCCAGTCGCGCCCGCGCAGGCCCGCGCCCGGATCGTCGAGATTGGTGCGCGGATAGTCGACGCGCATGTCGGTATTGGCGCCATATTCGGTGCGGGCGTGCTGTGCCCTGGCCGGCATCTCGATCATGCCGTGCCCGGCATGCGCGTCGCCTCCCATTGCGCCCATCGTCGCCATCGCGCCCATCATGTCGACCGGCTCGAGCCAGGTCCGGGCATCGAGCGGCGGCACGGCTGCCGCCATGCCCGGGGCTGGTGCGATCGTACCACGGGCATAGCCGCTCCGATCGATAGCCTGCGCGAAGATGGTGCGGGCGCCGCCCTCGGGCATGGTGAACTCGACGTCGTAGGTCTCGCCCGGGCCGATCCGAAATTCCTCGACCGTGACCGGTTCGACCGGCTGCCCGTCGGTCGATACGACCGTCAGCTCGACCCCCGGGATCCGCACGTCGAAGAACGTCGCCGTCCCCGCCCCGACGAAGCGCAGGCGCACGCGCTCGCCGGGCGCGGCGATACCGGTCCAGTTGCCGGCGGGCGGCGCGCCGTTCATCAGATAGGTATAGGTCGCGGCAGAGACATCGCTGTAGTCGGTCGGGTTCATCCGCGAGCTGTTCCACATCCGCCGGCGCTCGAGCGCCCTGCCAAGGCCCATGGCGCCGGCATCCTTGAGGAAATCGCCGGCGGTCGGCTGCGCAAAATTATAGTAGCTGCTCTGCTTCTTGAGATTGAGGAAGATCTGCAGCGGCGGCTCGTCCGACCAATCGCTGAGCACGATGCAATAGTCGCGATCGGGCGCCCGCGCCGTCGGCGCCTGTTTCGGCTCCACGATGATCGCTCCATAGAGTCCCGTCTGCTCGGCGAGCGTGTGAGCGTGATACCAGTAGGTTCCGCTCTGGCGGACCTCGAAGCGATAGGTGAAGGTCTCGCCCGGCGCGATGCCGGCAAAGCTGATGCCGGGCACGCCGTCCATCTCCGCCGGCACGATGATGCCGTGCCAATGGATGCTCGACATCTCCTTGAGGCCGTTGCGCACGCGCAGCGTGACCGTGTCGCCTTCGCGCAGACGCAGGACCGGCGCGGGCACGCTGCCGTTCACGGCGGTCGCAATACGGCGCTTGCCGGTGAAGTTGACCGGCAGCTCGGCGATCTCGAGGTCGAACTCGGTCCCGCTCAGCTCAGCGGGCGAGACTGGGGCGGATCGCGCGAGAAGCGCCGGGGCGAAACCGGCGACCGCGCCGCCGATCGCCAGCCCCTGGACGAAACGGCGCCGCGCGATCGGGCGGATATGTAAGGGAGACATGAACTGTACTTTCGCGAAGTCGGGTTCAGGCGAGGTCGAGGACGATCCGGCCCTCGATGTCGCCATGATGCATGCGGGAGAAGACGTCGTTGATGTTCTCGAGCCTGTCCGCATGGACCGTGGCCTTGACCTTGCCCTCGCCGGCAAAAGCGAGTGCCTCGAGCAGATCGAGCCGCGTGCCGACGATCGAGCCGCGCACGGTAATGCCGTTCAGCACGGTGTCGAAGATCGACAACGGGAAGTCGCCCGGGGGCAGGCCATTGAGCGCGACCGTGCCGCCGCGCCGGACCATGCCGAGCGCCTGCTGGAACGCCTTGGGCGAAACAGCGGTCACCAGCGCCCCGTGCGCGCCGCCAATGGCTTTCTTGAGCGCTGCCGAAGGGTCCTCGCTGCGCGCGTTGACCGTCAGTGTGGCGCCAAGGCGTGTAGCGAGGTCGAGCTTGCTATCGTCGATGTCGACCGCGGCCACATTGAGACCCATGGCTCGGGCATATTGCACCGCCATGTGGCCGAGCCCGCCAATCCCGGAGACGACCACCCACTCGCCGGGCCGGGCCTCGGTGGCCTTCAGTCCCTTGTAGACGGTGACGCCCGCGCAGAGGATCGGCGCAATGTCGAGGAAGTCGACATTGTCGGGAAGGTGACCAACATAGTTGGGATCGGCGAGGACATATTCGGCAAAGCTGCCATTGACCGAATAGCCGGTGTTCTGCTGTTCGTGGCAAAGCGTCTCCCAGCCACCCAGGCAATGCACGCAGTGCCCGCAGGCGGTGTAGAGCCAGGGCACACCGACCCGGTCGCCTTCCTTCACATGGGTGACGCCGGCACCAACGGCGGCGACATGCCCGACGCCCTCATGGCCGGGAATGAAGGGCGGGTTGGGCTTGACCGGCCAGTCCCCTTCTGCCGCGTGCAGGTCGGTATGGCACACGCCGGTTGCCGCAATCTTGACCAGGACCTGCCCGGGGCCGACCGTCGGGATCGGCGCGTCCTCGATGACCAGGGGCTTGCCAAATTCGCGGACGACCGCCGCCTTCATGGTTTTCGCCATGTCCGTTTCTCCTTTTAAGCGGGGGGTCAGAATAGGCCGAGCGCGTGCTCGTCATAGGAGACGAGCAGATTCTTGGTCTGCTGATAATGATCGAGCATCATCCGGTGGTTTTCACGCCCGAAGCCCGATGCCTTGTATCCGCCGAAGGCGGCATGGGCGGGGTACTGATGATAGCAGTTGGTCCAGACCCGCCCGGCCTCGATCGCGCGGCCGAGCCGGTAGGCGGTGTTGCCGCTCCGGGTCCAGACGCCCGCGCCAAGACCGTAGGCGGTGTCATTGGCAAGTGCGATCGCCTCCTCGACCGTCTTGAACGTGGTGACCGACAGGACGGGACCGAAGATCTCCTCCTGGAAGATGCGCATGTGGTTCTGACCCACGAACACGGTCGGCTGCACGAAATAGCCCTGGTCGAGCGCACCGCCCGGCAGCGCCCTGGCGCCACCGACCAGACACTGCGCGCCCTCGGCCTTGCCGATATCGATATAGCCCAGGATCTTGTGGAGCTGGTCCTCCGACGCCTGCGCGCCGACCTGGACCGACGGGTCGAGCGGATCGCCCTGGCGGATCGCGGCGACGCGCGCCACGGCGCGCTCGATGAAGCGGTCGAAGATCGACTCATGGATCAGGGCGCGCGACGGGCAGGTACAGACCTCGCCCTTGTTGAAGGCGAACAAAGTAAAGCCTTCGAGCGCCTTGTCGAAGAAGGCATCGTCCTCGTCGAGCACGTCCGCCATGAAGATGTTGGGCGACTTGCCGCCAAGCTCCATCGTCTGGGGGATCAGATGGTCCGCCGCGGCGTGCATGATCTGCTTGCCGGTGACGGTCTCGCCGGTGAACGAGACCTTGGCGATGCGCGGATTGGCGGCGATCGCCTGGCCAACGGTCCGTCCCGGGCCGGTGACGACATTGAGCACGCCGGGCGGCAGGATGTCGGCGGTGAGCTCGGCGAACATCAGCAAGGTGAGCGGCGTCTGGGATGCGGGTTTGATGACGGTGCAGTTGCCGGCCGCCAGCGCCGGCGCGATCTTCCACGCCGCCATCAGCAGCGGGAAGTTCCACGGGATGATCTGGCCGACGACGCCGAGCGGCTCGCGGAAATGATAGGCGATGGTGTCCGCATCGATCGTCGAGATGCCGCCTTCCTCCGCCCGGATGCAGCCGGCGAAGTAGCGGAAATGGTCGATCGCAAGCGGAACGTCGGCAGCACGCGTCTCGCGGATCGGCTTGCCATTGTCGATCGTCTCGGCAAGCGCCAGCAGCTCCAGATTATCCTCGAGCCGGTCGGCGACGCGATTGAGAATCCTGGCGCGCTCGGCGGGGGCGATTCTTGCCCATTGATCCTTGGCGGCGTGCGCCGCATCGAGCGCGCGCTCGACATCTTCCGGCGTCGACAGCGCGAACTCTGCGATCTGGGCACCATTGATCGGGCTCTTGTCGGCGAAATACTCGCCGCTCGCAGGAGCGTTCCATCGACCACCGATGAAATTATCATAGCGGTGTCGGAAGGAGGCCGCCGCATTGATGGTCCCGATCGCCTTCTCGAACATAACCTGACTCCATCTCTATCGATGGCCTGACGGAGTAATCTCTTTGCCCGGGCGGCCTATAAGTAAGTTCCGCAGAAGGTAGTTTGGTATCGGTGTCGCGGTCTTTGAGGGTCAGACACGCCAACGGAGCCGATGAGTATTCATCGACTCCCGAACCTATTCGCGCACGCATGATCGGAATTATGCCGAGACACGCTACTCGGCTGATTCTTCTTTTGGGGAGGGCGGCGCTTGGCATTCCAATTCTGGCGTTACGCCCGGACGCGCTTTAGGCTCACCCAATCGCCTTTCTGAAGCGTCCCGTCCCTCACGCGAAAATGAGCGTAATGGTCGTCGAAAATCTGGTCGACTTCGACATGACCGACAAGGCGGCGGTGTCGCGGCGTTGCGTGATAGACTTCGAGTATCTGCCCGATGTGCGCGCCATCGGCCTTGCCCAGGCAGGCCACTGTGCCGCCCGCATCCATACGGACGATCTTGCCGCGCATGAACAAGCTATGGCCGATACCCTGTGCGAGGAGCGGCGTGCTGCCAAAGAACAGAAAGCCAATAGCAGCACCGACGCCAAGATGATTTCGCATCGCTGTTTCCTCTGTCACGTCAGACGCTCGGACCCGGTTTTGAAGGCCGGGAGCACGGGCGACGCTGGGCATCGTCAAAGAACTGGCCCGCCGCGGGGGCGGCGGCGGGCCCTCAGCCCCGGGGGGTGTTTTATCGGGGCTGGAAACTTCACATGTCGCTCATCGGCTTGTCGGCCATGGGCTTGGCGGTCTTCTTCTTCGCGGCCGGCTTGGCCTTCTTCATCGGCATCTTGCAGCAGCCACTCTTCGCCTTACCGGCCATGCCCGAGCCGTTCGATGCAGGCGACCCGCCGGACATGCCGGCCATCCCCGACATGCCCTGTTGATCCTGCTGGGCCGGTTGCCCCTGCTGCTTCTGCGCGCCGGCCTGATGATCCTTCATCATCTGATCGTGCATCTGCTGCCCGCCATGATCCATGCCCTGCTGGTGGGCATGGGCCGGCGCAGTCTGTGCGGGCGCGGGCGTCGACTGGGCGAGAGCGGTGCCGGCGGCGAAGGTTAGCGTCGCGAAGAGGCTGACGGTCGCCGCTAGAAGTGTCGTCTGTCGCATTGAGGGTCTCCGAGTGTTCGTCCTGTTGCCCGATCGACGTTCCGATCCCGGCAATTCCGAAGCTTCAATGCTGCTAGCGAGACGCAGTCTGTATACGTAACTTACGAATCCGCTTTGGATCGCGACTAGCATGCGCGGGATCGTGCGGGGTGGACCATGGTCCAAGGTCAAGCGAATTCATGATCCCGCTTGATGGCGGCCGACAGCGAAGTGCAAAAACCAATTGGCCCGCCGTGGGAGAACGGCGGGCCAAAGCTGCAGTTGAACCAGGCCACGGTCGTTGGCCACCCCGCCTCGTGATCGGAGCTGGCTTAAGTGCAGGGTCAGCAACCGCCCCGCGACCTACGCAACATGCGGGAGGCTCCGTCCTGGGTTCCCATCTCCCGCATAGCGATCCGATGGTCCTGCATCATCTCACCGTGCATCCGCACTTCGCGGTGTCGCATTCCTTGCATCTGGGCCGTCTCGGACCGAGCCGGCGCCGGCTTCGCCTTGAGCGTCTGCTCAAGGTCCGGCATGCCCGGCGGCATCCCATCGGCGAGAACTGGCCCGGCGCCGACGGCAAGGACGCCAAAGGCTGCGAGCGACGCGATAATCGCTGCTTTCTTGCGCAAATATGATTCCTTCAAGTCTGAGTTTCAGTTCGACCGGACACATGCCCGGTCGATTCTCGCTCCCCAGGGAGCTTGCCGTTGAGATGGTGTCGGCCTGGAGGCGGCAGTATACGTAATTTGCGAAGCTGGCGGTCAGCCTGCAATGTCCGCTTTAGTTCGGCTGCTAGCAAAAGCTGGGCGCGGATGACCGAAGACGGCGGCCATCAAAGCCTCCGCCTAGCCCGAGCACTGGAAAGCGACGCCGCCTGCTGCAGTGGCGAACAGCGAAACGTAAATCGCACGCCGCTTTTGCTTCGGCGCGATCGTGGCAAGGCCCACCGCCGAACCAGCCACTCGGACTGGCCCAGGCTAAATTGTCGGAATAGACGCTCGCTCGGATCGGTGCCGCAGTGATTGAACGCTCGCCTGGCTGATGATTGATCAACTGGCGAGGGCCGCGACCAGCTTAGAAGGGCAATTTTGTCTTCCCAGAGGGGGCGGGCACAAAAGCGATCGGTTCGGGTATTACGGATATTGCCCTCCCGCGCGCCCTTTAAGGGAAGAGCGGCGCTTCGCCTCGGTGGATCTCATCGGGATCGAGAAAAGCGCGCTTGCGTCAGTTTCACGATTGCTCAGGAGGGGCTTCGAAATGACTTTTCTGAATCGGCGAACTCTCTTGGCGGGCGGAGGCCTCCTGCTGGGGGCGGCATGCACGCGCAGATTTGCGACGCCGGACCAAGCAGGCACGCTGCCCATTCCTCGCCTGTTAGATGCACGCGACCATGGGCAGAGAATTGGACTGAGGGCGCAGGAAGGGGAAACCACTTTCTTCCCAGGGCGGCGGAGCGCCACCATGGGATACAACGGCAGCTATCTCGGCCCGACTCTGCGGGTACATCGCGGGGACGACGTGACGGTGACAGTCAGCAACAATCTGTCTGCTGATACCACGGTTCACTGGCACGGGCTGCTCGTACCGGGAGAGCTGGACGGCAGCCCCCACCAGACCATTAGTCCAGGCGAGACTTGGCGTCCGACGCTGCCGATCCGTCAGCCGGCGGCCACTCTCTTTTATCATTCGCATGCACATGGCCAAACGGCGGAGCAGGTCTATGCAGGCCTAGCGGGATTGCTCTTCGTCACCGACGAGGAAGAGCAAGGTCTCGGTTTGCCTTCGGATTATGGCGTCGACGATCTACCAATCTTGATCCAGGATCGGCAGTTCGTGGATGGCCGTCTGGTGTTACCGGCGGGCATGATGGTGGCGCTGGACGGGAGGCGGGGCAACGTTATTCTCGTAAACGGCGCGTACAACCCGCGAGCAGACGTTCCCAGAAGCTTAGTGCGGCTGCGGCTTGTAAATGGTTCGAATGCCCGGACTTACGATCTTTCGTTCAGCGACGGACGAGCCTTTTATTGGATCGGCACCGAGGGCGGCCTTTTGGAAAAGTCCGTTGAATTGCAGTCCCTCCCTCTGGCCTCCGGTCAGCGGGCTGAGATTTTGGTGGACTTCAGCGATGGCAGACCGGTCTCGTTGGTCTCGGCTCCAGACCAAAGCACCCTGAGGATGCATGGCATGAGCATGATGCATCGGCACGAGGCTAGCGAAAACAACGCAGGCAATGAAACTGTCCTCACATTCTCACCGCGCTTGGCATCGAGTAAGCGAGGTAGCACCACGCTTCCCCTCCTCCTGGCGTCCCGCGCGGTGCCAGATCCGGCTACGGTCGTCGCACGGCGACGTCTGGTGCTCAACATGAGGCTGGGAGGCATGATGGATAGCGACGAAGAGCCGCTAACGATCAACCACAGGCGATTCGATATGGATCGAATCGATGAGGAGGTCGAGCTTGGCGCCGTCGAGATATGGAAAGTCTCCGGGCAGAAAATGGCCCATCCCTTCCACATTCATGGAGTGCACTTCGACGTGCTAAGTCGCGATGGCGAGGAGCCAGATCTTCTTGATCAGGGGCCACGTGACACCATCGTCGTGGACGAACCGGTCGAATTATTAATCCGCTTCGACCAGCCTGCTTCAAAAGCGCCCTTCCTGTTCCATTGCCATATCCTGGAGCACGAGGACGAAGGCATGATGGGTCAGTTTTCCGTGACGTAGTGGGAACAACTCAAGAAGCGAAATCCGATCCTGCATCTGCCAATAAGGGGGCAATGCTCGACGTGTGACTTCGAACTCCACTCTCGTTTTTGTTCCCTTTTCGGGCTTGGGCCAGAACGTTTCGCACATCTCGATCGAAGGCATTCGATCATCCCGGACACTTGTGCATCACATGACGAACCCTGCGGTTAGTCACGGCCACCAGGCGCCGCGGGCCGCGCTCTATAATGACCATACGCTTGTCGGGCCGTCCCGCGGCCGCTGTCAGTACTCGCGGCAATGAGTAAAAGATGGTATCGCCGCGTTCATACCACTTTCCTCCGCCAAGCGGCGTCTGGTCAGGCAATCGGATTTCGCTGTAAGATCCGTTGCGATTAAGAACCCAGGCCATCCCCGACTTACAGCCGGATCGGCCATCAAATGACCAGACACCCGCGAGCTTGGTGGTCGAGGTATCTTCCCCTGCGGGAACGACCCTGGCCGGCGAAGGTAGCGTTGGCACAGTGAGCGCGGCGAAAATCGCCCAGATGGAACACGACCACCGTGTGAAAGTGAGCAGCCGGCATCGATATAACCCGTTAAGCGCGATCGTCATACTATTCCCTTCCGATCCACACTCACTCCGCTGAGAGCTTCGTTGGTTGCCCTTGGCAGACTATGCAGACCATCTGCCGGTGGTAATGCGTATTTGTCGCTAGACAGAAGGGACGCCTGCGATGGCATCTGATCGCAGATCGCCCAGGACAAGGCAGCCGGCGCAGAACTTGGGATGACGGTGATCGGCTCATGCGCAGTGCAAGCGAGCAACCACATGAGCGGTAACGGGGGCGACGAGTTCGCTTCCGGACGAGGAAAAGGTGGCCCTATGCCAACAAGCGAGCTGGCGTCGATGCCCTGGCGCGGGCGCTCGGCCACATGCCCAATGACCTGCCCTTTGCTCGTGCGCACCGGCCTATCGATCGCCATGGGCAAGGCGCCTGAGGAGATCCGTAGCGCAGCGCACTACATTTCAACCAGCGACGACAAAGATGGCATCGCCGATGCCATCGACGCATTTCTGCTGCCGCTTGTGGGAGGATCATCATGAAGCGACTGGCCGCTTTCGACCTCGATGGAACGCTCGCGCTCAACAAGCAGCCGCTCGACGATGAAATGGCGGATCTGCTTACCCGCCTGCTCGACGTGACGATGGTAGCGATCATCTCCGGAGGCGACTGGCCGCAATTCGAGAAACAGGTGGTGTCGCGCATGCCCGCCCGTGCGCGGCTCGACAATTTTATCATCCAGCCGACCACGGGCACCAAGCTATATCGTCACGCCGACGGCCAATGGACGCGTATCTATGCCGATCTGTTCACCGGCGACGAAAGCCAGCGCATCCGCGAAGCACTGACCAAGGCGGTCGAGCAGGCGGGCTATGCAAACGAGAACATCTGGGGCGAGCAGATCGAGGATCGCGGCAGCCAGATCACATTCTCCGCGCTCGGTCAGCAGGCGCCGCTCGAGGCCAAGGACACGTGGGATCCCGATCACGCCAAGCGCAAGAAATTGCAGGCCCTGCTCCAGCCGTTGCTGCCAGGCTTTGCCATCAATATCGGCGGGGCGACATCGATCGACATCACCCGCGAAGGGATAGACAAGGCCTATGGCCTTAAGCGCCTTTCCGAGCAGACCGGCGTCGCACTCGACGAGATGATCTTCTTCGGTGACGCGATCTTCCCGGGCGGAAATGATTATCCGGCCAAGCATCTCGGGCTGGATACCGTGCGAGTCCGCGACGTTGCCGAAACCAAGTCGGTGGTTGGCGCGATCGCTGCCTGGCTGGTCTAGAAGCGCTACCGCCGATCCTTAACCAGTCCCGCTTTCGCACCCATACGACCCAGCTTCGCAGCGGTCCCACATTGTAGAGCCGACGGATCGCTTCAATGGTGCTGGAGCTGCTTGACCTCACTACGCCTGGGCGCGTTCGAGGAAACTCAGCTCGCCATGTCCGCCATCATCCGACAGCTGGCGGCGCAGTCCTTGCAGGTAGCCGAGCAACGCTTCATCCGCTCGTCCACGACGTGGCTCAGGCATTCCCGCGCACATCGTTCGCAGGCGTCAGCGCAGGCGCGACACAGGATGGTATGGAGCGGGGATTCGCGCAGCATCGAGTTGGCGGTCGCCTGGCACAGTTCCGCACAGTCGTTCAGCATGGCGATCAGCGACGCCGTGGCTGACGCGCCGCCTTGCTTCGTCAGCCAGGCGGCGGTTTCCAGGCACATGCGGTGAGACGCCACGCAATCGTCGATGCAGTCCGTCATCGACATCGCCATCCCTTCCATTCGATGCTGCTGCGCCGCCGCCGGCGCAGCCAGCGTTCCGGCGGCGGCAAGGCCGGCGCCCGCCATCAGCAATTCGCGTCTCTCGATCATGATGCGCCTTCCATCTGCTATCGCTTGAGCGCTGTGCCGCATCCGGCGGCCTCAGCCGTAGCCGGCGACCCATCCGACGCCGCACGCGCCTTCTCCCGCGCCATCCGCGTTTCCTCCCAGGGCCAGTGGCCGTTGATCTCGACCCCGAGCGAGATGCTCAGGAAGGTCCGCACCAGCACAAGCCCGGCCAGCACGATGAGATCGTCGAGCGTCGGGTTGATCACCAGCGACTTGACGATGTCGCCGGCGACCAGAAATTCCAGGCCGAGCAGGATGCTGCGGCCGAGCGCCGATCGGAACGCGCTATAGGCCTCGGTTCGGTCGCCCGCCCTCGCCCGCCGCGCAAACAGAAAGGTTGCGAGCCCCGCGCCGACCAGGATGGTCAGCGTGCCCGCCAGTTCCAGGCCGATCACCGCGAGCCGGAAGAAGGCGCTCAGCCAGTCGGCCTCAATGGTGATCATACCAGCCTCGCTTGCGGATATTGTTGAAGCTGTCGGTAGCGTGACAGGCATAGCATTGGTCGACGCGCGCCTTCGACCGGGCTGCGCGCTGCGAGACCATGCTGAAATGCTCCATGAAGTGACTGGGCGGCGCCTTGTGGCACTCGGCGCACTGCGTCGAATTGACCGATGGATGGCGGTAATTGGCGATCTTCCAGCTGTCGGTCTTGTGACAGCTCGCGCAGTCGGTGCCGAACAGGCCCTGGTGCGGATCGCGGAACGCATGGCAGCTCGCGCAATTGAGCGCGGTCTCGGGGGTCAGGCTTCGAGTGTTTGTCGACATGCCCGCCAAAGGCTGCCGCCACTTTGCCATGTCGAGCAAGGCGGCGTGATCCATGCGGATGATGCCGCGCTCTCCCTCATGTTCGACGTGGCAGGAGGTGCACTGCGTCGCTTTCGCGTGGAACTGCGTCGACTGCTTCGTCCCGAAATCCGTGCCCGCATGGCAGGTGAGACAGGTCCGGGTTTCGACGCCCTTGCCCGGCGTGTGGCAGGCCGTGCATTGGCCGGCGAAGGACTGGTGGGCGCTCGAGAGCGGGCCGGGCGCTACGAGCTGCGCCACCAGGCCGGCATCCCTCGGCGCGTCCGATCGCATCCGGATCGCGACCGCGGCGACCATCACCAGCAGGGCCGCGATGAAGACGGCGTAGGAAAGACGCTGCCAGCTCATAGCCAGCGCAGCCCGTAATAGATCGCCGCGCCGACGTGGAGCGCGAGCAGCGCGAAGATGAGACAGCCCAGCAGGATGTGCAGGAACCGCCATCGCGCGAACAGGGTGTTGGTCGCCTCTTCGGCGCGGATCGCGAATTCGGTATCGGCCAGCGCCGCGGCGATCCCCGCCTTGTCCTGGGGGTGCTGGCCCGCGGGCGCATCCCCGGCGACGAACAGATAGCGCCTCCAGCCCGACAGCGGCGCGGCTGCGGTATCGGCCTGCGTCGGCGCGGCCGGCTCCTCGAGGAAGGCGGCGCGAAGCGAAGCCAGTTCCGACCTGCGTCCGCGCAGCGCCCGACCAAGCTGGGCAAGCAGGTAGCGGCCGATGAAGCCGGTGATGACCGTCATCAGCAGAAGGATGGTCAGAAGCAGTCCGACCGGGCTTTCGAGCTTGTGCGCGGCGTGGACCAGACCCAGGATCGGCGCCAGCACGCCGGCATAGATGTGGATGGCGAGCAGGGTCGGCTTGCTGACGAGCCGGGAGAGCGCCTTGTCGACCCAGGCGATATGCTTGGCCGCGACATAGGGAAGCGTCAGCAGCATCAGCACGAGCGCTGCGATCCCGATGATCCCGCCGGCCAGGCTGCCCGGAAAGCGCGGTGACACATGCACGAGGTAGCCGAACGGGAACAGCAGCAGGAACGCGACCAGCAGGCCGACGGCGATGTCGCTGCGTTCGCGCATCAGGCTTCGACCACGAGCGGCGTGCCCGTGCCCTTCGCCTGGCACGCGAGCACATAGCCCTGCGCCTTGTCGGCGGGCGCGAGGCCGGACTCGACCTCCATCGTCACCTCGCCTTGCAGCAGCTTGACGACGCAGGCGCCGCATGTGCCCGCACGGCAGGCATAGGGGATCTCGACGCCCGCGCCCTCGGCCGCCTCGAGCACGGTCTCGTCCGCGGGCAAAGCCGCCGACACCCCCGACACGGAGAAGGTCACCGTGCTCGGTGCCACCTCGGCGCTCGGGGCCGGCTTAGCTGCTGGCGCGGGCGCGGGCTTGACCTCGAGATCCTCGTGGTCGGCCGGCAGCGAGGCCGGACCGAACGCCTCGGTGTGCAGCTGCGCTTCGGGGACGCCGAGTTCCGCCAGCACGCCGCGCATCGCGCCCATCATCGCCGGCGGGCCGCACATATGGATCCGCCGGCTCGCGATCTCCGGCACCGCGGCCAGGATCATCTCGCGGGTGATCGGCCCTTCGGGGCCCATCCAGACGGTGCCGGGCGCGCGCTGCATCGCGGCGACGACATGGAGGTTGGGAAAACGGCGTTCGAGCCGTTCGAGCTCGTCGCGGAACACGAATTCCTCGGTCGACCGTGCGCCGTAGAAGAAGAAGATATCACCCTTCCACGCGGTGTCGGTGAGATAGCGCAGCACCGACATCATCGGGGTGATGCCGACCCCGCCCGCGATCAGCACGATGCTCTGGGCATCCGTTCCCGTGAAGGTGAAGGCGCCGAACGGTCCGCTGACCTTCAGCAGATCGTCGGCGACGACCTTGTCGTGCAGGTATCGCGAGACCACGCCCTGCTCCTCGCGCTTGACCGTCAGTTCGACATAGGCCCGCTGGGTCGGCGAAGAGGCGATCGTGTAGGAACGGCGCGCGGTCTTGCCCGCTTCGGGCTCTACCTCGACCTGCAGGAACTGGCCCGGCAGGAAGTCGAACGGCAGCCGGTCGGCGGCCGGGTCCGCGAGCCGGAAGGTCAGCACGCTCGGCGTCTCTCGCACGATCTGGACCACGCGCAGCTGCCCCGCCCAGCTTTTGGGCTTGCGCAGCGAAGCTCCCGCGGGCGCGGCCGCATTGCTCGAGGCGAGCCCGGCGCTGCCGGCAACGGGGGCAGGTGCGGGCGCGAACTTCGCAGCGGGCGGGACAGCCTTCGGCTCCGGCTTTTCCGAGGTCTTGGCGGTGGCGACACCGCCGGCGATCGCCCCGATCCGCCGGAGGCGGAAGATCTGCAGCGCGATCAGCGTGGCGCTCACCAGCCCCAGGAAGAGCATGAGAAGGAGGTGTGAGGGCGAGATGCCGAACCAGTGGTCGGCATGGCCGGGCGCGGCCTGGTCGATGTCGAGCTGATCGCGCAGCCAGGCAAGCCCGACCTCCCGGGGCGGCTGCAAGCCGCCGATCGCGCCCTGCGCGGCGGTGCCGGACCGGAACAGGTCGGTTCCCTCGCGCAGGCGGCGCGCCGCATCGAGCCGGGCCGAGACCGTGGTTGCACGCGCGCCGTCGGCCGAGGCGGCGTTGATCATCGCTAGGCCCGTGCTTACCCGTTCGCCAGCCTGCGCAGCGACCCGCTGCCTTGCCGCTTCGTCGAGCGCGGGAAAGGCGAGCAGTTGCGAGATGAAGCCGGTCCGGCGCGATTCGTGGCCGTGCTCATTCTCCCCTTCCCCATTGATCATGCGATCCATCATGGGGTTCATCATCTTCGCCATGTCCGACGACCCCGACGATGCCGGTGCGGACATGCCCCCGCCGGCCGGCATGCCTGCGCCATGATGCGCGGCATGATCCTCGCCCTCCTGCGCGCCCGCGCCCGCGGACAGGCTGAGAGCGATTGCGCAGCCGAGGCTCAAGCGTCGAAGGCTGATCCGCCTGGACATCCTCATCCCCTTTTTCAGCGCGCTTACATATCCTTCATCGGCATCGCCGAATTGCCCGGCGCGGGATCGGGTGCCGGCGCGGTCTGGTTGCCGGCCCCGGCGCGCATCGCGTCATGGTCCATCGCCTGACGGTGATGCCGCTCCATCTCGGCCTGGTTGCTCATCGCGTCCATCGACGCCGCGTCTGCAGCGTTGCCGCTGTCGGTCAGGACCGGGGTGGCGGCGACGCTGTTCGCCGCGGGCGGCACCGTCTGGTCGGCCTGGCGGTCGCAGCCCGAAAGCGCGAGCGCCAGCAACAGGCTTCCGCCGACAAGCGGAAGGGCTTTTTTCGCATGGTCGATCATAGCTTGCTCCTTGGCTTGAAAACTGTGGTCCCGGGCGCCGGGGATGGCGCCCGGACCGGCTCATTGCGCGCTGCGCAGGATCTGAAGGCACCGGTCGTGCGAGAGGTTCATCGGGTTGCGCCCCTGCCCCTTCATCTCGCCATGATCATGCGGCGTCTGGAGACCCATATTGCCCTCCATCGCCCGGCAACTCTCGACCTGCGCCGAGGTCGGCCGCGTGGTTACACAGGCGCCTAGAAGCAGCGCCGGCGTGAGGACGGCGATCAAACGCATTTTCTTCATGACAAAAGCCCTTTCGCTAGTGATGATCGTTCGTCCTGCGCTGCCTGATGTTTCTTGTTATGCTGTTGGTCTTTCCGCCGCGCCGTCAGGAAGGCGAGGATCGGGCAATCGGAGACGGGCACTTCGCCCGGGCATTCGTCGGCGAGCATCCGCAGCATGTCGCGGATATCCGACAGGCGCTCGAGCCGGGCTTCGGCGTCCGCGATCTTGGCAAGCGTGATATCGAGCACGGCCTGGGCATGCGCGGTGTCCGACGCCCTGAGCGCCAGCAGCTGCCGGGCCTGTTCGAGTGTGAAACCAAGCTCCTGCGCCGAGCGGATGAAATTGACGCGCTCGAGGTCGGTCGCGTCGTAGAGCCTGTAGCCCGCTGCCGTGCGCGCGGGTTCGCGCAGCAAACCCATCCGCTCATAATAGCGGATCGTGTCGCGGCCCACGCCCGCAGCGGCGGCCAGTTCGCCGATCTTGAAATTGCCCATGTCATCCGCTCGATCATCATGCCGGTTGTGTCCAGGGTCAAGCGGTTCGCTTTGACCCCGAACGGTCCGTTGCCGCCGGCAGCCCGCTGCCCCGACGTCTCGCATCCGGGCAGCTTGTGCCGGCGGGCCACCGGCTCGTCAGTTCTTGCGAAGCTCGACGATGTCGTGCTTGGCAGGCGTACCGTCGGCGACGGACACGTGCGCGAAGTGATCATCGAAGATATGATCGATCGTCACATGGCCGATGAGCTGGCGGTGATAAGTCGGCGCCACGCCTTTGGACGGACCCGGATGGGTCACGACGCGATAGACCTCGAGCTTCTGGCCGACCTCGGCGCCATCGGCCTTTCCGATGCAGACGACCGTGCCGTTGCTGCCCGTGTCGACGATCGAACCGCGCATGAACCAGGTGTGGCCGATACCTTGCGCGAATAGCGGAGAGGCGCCGAGCATCGAGATTCCGGCCAGCGCCACCATGATGGACTTCTTCATCATCATCTTGACTCCTTGAGTGAGCGTTGAGAACTGCTGCTCGATTTCTCGAGGGGAAGATTTTGTTTCTTCGCCCACAGGACTATGGTCCCGGGCCCAAGCTCGGTATACGTAGTGTTCGCAGCCGAAGTTTTTCGGGCAAGGTGTCTGAAGGCCGGGCTTACTCGTACGTAACGATCCAGGGCACGACTTTCGTGTTTATGAAACGTAGTCTGGAACCAGGCCTTAACCCCTGAGGACAAGCGCTTTACGTCCAGCTGGCCGCGCAAAACGGCTACGTTGGCGATAGAAGAAGGTCGTCGAAGGTTCGTCCGACGAATTTACGCTTCGCTATCTCCCTCGTATCTCACGAGCAATTCCTTGCGGGCTGCCATTTCGGTCGCAACAGATGCCACCCGGGCAGGCGGAGCAGGCGGTGCCTGCAGCTCCGGAGAAAGCGCCTTTCCAGCCTACTCCAGTGCTCCCTGCCGCACCCCTAAGCCCCGCCATCATCAACGGGAGCGAAAGACTGTGGCGGCCTTTCCGGAATCCACCAGACCTGGCAAAGGCCCCACTCTGCTGACAATTTCATTTCGACCTCGACCGGAACTGATGGCATCTAGGCATGGCCCCAGCCAAGTCAGGCGGCGGCCAGGGGCTACGCGTAGCGCGACCGGTCCCGGGATCGATCCCGATCAACAACATCCGGAACGCCTTCGGCGTCCTCGTTGAAATCGCGAATTGCGGCGCGGCGCCATCCGCTGTTTTGCTCACTTCCGGAAGGAGCCACCCTCATTCCATCGTCGCGCGAAACTCTGTCATCCGGTCCGCTTCAAACGCGTTGGTGCCGGGATGAATGTGCTGATCAGCGTATTCCAAACAGAGATCGACAACAAAGGATTTCGATTCCGGACAACGAACTTCATCAGGTTCGCGAGGTTCGAGACCAAGGATACCAAATCAGTGCCCAAGGCGAACAAAGCTCCGACCATCATATTGTGGACGAGCCAGAATGGGGCCCCTACGAGAAAAAGGCCTTTCATCCGCGTAGTCGAGGTTTGGAGCCGTGCGAAGCTGCCCAACGAACTGCCCGTGAACGCCAGAGCTGAGGGGAGACCGTGCCAGGTCACAACCGACAGAAAAGCCATCAAAATCAGACTAGCGCCGTAAAGCCTCGTCACCACATAGCGATCACGCACTGACGCGGAAATGCGAGCTGCGAACATGAAATGAGGCACGCTATCGCCGCAGTGGGTGAGCCGAGCATCAAAAAATAGAGCGCGAAGGCGGCAGCACCCGCGCTCTGGATTTTCACCGCGGTTCGATAGTCGTCGAAAAACGGCCAGCTAATGACGCACAAAAGCGCGACGCAGCCGAACGCGGTGGCAATCATGATTGCCGCCACCCGGTTGTTTCGCTCAAGACCTGCGTTTCGCGCCCAGCTCTATCTTTCTTCATAGTGCAAGCGTGAACGAACAAGGTTAATTACGATTTAAGAACGCCCGTAGTAGCGCGGATTTACGGCTGCTTTTGGATCGCCGTTACCTCGCCGGCGTTGCCCGTCAACATAAGGTCAAAATCGACCTTATCGCCAACCTTCACTGCATCTGTGATCGCCGGGGCAGCCTTGAACGCCATTGTCATTGCCGGCCATTTGGCTTCGGGGATGGCGCCATGATCGAGTGTGATCGTGCCCGCAGACTTGTCGATCGCGGTGACCGTGCCGTGTCCCTTCACCTTGATTGCAGTGGCAGCCGACGGCTCCATCGCCATATTTGCCATGTTGCCGCTCATAGCGGCGGCGGGTTCTGTCTTGTTGGTCTCGACCGCAACGGGCGGTTCGGCTTTTTTCCCGCAAGCGACGGTCAGTGCCGCGAGGCCGAGGGCAAAGGTCAGTCGTCCGTAGTTCATGGTCTTCTCCTTTATAATGAAACGTGTTGGTCATTGGGCTTCATCTTCGGCCGCCGAAGCAGCAGATAGGCGGCAGGCAGGACGAACATCGACAACAGCGGCGCGGTCAGCATGCCGCCTATCATCGGCGCGGCGATCCGGCTCATGACTTCGGATCCGGCGCCCGATCCCAGCAGGATCGGCAAGAGGGCAGCGAGGATCACGGCGACCGTCATCGCCTTGGGCCGAACGCGGAGCAGTGCGCCTTCGCGCACTGCCGTCTCGACCTCGGCGACATCCGGATCGGTGCGCTCTTCCAAGGCGTTCTTCAGGTAGATCAGCATCACGACGCCGAATTCGGCGGAGACGCCAGCGAGCGCGATGAAACCTACCCCGGTGGCGACCGACTGGTTGAAGCCGAGCAGATAGAGGATCCAGATGCCGCCGGTGAGCGCGAACGGCAACGTCCCCATGATCAAAGCTGCTTCATCGAACCGCCCGAAGATCATGTAGAGCAGCACGAAGATGATCAGCAGCGTCGCCGGCACGACGAGCTTCAATTTGGCAACGGCACGCTGGAGATATTCGAACTGTCCCGAATAGGCGACGCTAACCCCTGGCGAGAGCGTCACCTGTCTTGCGATCGCATGCTGCAGGTCACTCACGACCGACGCAAGGTCGCGTCCGCGCACGTCGACATAGACCCAGGTCGATGGGCGGGCGTTTTCGGTCTTGAGCATCGGGGGCCCCTCAGCGATCGAGACGCGCGCAATGGTGCCGAGCGTGATCTGCTGTCCGGACGGGGTCAGGACCGGCAGCATCCGTATTCCGTCAAGACTGTCGCGTAGCTCCCGCGGATAGCGGACGCTGATCGGATACCGTGCCAGCCCCTCGACCGTCTCGCCGATCGTCTCGCCGCCGATCGCGCCAGAGACGATCCGCTGCACGTCCGTAATATTGAGCCCAAATCGGGCGGCAGCGGCCCGATCGACATCGACATCGACATAGCGCCCGCCCGTCAAGCGCTCTGCGAGCGCCGAACTGACCCCAGGCACGGTTTTCGCAACTGTCTCGACATCGTGCGCGATGCGGTCGAGCTCAGCGAGGTCAGCACCCGACACCTTGACCCCGATCGGGCTCTTGATGCCGGTCGCCAGCATGTCGATCCGGTTGCGAATGGGCGGCACCCACACATTGGCGAGGCCGGGCAGTTTTACCGTTCGATCAAGCTCCTCGACCAGCTTGTCCGGAGTCATGCCCGGTCGCCATTGGTCGCGAGGTTTGAACTGGATCGTCGTCTCGAACATCTCAAGCGGCGCAGGATCGGTGGCAGTCTCGGCGCGGCCGGCCTTGCCGAACACGCTCTCGACCTCGGGCACGGTCTTGATCAGGCGGTCGGTCTGCTGGAGCAGGTCCGACGCCTTCGCCGCCGAGAGACCCGGCAGCGCCGAGGGCATGTAGAGCAGATCACCCTCCTCCATCTTCGGCATGAACTCGCCGCCAAGCTGGGTGAGCGGCCAGGCGGTTGTTGCAAAAGCGAGCGCCGCGATCAGCAGTACGGTCCTTGGCCGCCGCATCGTCCAGTCGAGCGCGGGCCGGTAGATGTTCGTCAGCCAGCGATTGACCGGGTTGGACTGCTCGGGCGGAATCTTGCCCCGGATCAGCAAACCCATGAGCACCGGCACCAGGGTCACCGACAGGATCGCCGCCGACGCCATCGCATAGGTCTTGGTGAAAGCGAGCGGTGCGAACAGCCGTCCTTCCTGTCCTTCCAGCGTGAACACCGGAATGAACGACAGGGTGATGATCAGAAGGCTGAAGAACAGCGCTGGCCCAACTTCGGCTGCCGCTTCGGTGATGACGGTCCATCGGGTATCCCCCTCGAGATGTTCGTCCGGGTGATCCTCCTCCCATCGCTCGATTTTCTTATGGGCATTCTCGATCATGACGACCGCGGCATCGACCATCGCGCCGATGGCGATCGCGATGCCGCCCAACGACATGATGTTGGCATTGACCCCCTGGAAACGCATGACGACGAAGGCTGCCAGCACACCAAGCGGAAGCGTGAGAATTGCAACGAGCGCCGAACGGACATGCCAAAGGAAGAGCCCGCAGACGATCGCAACGACTATGAATTCCTCGACCAGCTTGTGGGTCAGATTCTCAACGGCGCGGTCGATGAGCTGCGAGCGATCATAGACCGTAACCACATCGACGCCGGGTGGCAGGCCCTTCTTGAGCTCTGCGAGCTTGTCCTTGACCGCCGCGATTGTCTCGCGCGCATTCTTGCCCGAGCGCAGGATCACAACGCCGCCCGCGACCTCGCCCTCACCGTTCAGTTCGGCAATCCCGCGCCGCATCTCGGGGCCGGCCTGGATCGTGGCAACGTCGCCCAGTCGCACCGGCACACCGCCGGCTGCGGTCCTTAAGGGAATGGCGCGGAAATCGTCGAGCGTCTTCAGATAGCCGGAGACACGGACCATATATTCGGCCTCGGCCATCTCCAGTACCGAGCCGCCGCTCTCCTGATTGGCCTTCTGAATGGCATCGACCGTCTGGGCGTGGGTCACGCCGTAGGCGGCGAGCTTCACCGGATCGAGCAGCACCTGATATTGCTTCACCATGCCGCCAATGCTGGCGACCTCTGCGACCCCCGTTACCGTTTTCAGCTCGTAGCGCAGGAACCAGTCCTGAAGCCCGCGAAGCTGCGAGAGATCGTGGCGGCCAGTGCGATCGACCAGCGCATATTCATAGACCCAGCCCACCCCGGTCGCATCCGGCCCCAGCGCGCTGCGGGCGCTGGCCGGCAGCCGGCCTTGTACCTGGTTGAGATATTCGAGCACGCGGCTGCGCGCCCAATAGAGATCGGTGCCGTCCTCGAAGATCACATAGACAAAGCTGTCGCCGAAGAAGGAATAGCCGCGGACGGTCTTTGCGCCGGGCACAGAGAGCATTGTGGTGGTGAGCGGATAAGTGACTTGGTTCTCGACGATCTGCGGCGCCTGCCCGGGATAGGAGGTGCGGATGATCACCTGCGTGTCCGAGAGATCGGGCAACGCATCGATCGCGGTCGATCGCACCGCCCAGACGCCCACGCCGATCAGCGTCAGCACCCCGATCATGACGAAGAAGCGGTTTCTGACTGACCAGCGGATGAGATGGGCGATCACTGGCCCATTACCTTCGCCATGCGTCGCACGGTTGGTCCACTCGGTGGTTGATCGAACCCGAACCGGACCCGGTCGCCCGTCTTTAAGCCGCGCGCGACTTTCGGGTCTGTGAGCTGAAACGTCATCGTCATCGCTGGCCAGCCAATGGCTGGCACGGCTTGATGGCTCAGCGTCACCGACTGGGCGGTGATCTTTTCGATCGTACCGACGGTCTCATAGACTGCGCCGGTCGGCATAGGTTTGGCAGGACTCTTTGGCATGTCAGCACCGATCGGCCGTGCTTCCACGCCCGAGAGGCTTGCTTCGGAATCGATCAGGAACTGACCCGAAGCGACGATCTTTTCGCCTTCGCTCAGGCCCGCCAGAATCTCCGTATCATCGCCAGCTTCCCTCCCAGTTTGCACCTCGGCAGGGCGGTAGCGCCCCTTGTCGAGCGCGAGCATGACCAACGTGCGCTTGCCAGTGCGGATCAGGGCTTCGGACGGCACCAGCAACGCCGGCTGCGCGCTCCCGCCAAACGAGACGGTCGCAAACATGCCGGGACGCAGTCGCCCGCCGCGATTGGGCAGCTCGATCCGAACGGTGAGTGTGCGGCTGTCGGCCTGTGTCTCGGGGAGGATCGCCGAAACGCGCCCGGAGATGGTTTCGCCGGGGAAGGCTGCAAGCGCGGCTCGCACCGCTTGTCCAGGCTTCAAGGGACCGGCGACCGCTTCCGGCACGGCGGCATTCAACCAGACCGTGCCGAGCCCGTTGACCTCGGCAAGCGTCTGGCCTGCCATCAAGGTCATGCCGCCCCGCACGTTCAACGTCTTGATCACGCCGCCCGTGGGCGTGGAGATGGTGATCACATTATGCGGTCGTCCGGTTTGCTCGACCGATGCGATCGTGCCGGAGGGCATGCCGAGCAGCATGAGCCGTTGACGCGCGGCCTGGATCAGAGCGGCGTTGCCGGTGCGGCGGACCGCCAGAAACTCGGTCTGTGCGCCGCCCCATTCCGGCACCAGAACATCGGCAAGCGGCGCGCCTGCACCGATCACATCACCAGGTGCGCGGCCATAGACACGGGAAACGAAGCCGCCTGCACGCGCCTGAACGATCGCAACGTCGCGCTGGTTGAAGTCGATCGTGCCGGTGGCGGTGAGACTGCTCGCCAATTCGCCGCGCCGCACAGCCACCGTTCGCATCCCGAGCGCCTGGGAGGCGGACGGGTCGATCGATATTCCCGGCTGTGCCGCGCTTGCCCCCACCTCATCCGCATAGCGCGGGATTGTTTGCATTCCCATCGACGACAGGCCTGGACCGTCATGATGCTCAGCGGGGATCATCGGGTCATACCAATAGAGGATCTTGCGTGCCGGCGGTTTGGCGGCCGTAGCGTCGGGTGATCCTCCTCTCCATTCAGAGATGGTGAAACCGACCCCGCCAGCGGCGACCGCGAGCAGCGCCGCGGCACCGAAAAGGCCGCCCCGAGGGATTGTGAAATGGCTCATTGCGATTCGCTCCGATACGTAAGGTTCAGTCGAACACCGTCAGCAGCGACAAGGGCTTCACGGTCGAGAGTGTTGAGGGTGACGTCGGCAAGGGCCGCATAGGCATCCGCGATATCGACAAGATTGGCGCGACCTGCCCCGTAGCTTGCCGTCTCCAACGTCACCCGCTGCTCGGCGAGTGGCAGCAATGTGTCCCGCGCGCGCAGCCACTGTTCATGATGCATGATATGGTCCGCAAGATCGGTTTCGAGATCAGCGGCCAGCGCCCGCAGGGCCGCGTCGCGTTCGGCCAGGATGCGTCCGGCATTCTCCTGGGCCGCCGCAATGCCCGCATTCTGTCGACTGCGGGTAAAGAAGGGCAGACTGACCGTCACACCGGCTGACACATAATCTCCAAAACGAGGGTCGCGGCGTTGATAGGCAAGGTTCACCCCGAAGTCGGAACGGCGGTTGGCATCGGCCATACGCACATCGGCCATTGCCTGACCGGACTGGGCGTCGATCATTGCCATGGTGGGAAGGCGATCCAGGCCAGCGCGCAGTTCGGCCCCATCGACAGGGAAGTCGGGAATAGATCCGGCAATTTCAGGCGCCGGGTCACCCGTCCATCGCGTCAGAGCAGCCCGTGCCCGCGCTATGTTTGAGACCAGTTCGCTGCGACGATCTTCTAATGAGGCGATAGCCTGTCGGCCGGCAAGAGTCTGCGCAGGCCGGGCATTGCCCGACGCGACGGCACTGGGCGTTGTCCGCACCACGCGCTCCAGACGGGCTAGAAGATCATCAAGCGCGGTCAGCCGGCGCTCGGCATAGGCAAGGTTGATCCAGGCAAGCGCAGTGCCGACCTCAACCGAACGCGCCTCAAATGCGGTGTCGGCATCTGCAGCCTTGATATCGCTGTCAGCGCGGGCGCGTTGCGCACGGCGCTTGGCGAGGTTGGGAATATCCTGGGACACGCCCACCCGCGCCATCGTGAAATTGTCCTGCCCGGGAGCAAACGCCAATGGCCCCGAGATCGGGAAACTGTCGAGCCCAACGGCCAGAGTCGGATCAGGTAGCGATCCGGCGCCGCCACGAGCGGAACGAGCGGCCTCGGCGGCGAGCGCCTTGGCCTTGATCGACGGCGCTTCCTGCCGCGCGCGCTGGAGCGCAGCGTCGAAAGTGAGGGGACCAGCGAATGCAACGCCGGGGATCGCCGCGAGCAGCGGCAGACAAACAAACAATCGCATGGAAAACTCCTGATCGGAGGATCAGGCCGGCGTCGCGCACTCTGGCAGGCATGTCAGTGGCGGCGGGATGGGGGCAATCCCGCCGCCACTGCTGGCCTGGCCGTCTATGCGACCTTACACGGCCAGAGGCTGTGCCTAGCCGGCCGAGGGAGCCGACGAAGGCGATGCCATGCTATGCATCTCCTTCATGCAGTCCGCCGCGCTCATCTTCATCATGTCGCAGTTGCAGTTCGCCATCTGCGGAGCATCGGGCACCCAGACGCGACGGGGGCTCATAGATGGCGCACGCGGGCCATAGTTTGGCGATTAACGCCATTCATAATGGCCAGACTGCGAGTTTGTGTTGGGTTCGCCGGCGAAAGCGGCAACGGGAGCGGCAAGCGCAATGCCCAGCAGGGCATCGAAAACACGGTTCTTCATGACTGTAATCCTTGGGCAAAATATCGTGGTAGCCGCGGGTCAGACAGGATTTTCAGATGCGCGATAGACGCAAGAATCCTGTCTGCCTGGCAGCCGGTGTCGATCAGCCAAGGAGAGTCGGTGGTTCCGGTTCGGGAGTGAGGTCACTGCCGTGCAGGACAGTGATGGTTGCCCAGAAGGGCAGAGCTGGACTGGCTTCGCGTGCTTCCAGCATAGGCGCGTCATTACGAACGGCCAGCGGAACGACGCAGCCCATGGCCGCGATGCATTCCAGGGTCATGCCCTTGCAAGGCTTCTGAGCAGGTTGTTGCTGCTGTGCCATTATCTTCATGCAGTCTTCCGACATCCCAGCCACGGCCTGCACAGACGTGGCCATTGGGGCGGACATCGCAGGCGGAGCGGACGCAAAGGCCGCCGCTTGGCCAATCAAGCCAACCATGGCTCCCAGAAGGAGAAGAAGTTGCAAAACGCGTTTCACAGCCGTTATTTATTACGCCTCGTAGCATCAAAGATCAACGAGATGGTCACCCGCCGTGTCGGGCAAATACCGTCTGACCCGCCGATCCGAAGGCGATGACAGAGTAGGGTTGTGGTTTTTGGCCGGGGACTTCCATCCCCGGAGAACCCAGCGGCATGCCCGCTACGGCCAATCCCTTTACGCCCTTCGGGCGCTTCGCGATCGCGCGCTTCATGTCGGCAATGGGAACGTGGCCCTCGAAAACCATGCCATCGACAATTGCAGTATGGCATGATGCCAGCGCAGCGGGCACGCCTTGAGCGCGTTGAAAGCGGCCGCGTTGCTGGTCGTCGACGATATTGACGCTTTGTCCAAATTGTCTGCGCACCTGGGCCGCCCACTGTTCGCAGCAACCGCAACCAGGGTCACGATGCATGATGATCGGGGCAGCTTCGGCGCTGGCGACGGAGAAGGCTGCTATGAACGCAGCGAGGGCAAATTTGAGTGTCATACGATCCCTTATTGGTTCCCCCGCCCCTGGGCGGGGAGGAAAGGTCTATTGGGCGCGCTTGTTGTGGGCTCTCAGCCAGCCTTGAAGCTCGCCCACTTCTCGCGTTTGCTCGGTGATTGACTTGTTCGCCATCATTCGGACCTGCGCGTCCTTGGTGTCGCGCAAAACGATGCGTGACATCGCAATCGCACCGCGATGATGCTCGATCATCTTGCGCACCCAGGTCTCCGTTGCATCGCTGCCCGTGGCGGACATCATCTTCTGATGCATCTCCATTTCTGCAGGCGGGTAAGGATTGGCTGGCGTGGGGTTCATGGTCTGGCGCATGTCCATCTTGCTATGGTCCATGCCCTGCATTTGGGCGATCGCCGGCGCGGCCACCAGTCCAGCGATGATGATGGGGACTATTTTCTTCACAATTCTCTCCTCAGCGCCCCGCATTGATAATACGCATGGGCGCGCCATTTCCCTCGTGAGGCGGCACAAAATTTACGGGAACGGGAGCGCGAAGCCTACTTGCGGGCTAGAATAGCCTTCATTTCATCGATTTCGCGGCGCTGAGATTCCTCGATGCCGCTGCACAGACGAACGATTTCCGGATCCTTCAAGGAGGCCTCGCGGCACATCAGGATCGCGCCCGAATGATGCGGGATCATCGATCGGAGGAATGCTGTATCGCCGATCGTTGTTTGCGTGCGGATGAGGGCAAATGATCCGGCGAATATCGCAACTGACCCTAATATAAGGGCCGCGTTTGCCTTTTTCGACGGGAACATATGGCCCATCGCGAGGACCATCAGCACCACCATGGGCGCCACCATCATTAGCGTCATGTAGAGCATATTCAGGTTGTTGTAGAAGCTCCCCAAGCTGTCGATCATGACGAACATCACCAGATACATGATGACGCCGCCAACCAAGGTCTGCAGGGCGAGGCTCGCATAGGCATTTTTCATCATTGGTCGTCTCCTTTGGCCCCCGCCCCGATCCTGCTTGACTATTCAACCCGTGCGGCGTCGCTTTCGCGGCCACCGAAGATACAAAAGTGCCGAACCCGCGATCGCCAATGCGAGACCACCTGCGGCAAACGCCATCAACCACGGCGTGTTGAAATTTTCGTGGTTTTTCCAATCCATGATGTGGAGCGCCCAGAAGAAATCGTACAGGCGCCACGTTCCATTTCTCACAGCGACGATCCGACCACTATTCTGGGCAACATAGACGCGGGTCGCTTCGCGGTCAGGGAAGTCCACCCGCCAGGCCGGCAGGACGCCCTTGAATTCTGGGGTCGACGCCACAACCAGGCGCACGCTCGGCGGCTCCGACGTACCACGGTAGGCCTGTATCGCCACCGCGCGAGCCATCGCAGCGTTCACGGGACCAAGTCGACGACCTGTTTCTGCATCGTGGAGTGAGATCGTCCCATCGATAGACTCGACCTCCGCAATCTCGCGGCCGAGCAGCGCGCGATATCGGACTTCACGCACGGGTCTGGTCGCCGCGCGCAACACTAGGTCCAACGGCGCGCGCGATCTCGACTGTTCCAATATCGCCGGCGACGATCGCTCGACGAGATGTTCACCGCGGACTCGCTCGATCGGCAACAGGCTCATGACAAGACCGCTCGCAAACCAAAGCAGCAGCTGGACGCCGATAACCAGGGCTAACCAGCGATGAACGCGGCTAGCCCCGATGTGGAAGCGGAGTTTGGCGCTTCTCAGAACCAGGTCCGAACACCGATTACAAAGCTGGCCGCCTTCACGTCCCCTCCGTCTGAGCGTGCATAGTCCGCCGTCCGCCCGAACTTTCGGTCGTAAGAAACGCCGATGTAGGGGGCAAATTCGCGGCGCAGTTCGTAACGCAAACGCAGTCCCAATTCGGCGTTCGTGATGCCCGCTCCAATCCGCGTCTCCGGGACATTTTGTGCTGAAAGGTTCACTTCCAGGCGCGGCTGGAGAATGAGGCGTTGCGTGATACGCTGATCATAATAGCCCTCGATCCGCCCCAACACCTCGCCTTTGTTCGACAGAAACAGGGCAGCCTCGGTCTCAAACCAGTAAGGCGCCACCCCCTCAATACCGATCGTCGCATAAGTACGGGATGGGTTGGGTTTGAAATCGTAACGGACACCCGCCTGGAGGTTCCAATAAGGGTCGAGTGCACGACTGTAGAGCGCCTGAACTTCTGCGGTCTCCATGTAGGTGCCGCTTCTGCCAGCAAGAACGCCCTCACCCTCTGTCTTGACCACCAGCCGATCGAGATCCTTGCCGAACCACGCCTCCCCGTCCCACCGATAGCCGTCGCGGCCGTTACGGACCTGATATTCCGCCAGATTGAACAGGATCATCGAGCTGGATGAGCCGCCATGTTCCTTATGCAGCATGGTACGCGAAGCCGCCATCTCGCCGTTTTTGTAGACGCGGTCGGCATAGTTGTCGGTAGGAGGTTGGGGTGCAGGGGCGTTGCCGGGCATGAGACTGGTGCCACCAGCGCCATGGGCTGCCATCGGCCCATCCATCGCCATGCCGGGCATCGACGACATATCGTGCTGCATCGGCTGACCGCCGGGTGCCGCCTGCATGTCCATGCCGGGCATGTCGTGTTTCATCGTACCGCCCGCCCCATCGGGCATGGTCATGCCAGGCATGCCGGACATGTCGTGGCCGGCATGCGGGTCAGCCGTTGGAGGCGTCTTGTCACCGGGCATCTCCATGCCGGACATAGCCCCCATGCCCGACATGTCGTGCGGCGCCGACTTGGGTTTTGCTGCCGGTGCCCGGCGCTTCGGGGTGGCAGGCTTGCCCTTAGCCGTGGGCGCAGCGGCGCGCCTGGGCTGGCTTGCTGGCTTGGCCACCGGCTTTTTCTTCGCCGCTGGCTGAGCAGCAGGCATGTTCATGCCCGGCATATTCTGCATCGACTGCGCGCTGACTGGGGTCGCCAAGGCGAGCGGGGCCGCGCCGATCAGAAGGAGAAGCGACTTCATGCGGCATCTCCCCGGGGACGGACGGAGACGACGCGCATCATCCCGGCATGCATGTGATAGAGCATATGGCAGTGAAACGCCCAGTCGCCGACTGCGTCTGCGGTGACGTCGAAACTTACCTTGCCTCCTGGTGCGACATTGACGGTGTGTTTGCGCGGCGAATACTCGCCATGCCCGGTCACCAGCTCGAAGAAATGCCCATGAAGATGGATCGGGTGCGACATCATCGTGTCATTGACGAGCGTGACGCGGACCCTTTCGTTTTCGATAAAGGGAATGGGCTCGCGCTTGTCACTGAGCTTCACCCCATCGAACGACCACATATAGCGTTCCATATTCCCGGTCAGGTGGATTTCCATCGCGCGGTCTGGCGCGCGAACATCGGGGTTGCGCTCCACCGCCATGAGATCGCGATAGACAAGAACCCGGTGGCCAACGTCTTCGAGACCCTGTCCCGGTTCTCCCGTGCGATCCATCGGCATGGGCGAGATCGTCTGGACACCCGGTCCCATCTTAACCTGCGGCGCTTTGCTGGCGTCGCGCATGTTCATGCCGCCCATTCCGCCCATCGCCATGCCGCCCATTGTATCACCGGACCCGCTGCCCATTCCGGGCATGTTGGCCATGGAACTATCCGCCGGTTTTTGCATGCTTGGCATCGACGCGCCGGCCCCCATATCCATGCCTGCCATCCCGCCCGCGGCAGCTCCGCCGGCAGACATGTCATGCCCCATTGCTGCGTGGTCCATGCCGGACATGCCGCTCATATCCATGTCCCCCATGCCCATGTCCTTCATATCGGCAAGGGGCCGCTTGCGGAGCGGCGGAACTTCGGCCGTCATGCCTTCACGCGGAGCCAGTGTGGCGCGTGCCATGCCCGAACGATCAACGGATTCACCGACCAGCGTGTAGGCGCGATCATCGGTCGGAGTAACGATGACATCATAGGTCTCGGCAACCGCGATCTGAAACTCGTCGACCTCGACCGGCCTGACATTGAGCCCGTCGGCCTGAACAACCGTAAGTTTGAGACCGGGAATCCGGACATTGAACGTCGTCATCGCGGAGGCATTGACGAAACGCAGGCGAACGCGCTCACCTGGCTTGAAAAGCGCGGTCCAGTTGTCCCGTGGGCCATGCCCATTCACGAGATAGGTATAGGTCGAGCCCGTGACATCGGACACGTCGGTCGGATCCATCCGCATATTGCCCCAGTCAAGTCGGTCCTTGAGGGGTTGGTCTTCCTTGGCCAGCAAACCGGCCAGCGTTTGCCGCTGATAATTGAAATAGCCACCGCCGACCTGCTTGAGCTTCCGGAAAATTGCGTGCGGATGCATCTGGCTATGGTCGGAGAGCACGATGACATGCTCTCGATCCGACTGAATCGGATCCTCGCCTTCCGGGTCGATGACAATCGGTCCGTAATGACCTAACTGCTCCTGCAGCCCCGAATGGCTATGATACCAATAGGTGCCAGCCTGGACGATGGGGAACTCATAGACAAAGGTCGACTTGGGCTTGATGCCGGGGAAGCTGATGCCGGGCACGCCGTCGAACTGGAACGGCAAAAGCAGGCCGTGCCAGTGGATCGAGCTGTCTTCCTCGAGATCGTTGATCACCGACAGGCGGACGTTTTGGCCCTGACGCAGACGGATGAGGGGCGCAGGCACAGTGCCATTGATGCCGATGGCATGGCTTTGTCGGCCGTCGATCATCATCATCTGATGCGCGATCTTGAGCGTGATATCGTTCCCGCTGACCGTTGGCAGTGGCTTGGCAATCCCGGACGAAATGGGTTGAGCCCATGCCGGCAGCCATGCCGACAATGCGAGGCCACCGCCGGCCAGCGCAGCGCCGCGGAAAAGGTCGCGGCGGTTCAATCCGGGGGACATAATATCTCCTTGTTCAACGTGCAGCACTTTGGGTCTGAAAAGACGCTTAAGCGCGGTATCTCTTTATCCTTACGCGCGAGCAGCGCGCACCCCTCATTCCTCAGCGAGTATTTCTGCGAGGCGCGCGCGCGCGCGATACAGGCGCGTCTCCACAGCCTTGCTACTGACGGAAAGCGCTTTGGCGGCCTCTGATTGACTGAGCCCTTCGACGGTCCTGAGCATCAGGACTTCACGCAACGTGGCAGGCAATGCGCTGATCGCCGCCGACAGTCGCTCCACCTCTATTTTCGATTCAGCACTGGCATGTGCGGAGGGTGCGTCATCCGGCACTTGCTCAATCTCATCATCCGACGGCGCGGAGCCAAATGTGAAGAGCTGCCGCACCCTCTGGCGGCGGCGCCAATCGCGACATTTGTTAATCGCGATCCGGGATAGCCAGGCGCGCAACGGACGCGCACCATCATATTTCCGCAGATGGCTGAACGCGGATACAAAGCAGTCCTGCGTGAGATCAAGTGCTTCCTCGGCATTCCCGACCAGGCCGCGCACCAGTCGAAATATCGCTGTCTGGTGCCGACGCATAATCTCGGCGAAAGCCGACTGCCGACCGGCAAGCGTCAGTGCCGCTAGTTCACCGTCCGAACACGCCTGGAGATCCAGACTCACCGTGCATCGTCGGTGAGCGCATGAACCACCGCCTGATCGAAGGTCTTGGCCTGATCGGGGCGAAGGATTTGCCGCATGGCGAAGATGTGCCCGAGCGTTTCCTTTTGCAGTTCGCCCATTGCCTGATGCGACTGATCGACGGCCGCGGTCACACGCGGCCCTTCGCCATGTTCGACCTCGATCGCGGCTGCGAGACGCGCATTGTCCGATCGCAGTTCAAGCTCCAGCGCGCGCCGACGCACGGCGAAACCCTGCTCTAGCAGCTCGATCTTGGCCTTCTGACGATCATCCAGATCGAGCTTGCTGTGCAAGACATCGTGGAGCTCGACGCCGGCTGCCTTGGGCCGCGGGAAAAAGTAGCGGCCCAGGAACACGCCCGCAACCGCCGATGCAAAGGCGACGATGGCGACGAGGAGGAGCAATTTGGGCTTCATTGAGAACCTACCAGCAGCGTCGAAGGGGCAAGCGGATTTGATGGCCCGAAAGGCGATAGCGTGACCGACGCCTCGGCACGCGGCGTAAAGCCATTGCTGGCGATACCCAGCAGTACCGCTCCGAAAGCCGCGACCGCACCGAGGCGGAATTGAGACGCGGTCGAAACCTGCGGCAATGCCGCTATGCGTCGGAACACAGCATCCTCCAGACCAATCAGCCCCGGATGCGTCGGTTCGTTGCGTAAGCGGCTCAGCAGCCGGTCCAGGTCGGTATCCATCGAAAAGTCCAATCCTCAATCAATCCGGGGCAACGGCCCAGGACGTGTTCTTTACTTTCCCCTCTATCAGCCTGTCCGTCAAAGCATCGCACATAGCGGGCAGATCTGAGCAACAGCGACGGAGCAGCCGCAACGCTATGGCGCCGTCTTCGTCATGCCGGGCATATCCTTCATCATCGCGTCATGGTCTTCGGGCGCACTGGCTATTGCCGCCTGATATTGGGCGGGTGACATACGCGGAAGTTGCCTTACGAAAGCCACCATATCCCAGATCAGTTCGTCGCTATGGGTCTTACCCCAAGCTGGCATCGCGGTCAGCTTGACCCCATGCTTGATGATCCAGAATTGCTCCTTTGGCGATCTTTGCTCCTCGCGGGAAAGCTCCGGCGCCCTCGGATAGAGTCCCTGGCTGATTTCGGACTTTTCCAGTCCTGGCCCGAGATGGCAGCCGCTGCACATCTCGGTGTAGAGCCCCGCCCCGCTCTGCAGCCGCTTCACGTCCCCAAGGTTGGCCGGGACATTCACATCACGAGATCGCACGGCGATGGAACGATCTCGGAGCTGCTCGATCAGCCAATAGACCGGTTTGGTGTGCGGCGAATCCGCCCCGATGTCATAGGCACCCACATAGACGACGATCCCCGCTAGCGCGCCGCCGACCAGCGCTGTCGCAGCGATAAAACCTACACTTGGAAAGTGCCTGCGCAGCCAAGTCGTCCTAGCATTCTCCATAGCTTCCTCCCGAGCGGCAGCGTCCCTTGGATCCGGGTGGTTCTCACACCCATCCAATTGTCCATACGCACTGCAAGCTTCGATCCCTCATCTGTCGCGCAGATCTCATTCGCAAATCCCGCCGGGGTTCTGATTTGCAGAATTCTTGCGCGCCTGATGAGGGGTGGCGCCGCGTGGTGGGTAATTCGATGTGTCGGCAGTCTCGCCGCCCATGGAGAAATCGATGTTTCGTAAAACAATCTTTGCCGTCGCCATGGCGGCGTCTGTCCTCACCGCTACCGCTGCGCAGGCTCACCCTAAGCTCAATGCCGCCACCCCTGCCGCAAATGCCGTGGTCGCCGCCCCGACCAGAATTCAGCTCGTCTTTTCTGAAGCGCTCGTCGCACAATTTTCCGGGCTCGACCTGACGATGACCGAAATGCCAGGCATGAAGATGGCGCCGATGAAGATGAACGGCGTCAAGGCCACCGTGGGCGCCGATGGCAAGACGCTCGTCGCGACGCTTGCCAAGCCGTTGCCGGTTGGAACCTACAAGGTCGACTATCACGTCGTCTCTGCTGACACCCATCGCATCCAGGGCAGCTACACCTTCAAGGTCCAGTAAGACCGTGCCGGACATCATAGCGATCGCAGTGAGGCTGGGACTTTTCCTCGATCTCATGCTCCTCTTCGGGTTGCCGATGTTCGGCCTCTACACGTTGCGCGGGACTGAGCGGGCATCCGGCTCGGTCCTGCGTTTCCGGTCGGTGTTGGCGACAATCGCGCTGGCCGGTATCGTATTATCTATCCTGGGCATGATGGTCCTGGCGGCCTCGATGGGGGGCGTGCCACTCGATCAGGTAGACCGCGCCACGGTCAATCTTCTCATATCGGGCACTGCGATCGGGACGGTCTGGCAGGTACGGGTCGCGGCCCTCCTGCTCGTGCTCTATTTTTCCATCGTCGGTTGGCGGCGTCCCGCTTTCGCCCTGTGGTCGCTGTCAGCGACCGCCGCTGTCGCTCTGGCGACCTTGGCCTGGACGGGGCATGGCGCTGCCGACGAAGGCTTGCGGGGATGGGTCCATCTTGGGGCCGACATCACCCATCTTTGGGCGGCGGGGATTTGGGTAGGCGCATTATTCGCCCTTTGCCTTCTCATTTTCCGCCCTGCAGCTCGCATGGCGATCGATCATATCCACCTTTCTCACCGCGCGCTGGATGGCTTTGCAAAGGTCGGATCGGTAGTCGTAGGGCTGCTTATCCTGTCGGGATTCATCAACAGTTGGATCCTGATCGGACCATCCCGGCTCGGTTCCCTTTTTGCCAGTCTCTACGGCCTTCTGCTGGGGGCAAAGCTGATACTGTTCGGCGTCATGCTGACGCTGGCCGCCGCCAATCGCTTCTTCCTGACCCCCTCCCTCGCTGCAGCCATTGAAACGGGCAATACATCCTCGGCGATAGGAACACTTCGTCGCAGCCTCGCCATTGAAACCGGATGCGCTCTTGTCATTCTAGCCCTCGTTGCATGGTTAGGACTGCTGGCCCCACCTGCATCGGGGATGTAATCCGCCTTCATGGAAGCGCGCGCGAAATAGCTTTGATCGCTTTAAGGCCCGAGCCAAACCGGGAAATCGCGTCCTTGTTCCGTTCTAGCTCACCATAAGGGAGATAGGCGATCTCCAGGTCCGCGATCCGGCTGAACGCCGGCCTTGCGATTTGCGCGCGCACTTCGCTTTCGCGAGCATCTGGAGCGACAAGGAACAATCCGGCTGTGGCATGCAGGTCGCTGCCGCTCAGGGCAAGATCGAGCATCCGGACGATCCCCGAATAGATGGAAGTCGAATGTTCGACTTCGAAGGCTGCCGCGACCCGGTCACCACCCCGCTCCAGCCACAAAACATCAATGAGGCGGATAGCATCCGCTCCGGTCGACGTCGAAATTGAAGCCGGCAAGCTCTCGAGGCACCCCTCCCCCAAACGCACACCGTCATGCAGTCGCCCCCGATCATTGGATGCGATCCAGACGTCATACCCCAGGGCCAGACCGATATCGCGCAGCCATGCCTGGATTTCCGAATGGGTTCGATCACTCTCGCCCTGCTTCTGCAGCGCTTTGTTGAGCGTTTGTGCTTCCGCCCGAGCTTGTTCGAGGCGTGCGGTCCAGGATCCCAGGGTCTGGTCTTCCTCGTCGCGGGGCGGCGCCGGATAACGGCCAGAGCCGATATCGAACAGGAGGCCGCCAATAGCGCCCAGATCGTTTGACAGAAGATCGCGAAACCGCTCGTTCAGGTCGAGCACACCCGAGCGCATGGCGAGAAAATGGTGCCAGCTTCCGAGCTTCACCTTGCCGCCGGTCAGCTTGTTATAGCCGTTGACGATCGCGGTGTTGAACGGCGGCACGAGGGTCGGATGCAGGAAATAGAGGAGATTGGCGACCGCAGGCCCCAGCCCCTTGATGTTCAGGCGATCAATCGTGTGGATACCTGCGATAATCTCTTCCGCGGTGTCGCAACAGGCGCAGTGATCGAGCAATCGGCCAAAGGCGCGCTGGTTCGCCGGGTTTTCATAGATGTCGGGGATCCGCAATTTGGGCTTCCAGAGAAACGCATGGTCCGCGCCTTTGAAGATCTGCCTCTGTTCTGCGACTGAATGAACGACCGTTTCCAGCGAAGATCCGCGATAGGCGACGCCGAACCTTCCGGCTTCGATTTCAGCGACCACCTGGGCGAGACCACGCCGTATCGAACGAAAATTCTTGATGCGCTCGTCCCATAGAAACCAGCTCTGATACGTCGCGTTCGGATCTTCCCTCCATCGTTGGATCAGTTGCCGCGCCAGCAATTCAAATTCCGCCAAACCCCGTTCCCCCATTCGCGTCGATCTTCTCCAACGCTAACACTCCGCCCCGTATACGAACAGTTTTTGCGCGGCCGCCCAGGACGAAAAGCGACCCGCGTCATCTGATATCGTCCGGAATATGCGTCAGCAGGTCACGGGTGTAGCCGATCAGGAGATCGCCAACGGTTGCCCCGTAAAGCGCGAGGAACAAAATGAACGCCAGGAGCTTGGGGACGAAGCTCACAGTCTGTTCGTTGATCGAAGTCGCAGCCTGGATCATGGAGATAATGAGCCCGACCACCAGCATGATTATCAGCGGGGGTCCAGCGACAACCATTATCACCCAAAGCGCCTGGCCCATCGAAACCGAAAAAGGGCTGTAGGTCTCCATCTCTCCCCCGACGATGATGGTTTCGTCGCCCCCTGACGTTGCGGCCTGTGGTTGTTGCGGGGCGAGCGACATGGAGCGCGATCGGTTTATTCCAATCCGTCTTCCCCACATCCGCTCGCCCCCGCGCCACGCTGCGACCCGTGGGCACCTCGGCTGTCCATCCTGCTAGGCGATGGGCTTCATCTGATTTTACGCAGCGACGGGGTTTACCCCTCACGACCCGACCTTTTTTTCGAAGAACGCGCACTCGTTTGAGGGAAGAAGCCTCATTCCGCGTAATACCAGTGAAGACCGCGCTCAGTGAAAGGCACGCATGTACGACTGCGTCATCATCGGCGGCGGCCCCGCAGGGCTGACAGCAGCCACCTATCTAGCCCGGTTTCTGCGTTCTACGCTGGTCATCGATGCTGGCGATGGCCGCGCGACCCGCATCCCGACGACACATAACCTCCTCGGTTTTCCAGACGGTATCTCTGGCGAAAATCTGCTTGTCCGTATGCATCGACATGCCGCCCAATACGGTGCCGAATTGGTCCCTGGGCTCGTCGATCGCATCGACCGGGTCAGGACAGGTTTCGTCGTCGATACAGATGCCAAGACTTTCAGTGCCCGGTCAATATTGCTTGCCCAAGGCGTCACAAATCATCGACCCCGAATGAGGCAGGAAACGCATGATCGAGGCGTCGCCCAGGGATTGATACGTTATTGCCCGATCTGCGACGGCTATGAGGTCCGCGGCAAGCGAGTGGCCGTGCTGGGCTGCTCCGACCATGGCGCGGCCGAGGCTTTGTTCGTTCGCCACTATAGCGACACCGTGACCTTGCTCGCGCAAGACAGTTCGCAATTGTCGGTAGCCGAGACGGCAGATCTGGCTCGAGGCGGTATTGCCGTCGAACGCGCGCCGGTTCGAGATTTGTCGATCGATGGAGAATTCCTGCACGCCCATTTGGCCGATGGCCAATTGCTCCAATTCGACACCCTTTATGTTGCCCTCGGAACCGCCCCTCGCTCGGAATTGGCGCGAATGGCTGGCGCTGGCCTGAGCCGGGGAGGTGGCATCGTCGTCGATGCGCACCAGCAAACGACAGTCGGCGGCCTGTTCGCGGCCGGCGACATGGTTGAAGGACTGGATCAAATTGCCGTTGCGGCAGGTCAGGCGGCTAAGGCCGCGACGGCCATCCACAATCTGTTGTCCGGCTGACGCGGCAGCGCAGAGTCAGCCACGCGAAAATATATTTTCGTCGGGCTTGACCCTGACACGATGTCAGGCCCCAGATTGCTTTTCGTCGATAAGGAGACGAGCCTGTGACTGACCCTGTTCCTGCAAGCAATTCGGGTGCGCACAGCTGCTGCGCGGCCAAGCACGGCGGCGGCACGGACGCGAAGACGGCCAAGGATCCGGTTTGCGGGATGATGGTCGATCCGGCCGCAACGCCTCATCATGCCTCGCATCATGGCGAGCAATATCATTTCTGCAGCGCCGGATGCCGCACGAAGTTTGTCGCCGAGCCGGTGCGCTACTTGTCCGCGGGTGACAAAGAGGCGATGGTCGCTCAACCAGGCGCGATCTGGACCTGCCCCATGCACCCGGAGGTCCGTCAAGACCATCCCGGGCCATGCCCGATCTGTGGCATGGCGCTCGAGCCGGAACTTGTGACGGCAGACACCGGACCAAGCGGCGAACTCCTGGATATGTCGCGGCGTTTCTGGATCGCGGTGCTGCTCACCATCCCGGTCTTTGTCCTGGAAATGGGCAGCCACCTGTTCCCAGCACTGCACAATCTTGTACCGGCCCGCATGTCCGGATGGTTGCAGCTTGCACTGGCAACCCCGGTCGTACTCTGGGCGGGCTGGCCATTTTTCGAACGGGGATGGGTGTCCATCCGGACGCGCAACCTCAACATGTTCACGCTGATCGCGATGGGGACGGGCGTGGCCTGGGCCTATAGCGTGGTCGCGACCATCGCCCCGAGGGTGTTCCCCGCAGCGTTTCGAATGATGGACGGCACAGTCGCTATCTATTTCGAGGCCGCCGCCGTCATCACCGTGCTGGTGCTGCTGGGACAGGTGCTCGAACTGCGCGCCCGCGAGCGGACCTCAGGCGCCATCAAGGCGCTGCTCAACCTCGCCCCCAAGACCGCGCGCCGCATTGGCGCCGACGGGAATGACGAGGAGGTATCGCTCGACCAGGTAGCCGTCGGCGATCTCCTCCGTGTCAGGCCGGGCGAAAAAGTACCGGTCGATGGCAAGGTCGAAGACGGCCGATCCTCGCTCGACGAGTCGATGGTGACGGGTGAGTCGATGCCCGTCACGAAGGCGCTCGGCGACACTGTCATCGGCGGAACGATCAATCAGAGCGGTGCCCTCGTCATGCGCGCCGAGAAGGTGGGCCGCGACACGATGCTGGCGCGCATTGTCCAGATGGTCGCTGACGCGCAGCGTTCGCGAGCACCTATCCAACGCCTGGCCGACCAGGTCGCGGGATGGTTCGTGCCCGCCGTCCTGTTGATCGCGCTCATTGCCTTTGGTGTATGGGGTATCTGGGGGCCAGAACCCCGTCTGGCCCATGGCCTGATCGCCGCCGTCGCCGTGCTTATCATCGCGTGCCCCTGCGCCTTGGGGCTTGCGACGCCAATGTCGATCATGGTCGGCATCGGCCGGGGCGCGGGGCTCGGCGTGCTCATCAAGAATGCCGAAGCGCTGGAGCGGATGGAGAAGATCGACACGCTCGTCGTCGACAAGACAGGTACGCTGACCGAGGGGCGACCATCGGTCACCCGCATCATTCCGGCGACAGGCTATGAAGAGACCGAACTGCTGCGGCTCGCCGCCGGCGTGGAGCGGGCGTCCGAACATCCGCTGGCGCTCGCCGTGATCGCCGCCGCCAAGGACAGGGGAATCGTGCTTCCCGAGGTCGCGGACTTTGATTCACCGACCGGCAAGGGCGCGATCGGCACGGTGGATGGCAAGCGCATCACCCTGGGCAACGCCCGTTTCCTGTCAGAAAACGGGATCGACGTCAGCGCACTCGAGCCCCAGGCGGACGAACTGCGCCAGGATGGCGCGACCGCCATCTTCATCGGCATCGACAAGCAGGCGGCCGGCATTCTGGCCATCGCCGATGCAATCAAGGCGACGACGGCCGAGGCCATCGCGGCGCTTCGCAAGGAGGGCATACGGGTCGTGATGCTGACCGGCGACAATCGCACCACGGCCGAAGCGGTCGGGCGAAAGCTCGGGATCGACGACGTCGAAGCCGAAGTGCTACCGGATCGGAAAAGCGCGGTGGTCGCGCGATTGAAGAGTGAAGGGCGCATCGTCGCCATGGCTGGCGACGGGGTCAACGACGCGCCCGCGCTCGCCGCCGCCGATGTCGGCATCGCGATGGGTTCGGGCACCGATGTCGCGATCGAAAGCGCTGGCGTGACCCTGCTGAAGGGCGACCTTAACGGCATCGTGCGTGCGCGCCGGCTTAGCGAGGCGACGATGTCCAACATCCGCCAGAACCTGTTCTTCGCCTTCATCTACAACGCCGCCGGGATCCCGATCGCGGCAGGGCTGCTCTATCCGATCTTCGGCATCCTGCTTTCGCCGATCATCGCTGCAGCAGCGATGGCATTGTCCTCAGTCAGCGTGGTCACCAACGCGCTGCGCCTTAATCGGGCGGCGCTATGAACATAGGCGGTGCGTCGGGCGCGAGCGGGGTCTCACAGCGGATGATCCGCCACTACGAAAAGATCGGCCTGGTCCCATCGGCTGTGCGGCGGGATAGTGGCTATCGCGATTACAGCGACGCCGACGTCCATCGCCTGCGCTTCATAGCCAATGCCCACGATCTCGGCTTTCCGATCGAAGAAATCCAAAAGCTGCTTGATCTATGGTCCGATCGTGCACGCGCCAGTTCAGAGGTCAAGGCGCTGGCAGAGGCCCGAGCGGCCGACCTTGGCCGCAAGGCGGATGCGCTAAATGCGATGCGAGAAGCGCTGATGGGGTTGGCGAAGAGCTGTGACGGCAACAACCGACCGGAATGTCCGATCCTGACGCACCTGGCATCTTGAACATGTTCAACGACACGCCTGCACTCTCAGTTTTGCAATTCGCGTCCCGTCAGCTTCACGAGCCGGCGCGGACGGTCGGCGGCGATGAACATGGCGTTCGACGGCAAGCCTTCACTGCTCGATGGCATTGCCGTCGCGGCAAGGTCGCGTTCGACGTGACGGCCACCCGGATACTATAGACAGTCGCTGAGCTCTTCGGGAGGAGCCATGAAAGAGCCTCCCGAAGAGCTCCGACAAGTTTGGAACAGGCAATGTTCGCCAATCCATGATCGACGGCGAGGGGAAGTTAGCGCCTCGCCGTCACTTCACGCTATCAGCAGACATCGCTCCCATCGACCCAAACGCGGACCGGTCCCTGCAACGGCGCACGCGGACCATATTGCGGCCGCTGCCGCCACACATAACGGCCGGTTTTGCCGGTATAGGCCGGATCGCATTCCGGTCCACCTTTGCCTGTCCACTGCTCGCGTTGGTCGGCGACCTTCCTGCAGACCCGTGCACTTAGCGGTGCACGCGGACCAGGAGCCTGGGGTTGCCACTCACACTTGATGGTAGCCGGTTTCTCGACATCTGCCTGTGCCAATGCCGGAACTGGGGCGGCGGCGAGCATCGTGAATGCGGCCACCGTAGCGCTGAATATCAAGGTCTTCATGATTCCTCTCCTTGGACTGAAAGTGCTCTGGGCAAACGGCCCCGGAGGGGCGGGCAGCGCACGGCGCCGTCCAGCGCTTGGGAGGGTTCGCCTGGCGAGTTGTCAGGCCAAGGTGGCCCCTGTGCATTATCAGGACACGGATTCACGGTAGCGGTTTGATGAGCAGCGGCATGAGGCCGTTGGCGTCGAGATCGAGGTGATCGGACCAGACATAATCGCCGGTGAGATTGATGCGATCCCAACCCAACGGCGAGAGCCGGGACAGCATAGCTGGATCGATGGGGCTTCCTCGACGACGCATTTCGTCGACGGCGCGCCCCAGATAGCGACAGTTGAACAGGATAATCGCTGCGGTGACGAGGTTGAGCGCGGCCGCTCGGGTCTGCTGGTTCTCCAGGCCACGGTCGCGAAAACGGCCGAGCCGATGGAAGGCGACCGCCCGGGCAAGGCTGTTGCGGGCCTCGCCCTTGTTCAACTCGGCAGTGACGGTACGGCGCAGAGCCGGATCCTCGAACCAGCGGAGCGTGAACAGCGTGCGCTCGATCCGCCCGATCTCCCGCAGCGCCGCAGCGAGGCTGTTCTGCTGGCGGTAGGCGGACAGCTTCTTCAGGATCAACGATGGCGTGACGGTGCGGTGACGGATCGCGCCAATGACACGTTCAATATCGGGCCAGTGGCTGACGATCAGGTCCCGGTTGAGCCTGTGACCGAACAGTGGCGCAAGCCTGCCATAGCGCTTCGAGGGTTCGAAAGCGTAGAGGCGCCGGTCGGACAGGCGAGGAATGCGCGGCTCGAAATCGAGCCCGAGGAGATGCATCGTCGCGAATACGATGTCGGAAACGCCGCCTCCATCGACGTGCAGCGCGGTCAGATCGGCGTTGCTGTCATGGCCGAGGAGCCCATCGAGCGCATGGATGGCTTCTCCTGCCGTGCCGGCGATCACCGTCTGGTGCAGCGGCGCGTAGCGGTCGGTGATGGTGGTGTAGATCTTGACCACTGGGTCGCGACCATAATGGGCGTTGACCGCTCCGCCGGCTTCGCCCGGCCCGCCCAGGTAGAAGGCCTGGCCATCCGCGGAAGCCCGGTGTCCTTGCCCAAACCAGGCGGCGATCGGCTCGGCGTGGATGGCGTCGGTCAGACAGGCGAGCGCCGCCCGAAAGGTTTCCTCGCGCATGTGCCATGTCTGCATGCGCAGCAGCGCGCGGCGTGACCCTGCGCCGCATACCTCGGCCATGCGCGACAGCCCAAGATTGGTCGCTTCGGCAATCAGAGTGGCGAGGAAGGCCTGCTCATCGCCAGGCGGCAACCCGGTCGAGACGTGCCCGAAGTGCCGGGTGAAGCCGGTCCAGCGTTCGACTTGCGACAACACGTCGGTGATACGCGTGGCAGGCAGCATGTCGTAGCAGGCAAGCGTCAGGCGCCGTCCTTCGTCGTGCCTGGCATCATCGTCCTTCAGTTCCTTGGGAAATCGCAATCGCTCGCCAGCGAACAGGGCAGCATCGCGTCCGGCCAGATTGTGGGCGACGTCGCGCAAGGCGCTGTCGAGCTGCGCGGCGCGCTGATCGAGCCATGCGTGTGGATTACCGAGCGAGAACGGCGGTTGCAGCGCTGCGCCGGATAACGGCGCGAGCAGCACGTCCAGCGACCTGTGCAGCCTTGACCTCGGCACCCAGATATCACCCGAGGCCAGTGCATTGGTGAGCGCGCCGTAAGTCGCCATCTCCCAGTGCGTCCGGTCGATCTTGCCGGCGACCACGACATGGCGGTGCCAGCGCCGCTCGACATGACCGAGCGGAACGTCGGCAGGGAGGGGCTTGCGCCAGTCGCCATCAAGATTCGACAGGATCGCCATCGCGTCGCGCAATGCCGCGGTGCCGGCCCGACCGTGGAAATCGAGCGCTTGCAGGAATAGAGGCCCTGTTCGCTTGAAGGTCCGGTATTCGGCTGCGATCTCGCTCAGCACATCGTCCCTGTGAGGTGCCGCGGTACGACGGATGATTGCGGCATCAGCATCGAGCATGTCGAGAGGCACGATATCCCTGAGGGCCGCACCGATATCTCCGCCGGCGCGTGCTGCCTGGCTAACTGTTTCCAGCACAGTGGCGATCCGCATCAGCCGATCGCGGCCTTCGCGTCCCGAAATCGCGACCCTCTGCTCCAGGCGTTTGCGAGCACGAAGGTGAGCGCGTCCCATCAAGGCGCTGAACATGGCGATCGCCGCGTCGGTAAGCGTGGCCTCCATCTCGCGCAGCGTTGCAAGCAGGATGACCCGCCTGCGGGAGACGCGCATCTGTTGGAAAGCCTGGGCTGTATATCGCACGCCTTCGCGGGCGAACTGCGTCAGGCGGGGCTCGTGCAGGGGATCGACCGGAATGCTGGAAATACCGGTCCTATGGATTATCGCGACCTTCTCGAGGATTTCGGCAAGCGAGGCTGACGCGACGCGGGGCTCTGGTTCGCGCAGCCAGGACAAGCGGCTCTGCCGGTCATGTACCTTCTCATCGATCAGCATATCGAGACGCTGACGCATATCCGCATCGAGTTTAGCATCGACCGCGGCGACCAGATCGGTTTCCGTCCGAAGCATCGCCTCGGCCGCCATCCGCTCAACGACGCTGATGCCAGGGATGACGATGCGTCGCGTGCGCAGCTCGTCCAGCAATCGATCAAGCAAAATGCGCCCGTCCACGATAGCCATGGCTTCGGTTTCCAGCCAAGTCATCATGATGCCGCGCGCTGGCCGGCTCAGATCGGTGAATCCGAAGCGCGCCTTGATGGCGGCAAGCTGATCGTAGCGGGTCGGCGCTCGCCGCGCGAAGTCGGCGACGACGCCTGCATCCACTCCGACCTGTTCGGCGATGTGGTCGAGCATGATTGCAGGCAACAGCTCGCCTGTGCGCAGATGTCGCCCCGGATAGCGCAGGCAGCAGAGTTGCAGGGCATAGCTCAAGCGGGTCGCCGGAGTGCGTGCGAAGCCGATCGCAGCAAGGTCCTCGGCATCGAGGCCATGATGTCGCACCACCGCCGCCTCGCTGTCGGGCAAAGCAAGCAACGCGGCGCGCTGCCGCTGGGTCATCGGAATACGTGCGGGCATGTTTCATCCTCCAAAAACCTCTTGCCTTTTGTTGGCTTAGTGAAAGAGGATTGTGAAAGACCCAAGGCTGCGGAAATTGGTGCATGCTGTTTCCGCCTCCAGATACGGCCGTTTGTGAAAGAGACGCAGATGACGCGCGAACCCTATCTGATCGGTTATGCCCGCGTGTCGAAGGGCGACGACCAGTCGAACGCCGCGCAGCGGCGCGCGCTCGATGCGGCCGGCTGCAAGCGGGTGTTCGAGGAGACCGCCAGCGGTGGGCGGTGGGACCGACCCAAGCTTCTGGAGATGATCGGCCAGTTGCGCGACGGAGACGTCGTCGTCGTCTGGAAGCTTGACCGGCTGTCGCGCAGCCTAAAGGATATGCTGCACATCATGGAGCGGATCGAGCTGGCAGGCGCGGGCTTCCGCTCACTGACCGAGGCGATCGACACCACCACCGCGGCAGGGCGGATGATGATGCAGATGGTGGGAAGCTTCGCCGAGTTCGAGCGGGCCATGATCCGCGAGCGTACCAGCGCCGGCCTTGCCCAGGCTCGCGCAGAAGGACGGATCGGCGGGCGTCGGCCCAAGCTCGGCGACAAGCAGCGCCGCGAAATCGCCGAGTCCGTCACGTCCGGCCGCAAGTCCGGTGCCGAGATGGCGCGGCTCTACGGTGTCAGTGAACCCACCGTCTCGCGCATCGTCGCCGCGCACCGCCAGCAATTCAGTCAGCAGCAGAGGGAACAGGCATGAAGCGTGGTCACGATCTGTCCGGCGTCATGAAGTTCGCCACCTCGCCGGCCTGGGGCGAGCATCTGGGCGAGGCGCTCGGCGATCATCTCGGGCTGGCGATGGAGGAGTTCGACTTCGAAGCGGACGAGCTGGCGGACATCGTCGGCGATCATTGGGCCGGCGTGTTGTGGGGATGCGCGTTCGAGGATCTGCTGACGCGCACCATCCAACCCGACCGGAACATCGTCGATGACTATATTCGGCGCCGGGGCTGGAATGAGAGCGGCCCGACCAAAATCTACCTGCGTGCCCTTCGATCGTCAGTGATGAGCCTCCACGAGGTCAGCGAGGTCGAGCCCGGCAGCGGCTTCCTCGTGCGCGACCTGATCCGGGGCGGCGAGCCGCTTCGAGTATCCGAGCGCAGCGCCTCGCAGACGCTGAAGCAATGGGACAGGATCGGTGCCCGCGTCGTGCAGGTCGGAGGCAAGCACCTCCTGTCGGGCGGCGTGCTGTCGTTCACGATGGAGGCGGCCGAGGCGCTCGTCGCCGATCTACGGCGCTCGAAGGGCAAGCGCAGCCCGCGCACCGCGTTGAACCTAGACGCCGACGATCTGGCTGCACTTCCGGCCCTCATCAGCACGGCATGGCTGTTCGATGTCGTTCCCAAGACCATGGGACCGGCGCCCATCCCCACGCTGCACAACATTGATGGCGAGGAGGTGATGTTCCACCGCGTGCGCTTTCCCTTCGCACGCGGCGTGACCCAGGCGCTGGTCGGCGAGCGGCTTGATACTGTCCCTGCGCTTCAGCGGGAAACCACGCACTTTTGGAACTGGCTGGGCGAGAAACCGAACGGAAAAGCGAAAAGCACCGGGCGCATGGCGTGGGGTGTGACGATGGCGGACGGCACCCCGGTGCTCGGCAATGTCGAATTGAAAGGCCGCGCCCTGATGCTCGCCGTCACCTCGGCCGAGCGAGCGAAACGCGGCACCGCGCTTATCAACGATGCGCTCGCCGGGTTGGTCGGCTCGCCGCTGACCACGATTGAGACGGTCGAACAGGCCATGGCGGCGCGGGCCGAGGGGCTGACATCATCCGAACCGGCACCCGCCATTGCGCCAGAGGTTGCAACCCCGCTCATCCATGCCATGCTCGACCGTCAGTACCGCGCGACGCTCGATGAACCCGTCGGCATGCTCGGCGACATCACCCCGCGCGCAGCCGTTCAAACTGCCGCAGGCCGGCACCGAGTAGCCGGGTGGCTCAAGCATCTCGAAAACCGCAGCAGCAGCCAACTCGACGCGAACGACCCGATGGCCACCTACGACTTCACTTGGATATGGCGCGAACTTGGCATCGAGAACCTGCGCAAATAGTTCGCTACCCCTGACGTCGATGCCTACCGTGAATCCGTGTCCCTACAATGCACAGAGGCCGTCCTGTGCCAGCGCGGACGTCAGAGCGCGCACTGTTTCATCCGAAGGCGTGAACCGCCCGCCAATATGCGTGTCGGCCAGCTCTCGTGGCAGGGCAACCGGAGTAACAGTGTCAGCCTGAGCGATAGCGGCGCGATAATGCCGGGCCAGATTATCCTGCGACGCGGCGCCGTAAGCGCTAGATGTACGCGCAATGCTGGGAATTTCACCGGTAATCGCCGCCGTCAGCGCCATGTCTCCTCCTGCCGCTTCATTCAAGGTGGCAGGCAGCCACCGAGTGATAGATTCCACGGTCGCAGCCGCCTTGCGGGACGGGCGTACAGCTGATTGATCTCGGCGTTCGAGTAACTCTCCCATGCGCACGACCAGTGGATGGCTCTTGTCCACTGGGGCACTGCCCCCAATCGTAAACAAACTACGGCTCAGTTTCTGCGGAGTGACATTCCTCTTCGTCAGGCAACGTTCGATGATATCCGCCGTCAGGTTGGTTGCCGGAAGATAGATTCGTCCGGATACCGGACGCATTCCCTTATGGGATGGCCCGCCCCTTTTCCCCGGCATCAGGTATGATGCCGGTGCTTGAAAAGGAAAGGAGCGGACCGATGTCTATTGTTATCCTTGGCGTTGATTTGGGCAAGAATGCCTGCAGTGTCGTAGGCGTTGATGCAGCAGGCGCTGTCATCGTGCGTAAGTCGATGCGCCGACAGACACTTATCGATTACGTGACCAAGCTTCCGGCTTGCGTGATTGCAATGGAGGCGTGCTGTGGTGCCCACAACCTTGGTCGCCTTTTCGCCGCGCAGGGGCACGAAATCAGATTGATGTCGCCGGAGTACGTACGCCCGTATGTCAAAGCGCAGAAGAATGATGATCGTGATGCGGAGGGGATTGCCGAGGCCGCCTCGCGCCCGACTATGCGCTTCGTCGAACTCAAGACTCAGGAGCAGTTGGACATCCAGACCCTCCACCGCGTCAGGTCCCGCCTGGTAGCCGAGCGCACAAACCTTATCAACCAACTGCGGGCGATCCTCCTGGAGCGGGGGACCATTTTTCCGGCCGGCCGGCGCAAGCTGGAGTTGGGCATTGATGCCATGCTGGCCGCCGAAGATACGGCCCTATCACCACGCTTGAAGCAACTGGTGGGTGAACTGCGCGCCGAATGGCACGAACTTGATACCAAGGTCGAGGCACTGAACGGCGAGTTTGTCGAACTGGCTCGCAATGATGCAGCTGCCCGGCGGCTCACGTCCATCCCCGGCATCGGCACGTTGAACGCAACCGCTTTGATTGCAGCCGTGGGCGATGCCAGCAGCTTTGCCAAAGCGCGAGACTTGGGTGCTTGGCTCGGCTTGGTACCCAGGCAACATACTACCGGCGGCAAGCCCCGGCTGCTCGGCATCTCCAAGCGTGGCAACACCTATTTGCGCACTTTGCTCATCCATGGCGCCCGGGCAGCATTACCGTCACTGGCGCGCAGCGAAACCCCGCTGGGACGTTGGTTGACAGGAATGATCGAGCGAGGAGTTCATCGCAACGCAATCGTCGTCGCATTGGCTAATAAACTGGCGCGGATCGCTTGGGCAGCCCTTCGCAAAGAAGTGAGCTTCGAACGCGGCTATCCAGCAGCGGCATAACGGATCGGCTGCGTGCTTCTGCGCGCGTAGCCCAACGATGTTTGCAGGAAGGATCGTGAAGATGGCCTGACAGTCGATCGGCGTCTGGAAAGCCCGGGCAAAAAAATGGCACCTGTTGCCGGTTCCCTTATTGTGGCTCCAGACGTGCGGATGTCCATCTTGGCCACGGGATGCTCCCGTGAGACCGCATACGTTGACGCAGACTGATCAGAACACCGTAAAATCCTACTTGCAAACGGGGCGGGCCATACGTTTTTTGCCGGTTTCTGAACAGCTCGGTCTTTTGCATCCAGCCACCATGCCCATTGCCCTCCATCCCTGACCAAGGCAGGCGGAACCGCAGCCCAGTCGGGTAGGCTACGCGTCACATGCAGACGTAAAGGCAGCAAATCCTCATAGCTCCGCCCTGTTGTGAGCGAGGACCAAAGCAGCAGGCAGGCTTCCAGTTCGGGCAAGCAAGGATTTTCGTCCAGGATGGCGCGTACGGCCTGTTTGAGATGTGAGACGTCCACACCGGTCAGTTCGCCCCAGCCATAAGGCAGAGCCTGAAAGTCGCGGATGCGCCGATGCCGAAAACCAGAAACGTGAGGCCGCTTACGCCCTGTCAGTTGCGCTGTGTCAGTCAAGATTACCCCCCAGTGGGGCATCCGGCTAAAGTGAGATTGTTTATGTAAGGTTTATAGTGACTTACATATTCAGGGATTTCCGATTTCCGTGTGGAGTGCGTGGGCTCTTCGCCGGTCGGATATTGGAACATATTTGATCCTGATGCGGGAGCCTCCCCGTCTGGCACTCAACGCGTTGAGGCCCTTCGCGCAACTTGGTGGTTCCACCATTTCAGTTTCATCCTTGCATATTTGGAGTAATTATCCGAATATGCAAGGATGATTGAGCGTCAAATAGCACCGATCCTGATCGATCGCCTCGCTGAAACACCGGCTGTAGCCTTGCTCGGGCCAAGGCAGGTTGGAAAAACCACCCTTGCCCAGGATCTCGCCGCGAAGCGCCCTTCACTTTATCTCGATCTGGAGTCTGATCGCGATCAGGCAAGGTTGATGGATCCCGAGGCCTATCTTGAAGCCCATGAAACCGAACTTATCATCCTTGATGAAGTCCATAGAATGCCGGGGCTTTTCCAAATCCTGCGGGGTCTTATAGACCGAGGCCGCCGCAAGGGGCTCAAGGCAGGCCGCTTCCTGCTTCTGGGATCGGCGTCCATCGACCTGCTGAAGCAGTCAGGCGAAAGTTTGGCAGGACGGATCAGCTATCTTGAAATGGGGCCCATCAATGGCTCTGAGGTCGAGTCGGAGGATATCCCGCGCTTGTGGGTTCGCGGCGGCTTTCCTGACAGTTTTCTTGCGCGCAATGACGAAGCGAGCCGACGCTGGCGGCAGGATTTCATTCGGACCTATCTCGAGCGGGATGTGCCGATGCTGGGTCCTCGCATTCCGGCCGAAACGCTCCGGCGCTTCTGGACGATGCTGACGCATCATCAGTCCGCCCTGTTGAACGCATCCGACTTCGCTCGCAGCCTTGGCGTCGATTCCAAGACGGTGGCCAGCTATCTCGATCTGATGGTCGACCTGTTGTTGGTGCGCCGTCTGGAGCCTTGGCACAGCAATGAGGGCAAGCGTCTTGTTAAATCGCCGCGTATCTATGTGCGCGATAGCGGGCTAGTGCATGGGCTGCTGGGCCTGACCAGCCTGGACGACGTGCTGGGGCATCCTGTGGCAGGAGCAAGCTGGGAAGGCTTTGCGATCGAAACCTTGATTGCTTCGGCTCCCTATAGCACGCAGGCCAACTTCTACCGAACTGCTGCGGGTGCCGAAATCGATCTTCTGCTCACCATTCCTGGGCAAGGTCTATGGGCCATTGAAGTGAAGCGAAGTTCCGCCCCCAAGGTGGAAAAGGGTTTTCATCTCGCATGCAACGATCTGAAACCAGCCCGGCGCATCCTCATCTATCCCGGCCATGAGAGATATCCGATCGGCCATGACATTGAGGTCATCCCTCTCATCGAAGCCGCCCGAATGTTGCGGCAGTTGCGATGAGGAGAGTTAAATTCTTCCGGCCTTGAGCAATCTCGCGCTGCACTGCTGATTGTTTACCGGGAGGGCAAATATGCAAGGCGATTTGTCCGGTAGCGATCTTTGGCGTCCGCGGGCGAGATCGTGCCAATCCTCTCCTCGCTCCTGAGACAGATCAGGACCGAGGGGGGCGTGCTCACCTGAAATGTGACCGATTTTGAATAGAGTCCGACGCAAAGGAGGCGGACGGAATGAAGCAGAGCCTCGACTGTTAAAGGGGCTCGTATCCGCCCTCCTCGATCGAATGCCGAAGACCGAACAGGCTCGAATTTTCCAAGGGCGGTCTTTGACAAGCGAGCCCTTTCGACCGCTAGCGGTCAGGGGAAGCACTCAATCCGGAACACAATCATTTCTGAGATGAGTTCCGCCTTGGCCGCCCGCCACATCCTCCGCCGTTCTGCTTCGGGCTCGGGCGGCAGGATCATGGAGAATGGACTGGTTGAACGTAGAGTTCTCCCGGTCGGGGACTTCTGAAGCATATAGGCGATGATCTCATCGATGGATCGCCTCAGTAGAAAGCGCCATGCCCTGTTTCCAATGGTCGCACGATGGCTTGCCAGCTGCCGGTCATTCTCCGCCTGCGCCTGAATGATGAGGTCCAGATTGGCCCGAAGCGCGGCGATAAGACGGCGGGCAAGGATGAGCTTCCTCCTCTCGCCTATGTCATGCGCGTTCAGTTCATGGGGCGGCGGCTCCTCGATTTCCCGCGTCCAGTACCGGCAAGGCAGATGGACGATCCCGAAGACGTTGATCTCGGCCTGGGGGTATCCATTTTCGATCAACCAATCCTGCAGGCTCTGCCCCTCACCAAGAGTGAGGGGCTTGGGAAAGCCATAGCGCCAGCCATGGGGCGGATCGATCATCGTCACTTTACGCATGAGCCGCCCTCCTTCTGAAAGCTGATCCAGGCGTTCCATGCATCATGGCAGCCACTATCCGAACAGACGTCGCGTGCCTGGCCGGTAAACCCATTCATCGACAGCCGGCGTGCCGGGAGCAGGATATGGATGTGAGCGGCATTTGATGACCCCGCCAGATAGGGCAGATGGAGAACCATCAGTGCGGCGAGCTGCTCCTGACGCACAAAATAGCTCCGAACCCACGCTCGCACCTGCTCCCATCCCACATTCGGTGGCTGATCTGATGGCAGTGCCAGGGTGAATTGGGCGTATCCGGTCCGCTCAGCCGCGGGCAGCATCGCATCATAGCGCTGCAGCAGATAGCTGAGGTCCATATATTCACCGCTGGCTGCGTCAGGCAGCAGCAAATCATGACGCGATGCCTTGTGCCCGGCAGGCGTCAGCTTCGCCAGGACCATGTCGGCTATTCCGGCACGATGGACATCCTGCTTGTAGAAATAGCGGATATATTTGAAGCTGCCGTCATCGGCAGGATCCAGCGTGAAGCAGGACAGCATCTCTGGCTGATCGGCCGTGGCAGGCTTCGATTTGGCTTTGCTCATGCCGCCTCCTGCCACTGCGTGCTGGTCTGCGCCGCCAGCGAGAGACCGGCTTCAAAGCGCCGGGCATCGGGGCAAGGCGCATGGGAGGAGAATTGCAGGCCGCGCCGGTGTGCCAGGATGAATGGCTGATCGACTTCATCGGGCGGGCAGAACCAGTAGCGGTCCTCAAACCATGCGCGCTGATAGCCGGTGAACCACTGGTCGTCCCTGCAGCGGTAAATGTCGTATTTCACGACTGGACCAGAGAAGCGCGCGAGCAGCAGGTCCATACCATACGGCCTCGCGACCGCGCTGACGTCATTTAGCCCGATGTTCGGCCCGGTCCGGGTCCCGACGATCAGGAGATTGGCGCCTTCCAGTAGCACGCCATGCCGCGCGCCCGGGAAGCGCCGCTCCGGGCTGAAGTCGATCGGCCCGCCAATATCTGCCGCCAGCATCATGATGGCGCGATGGGTTGCAGCTTTGATCCACGGCAAGCCGTTCGCGCTCCCGAAGGAACACGGTGTAACATTATCCTGCATATTGAGAGACTTTCGCGTTGAGGGCGCGCGGCAGCCGAGCGGTGCCGCGCCTTGCCCCTTTTTTCATTCCATTTTGCTCAGCTGCCTGAGCCACTTCAAACTTGGCCTTCGCCGCGGCGGCGGCGCCTACTCGTCCGAGATGTCCACCGTCTTTATGTAAACCGTGACCACCGGCGGCCTGGCTGGCTTGGAAAAGCCGTCGCCGTGGACCGGACAGAGAGTGGCAACGATGCGATTACGCATGAGCATTTCTCCCGGATCGCCGCATCGTTGGCAGGTAACCTTGGACCGCTCTTCGGCTGCGGCGATGTAGGGTCGTGCTTCGGGAACCCTGGGCTCGAGATAAATCCGGAGCGAACCGAATTTTTCCTTCGCCTCGTCCACGCAGGCCGTGATGCCGTTCGCCGCGAGATCAGACAGGAGGTCGCGGTAGAGCTGCGCCCAGCCAACCGGCAGGTTGTCCAGCCATCGGAGATTGTCGTTCCCGCTCATGCGCAACGCCCTTCCACGGTCAGCTCCCAGTGGCGTCGGGCGGTCGAGAAACCGAGCCGTTCTGCTTCTGCGGTTGACCAGGGCAGAGTTGGCAGCGGACAAATGCCGCCGCGATCGACCATGAATGCCCGCATCTCGTCGCGGCTCTCCGGATTTGTGACCAGGTGGATCGGTGCACCAGGTTCCTGAAGCCACGGCCAGAGGCCCGTGACGATCTGGACCTCACCATCGCGGCACAGCAAGAGAGTGATATAGTTGCCCGCCTGCTTCCCTGAGACGTGGCTCGGTTCGACCAAGAGAAGATCGCGCCGAAATTCTACAACGGCCTTGATGAGGGCGGTGAGCGAGAGCTTCTTTTGCCAGTGCGCCATCACGATGTTGGCGCGGTCGGTATATTCGAAGTCCGTCAGCACGGACGGCATGATCGATGTGCAAGGCACAGGCGTCCAACCGACCATCCCGGCGAATGCGCGAGCGGCCTCCTTCGCAAGCGCGGTGCGCTTGCGGTCTTCTTCACTGACATAGATCATTTGAGGTGGGTTCTTTCTCTCCGTCCTGCGGCGGCTGCGGCCGTCAGGGTGAGGATGAGATTTTCATTTCAATAATTGCAGCCAATCTGCCCCATTCAGCTGCGCTTTCCTGCCGCGCATCCAGAACTTCTTCGGCCTAAAATCAAAAAAGTTCGTTTGGTTAGCTTCACGTAGATCGTGAAACCTCCAATGCTGAACCACGCAAGATCATGTGATGTACGATGAAGGCACAGGCATGGCCAACCTCGAAGCCTGGACCGACGCCTATCTCTCCCCGCTGCATCGCGACCACCCCGAGCAAGGCTGCCCGACGGCAAGCCTCGCCGGATTGATGCGTCAGCAGACGCCTGCAGCGCGCGCAGCGATGGCGAAGGGGCTAGAGACACAAATAGCGCGTTTCGCCGAAAAGAACGGCAGCATCATCGATCTGCTACTACACGACCGCTTCTGTCGTAGCACTGCCACACAGCCCCCGCTAAACGACAATTTCTTATCTTAACCGACACTGGACCTCATGCGCTTCATCCACACCGCCGACTGGCAGCTAGGCAAGCCCTTCGGCCGCTTCGATGCGGAGACGCGAGCCGCGCTGACCGAGGCGCGGTTCGATGCCATCGACACGCTGGGCAAGGCGGCAGCACAGCACAGCGCGGGCCATGTCCTCGTCGCCGGGGACGTGTTCGACACCGAAGGGCCGGACGAACGCACCGTGGTTCAAGCCGTGACTCGTATGGAGCGCCACGCCTGCCGCTGGTGGCTGCTGCCCGGCAATCACGATTTCGCGCGAAACGGCGGCCTGTGGGACCGCGTGAGAAAACGCGCCGCCGCAAATGTTACCGTCCTCACCGAACCCACCGCGCACGAGGTGGAGGACGGCGTGTGGCTGCTGCCCGCTCCGCTGCTCCACCGCCACACACTCGACGATCCGACCGAGGCGTTCGCCCGCATGGACACTCCCGGAGCGCGGCTGCGCATCGGGCTGGCGCATGGTTCGATCAGAGGCTTCGGCTCGCAGGGCGATACGAAAAACCTGATCGCGCCCGACCGTGCTCGGCTCTCCAATCTCGATTATCTTGCGCTGGGCGACTGGCACGGCACGCTGCAGGTCGATCCGCGTACCTGGTATTCCGGCACGCCCGAGACCGACCGCTTCCAGCCCGGCCGCGACGATCCCGGGCATGCGCTACTGGTCGATCTGGGCCCCGGAAAAGTCACGGTCACTCCTCTTCCTACCGGGCGCTTCCGCTGGCTGTCGCGCGACTGGACGGTGGCCGATGCGACCGGCTTCGCGGCCCTGGCAGAAGACTTGCTCGCCGCCTGCGAGCCTGCCGCCACGCTGCTACGCCTGACGCTTTCAGGCATCGTCCCGCTGACCGCCCGCGTGGCGATGCTCTCTCGTATCGAGGACGATCTAACCCACCGCCTGCGCCATCTCGACGTCCGCGACGCCGACATGGTGGCCCGGCCCACCGAGGAAGACCTCGCCGCGCTCTCCAGCGAAGGCATGATCGGCCGCGCCGGGGCGCTGCTTCGCGCTAAAATCGAAGCCGACGGCCCGGACGCATCGCGCGCGCGCCGTGCGCTGGAACGCCTCTTCGTCGAGGCGCTGAAGGAACAAGGAGACGCCGCATGAGCCTGCTGATCCGCCGCATCGCGCTGGAAAACTTCCGCAAGTTCCGCGCGCCCCACGAAATCGCCGGGCTAACGCAGGGCCTCAACATCGTCATCGAGCCGAACGAGACAGGCAAGTCCACCCTACTCGAAGCGGTCCGCGCGGCGCTGTTCCTCAAACACAGCTCGACGACAAAACTGATCCGCTCATTCCAGCCACTCGGCGACAATGTGGGACCACAGGTCGCGCTGGATTTCGACGTTGCCGGTGCCCCCTGGTCGCTTACCAAGCGGTTTATCAAGTCGGCCTCGGTCGAACTGTCCGGGCCCACTGGTCGCCAGCAGGGCGAAGCCGCCGAGCAAGCGCTACAGGCCCTGCTCGGCTTCGAGGCGGGGCAGCAGGGCGCAGGTTTCGACAAGACTTTGCACGGCGCGCTCGGAATGTTGTGGGTGGCGCAGACCGACGGGCTTTTAGTCGAGGCCCCCAGCTCGAATTTGCGCGACCTTATCGGCGCGACGCTGGAGGGCGAGGCGGGCGCGCTGGTCGGCGGCGCAGCCTTCGAGCGCATACGTGCGCGCATCGATACTCAATATTCGGCCTATTTCACCGGCAGGGCGGGCACGCCCACCCAGCGCCTTGCCGCCGCGCAGAAGCGCGCGATCGCTGCAGCGGAAACGGTGGCCGAAGCCGAGCGGCGTGAGGAATTGCTCGAAGCCGCCTTCGCCGACCTCGACGCTGCGCGCCGCCAGCTAGCGACCCTGCGCCGCGAACTAGAGAACGATCCCGATGCCACCGAGCGTACCGACGTCCTCGCCCGCCTTGAAACCGCGCGCGGCGCGGCGCAGCAACTCGCCACTCGCAAGGCGGAAAATGCGGCGGCGACATCGCGGCTCGACGGGCTGGAGGACTTGTCCACCCGCCACGGCGCCGCGCTGGAACGGCAGGCTTCAGCGCAGGCCCGGCAGGCTACGACGCGTGAGCAGCTTGCCGAACTGACCGAGGGGCTTAAAACTGCGCGCACCCACGCTGAGACCACACGCAGTGCCCTTGCCACTACGCTCGCGTCGCGTGACGCCGCCCGCACGGCAGTCACCGAGGCCCGCGCGCTGGAATCAGCGATGCGCCGGCGCGCGCAGATCGCGGCCGCACATGAACGCCTTGCGCAAGTCACCGAGCTGGAGGCGAAACGCGCGCCGCTCGATGCGGCGTTGAAGCAGGCCGTGCCAGCGCAAGTTCTCGAAGACCTCGCCGCCGCCGAGCGCGAGGTGGTGCGCCACCTCACCCTGCTCGAAGCTGACGGTACCCGTGTAGAACTGGTCGGTGCGCAGGGCGTCACGAGAGATGGCGCCCCGCTCGAACCCGGCGAATGGACGTTGACGCGCGAAACCCGCATCGGATTGCCCGGCGGCGGCGAACTGGTGCTGCGCCCCTCGCAGGCGCTGGCCGGGGCACAGGCCGCGCTCGACGGCGCGCAAGCCCGCCACTCCGCGCTGCTAGCGCAGTGGCAGGTTGCCACTCTCGCCGAAGCACAAGCCCGCGCCGAGGCAGCACGCGAGGCGACCCGCGCGTTGGAAACATTGGCCGCGCGGATACTCGCCGCCGCACCCGCTGATCGCGATCTTAACCTTGCCGCTGGTGCGCAGACCTTGCGCGCATTCATCGCTGAGCATCCGCTCGAAGTAGGGGAGGCTCAGGCCCCTGCCCTCCCGCCTGCCCGTTCGTTGAAAGAACTGGAAGCCGACCAGGACCGCGCCGACGCCGCTTTCACGCGCGCCGAAGCCCAGGCCCGGCAGGCTGAGGACGACGCGCGCGAGGCCGAGAAGGCGCGGGTTCCCCTCGCCATCGACGAGGCCTCTGCAGCCAGCGACCTCGCCCGCATAGGTGACGAACTGACCCTGCTCGCCGCCCATCCCGACTTCGCTGACCTTGCTGCCACGCTGACAGCGGCACGCGAAACCGCTGCTGCCGCTTCGGTCGCGCTGCAGCAGGCCGAGATCAATGCCCAGGCCTTCGATCAAACCGCCCTCACCCGCCGCCTGGAAACCTTCGCCGCGCGCCGCCGCACAGCGGAGGAGCGCCAGAATGAGCTTAAGGCGCAGATCGCTGGCCTCGAGGCAAAAGTGGAGAGCGACGGCGGCAAGGGCCTCGCCGAACATGCCGCCGCCGCGCGCGAGGAAAACGAAGCCGCCCGGGCCGCGCTTGTGCGCATCGAGGAGGAGGCAGAAATTCTGAAACTGCTGCGCGCGACCATGGCCGAAGCGCAGGCGGAAACGGCACGCTCAATCACCGGCCCGGTGGCTAACCGAGCCGCGCGCCATGTCGGCCGCATCCTGCCAGGGGCCGAGCCCGCCTTCGGCGATGACCTAAGCTTGTCCAGCATCCGCCGCGCCGGCGTGGACGAGGCCTGCGAGCAGCTATCGAAGGGCACGCAGGAACAGCTGGCGATGCTGACGCGCCTCGCTTTCGCCGACATGTTGTTAGAGGAAGGCCACCCCGTCTCGCTGATCCTCGACGACCCACTGGTCTATTCCGATGACGTGCGCCTGGACGCTATGACCGACCTTATCGTCGAGGCGTCAGAGCGGATGCAGGTGATCCTACTGACCTGCCGCGAACGCGCGTTCCGGCATATCGAGGCAACGCGGATTAAAATTTAGCGAGGCGCGCGCCCCGCAGTTTTTTGGATATTCGCCCAATTGCGGTCATATTATGAGATGGGCTGGCCCAGCCTCAGGCGAACATGTGGTCTAGCATATTTCTTGACTGGTGCGCGTGACCGATGTGAACAGGCGGTGCTGTCCTATATCGCTGCATCCTTCTCTCTTTGCCCTCACTGATTCAGCGGGTGAATTAATCACGCGCCACTGATTCAGATAAGTCGTCGGACTTCGCAGGGCTGATTTTGTAGGCTTTGAGCTATGAAAGGCGCGATTCTCCCTGACCCGATCGAACTGGAGGCGCTCGACGAAGGCCGCAATATTTGGCGGCGCTACAGCATCGTCGCCAGCTTCGACCTATTCGATATGATCGTCGTTGAAACCCGCTGGGGCCGGATCGGCGCACGCGGCCAAGCCCAGGTCCGTGCCTTCAACGACTGTGAGTCGGCCGAGCGCTATATCGCCGCGATCCTGCGCCGGCGCGGCACAGCCGAAAATCGGATCGGCGTTGCCTATCGGCCACTGACGGTGGTGCCATAAGCTCGCCTCTTTGCGGTTCCGACAAACATTCTAATGGTCCAACTGTTGCGCTACGGTGAGCTGTGGCCCAATTTTATCCCGGCGTTGACGAAGGACCGATATCATGCTGAGCTTGATTGCGGACTTGGGACATTACAAGCAGATTGTGCTGGTAATCCGGGTTTATCCCGGATTGGACAGTCGCAAAGCAACGCATATTTTCGAAGGTAAACTGAGGGGGATGAACGGGGACGCATTGCATGGCGGTAATCAATTCGAATAGCGCTGCTTTGCGGGCGCAGAATGCATCTCGCCGGGCGAGCGAGAATCTCAGCCAGGCGATGGAGAGGCTGTCCTCCGGTCGTCGCATAAATTCCGCCGCAGACGATGCTGCGGGCCTTGCGATATCCAGCAAGATGACGGCGCAGATCGCTGGCATGAAGCAGGGCATCCGCAACGCCAATGACGGCATTTCTCTGGCTCAGGTCGCGGAAGGCGCGCTCGGCGAAGTCAGCGACATGCTCCAGCGGATGCGCGAACTGACCATCCAGGCGGCGAACGGCACCGCCAATGCAGACGACCGCAAAAACATTCAGGCGGAAATCACGCAATTGACCACCCAGATCGAGGATGTGCTCAAGAACACGCAGTTCAACGGCATCACCCTGTTCAGCGATACTAGCAAGGGCGTGAAGGCGTTTGACGGGAATAATGACGCCGACTTCATGGTCGGCGGCAATGACGATGGCGGCACCCATGGCTATGACAACAGCCATGATGGCGATGACGACGCGGAGGATGCCTATAATCTGGCTCCCGGCGCCGATCATTTCGATGTCGGCAGCGATCCTGTCTTCAGCACAGGTTGGGAAGATACGATCGGCGGCAGCGCCCATGTCGCCTATTATGTCAGCACCCACACCCACGCCGCAGATCGGAAAGGCTCGGCCGGAGAGGCCGTGATCCGCATCCAGACCGGCGCCAATGCCAGCGACATGGTCGACATCGGCATTCCCACGTTCTACAGCCCGTCCGATGGTTTCACCCTGCTGGGCACGGACGTGACGCTGGGCAATGGTCGGACCCGCTTTGTCGGCCTCCAGAACATCGACCTGACGTTGAACCCTAGAGCCAATCAAGACGTGCCGCATAGCAATTATGGCGATGATACGGGCTATGCTGAAGTCGCACACCTTGTCACGGTCAGCGGCTATAGCATCGTCAGCAGCGCTCCGCTTACATTATGTGAAGATGCCACTGGCACCATGGTGCCTGTCTGGGATCGTCCCACCGGGCGGGCTGATGGAGACACCCCGCTCACTAGCCTGAGCGGAGACTATAATAGCAGCAACCCATCCCAACCTCACATGGAAGACCCGCGCCGGCTGTACGACGGCAACGGCAATGTTGTCGCCACGAGCCACATACATATGGCCGACCAGGACGGTCATCTGGACGAGGATCCGTTGGGTTATGTCGAATATACCAATTCGCACTACAAGAGCTATGGCGGCGTCAAGGTGGGCGCGCTGGATGCGTTGAACGTCATCGATGCAGCGCTTGCGCAGGTGATGACGGCCCGCACCAATTTGGGAGCTTTTCAAAACCGGCTGGAAGCCACCGTGAACCTGACCACGAGTGGCGTCACCAACCTTGCCGATGCCCGCTCCCGGATTGAGGATGCGGACTTCTCTACCGAAACGGCTGCGCTCGCCAAGGCCCAGATTCTCAATCAGGCGGCCACGGCGATGCTGGCCCAGGCCAATCAGACTCAACAACAGGTTCTCAAACTTCTCGAATGAAGAGGCTGCGATCCGCCCTTCACTGGCCGCCATCGTCCTGATCGACGACGATCCGTGCGAGGATATCTCCAAAATCGCCAAGGTGACGACCGTCATGACGAAAGATCGCGTGCCGGAGTTCAGCGACTTTCTAAAAAACCGTCGCCGGCTGAGTCCGCCTGTGCGCAGTAGAAACGGGTCGTGCTATGGTGCGGGCGGGAGGGTCGCGGCCGATGGCTTATTGGAGGCTTGATACCCCGTTAAAAAAAAACGTGGCCCGTGGGTGTTTGCGTACTTGAGAGTGGTGACGCCGTTTTGCGGCGATCCCGGTTACGAAGATGACGTTTAGCATCGCCCATATCCTTCTGTTTTAAAGGAGGACTTGGAATGGAACGATCAAAATCCGGCGCGTTGTCCATGGTCAATCCAGGCGCTGCCGCCTTCCAATTCCATAGGAGGAGTTCGTGGAGGCGGCTCTGGGGGATATCGGAGATGCGGGCGCGCCGCTCGTGACAGTCAAGGTAAAGCTTTAACGTCAATCTGGAGTATAGCCTAACTGGACGTCAGGGCGGTACTGCGGTTTCTGTCAGATTAGGGTGATAAACGGAATTTGTTGACGAATTTCGTTACGTATCATAGATTTCAACCTGACATTTTGATGGAGAGAGTGCGCAGTGAAGGGGCAACGGATCGGCTATGTCCGGGTCAGCACGTTCGATCAGAATGTGGATCGCCAATTGGAAGGTCAGTCGCTCGATCGGACCTTCACCGACAAGGCATCGGGCAAGGACGTCAACCGCCCCCAGCTTGAGGCTCTGCTCACTTTCGCCCGCGAAGGCGATACCGTCGTCGTCCACAGCATGGATCGGTTGGCCCGCAATCTGGATGACCTGCGCAAGCTGGTCCAGGGCCTCACCAAGCGAGGTATCCGGATCGAGTTTGAGAAGGAAAGCCTGTCCTTCTCGGGGGAGGACTCCCCGATGGCCAATCTGATGCTCTCGGTCATGGGTGCGTTTGCTGAGTTCGAGCGCGCTCTGATCCGCGAACGGCAACGCGAAGGCATTGCGATCGCTCGGCAGCGCGGCGCCTATCGGGGGCGGAAACGGTCGCTCTCGGATGAGATGATTGCCGATCTGCACCGCCGCGTTGCCGCCGGTGAACGCAAGGCGACCATAGCGCGCGACATGGGCATCAGCCGCGAAACCCTCTACCAGTACCTTCGCGCCGCTGCCTGACACCAATGTTCACATTATGTCCGGAAAATCGTTGTTCAGCGTACAAAGCTTGAGGTGACGCCTGCTGGTCCGCGACATCGACGTACAGCTCGCCCGCGAAACCCGTCGCTTACCCTTTGCCGTCGTTGGTGATCTGAGTTCAGTGTCGGCGGCCTTCGGACGACCGATCGATATCCTCCTCGGTGCCGATATGTTCACGGGTAGCTGCATCGCGCTCGATTTCGCGAAAAGGCGTATGGCGGTCGTCAAGTCAGGCACGTTTCTCGCCGGTCCCGACTGGCGCGCTGTCGCGCTCGGGCGCGGTGCCAAGCAGGAGCTGTTCATTCGAGCTTCCGTCTCGGGTTTGCCTCCCGTGCCCTTGATGATCGATCTTGGCAGCTCGGCCGCGCTGATGCTCTCGTCGGCCTATGCCCGCGATCAAGGGCTGTTGAACGGGAAGCTCGTCTCGACCGCGGCGATCGGCGGCGTCGATGGTGTGCGTATCAACGATGCTTTCACGATCCAGAACATCAACATCGAAGGGCTTGGCGTCTCGAACGTCCCCACACTCGGGATGAGAGCTTGGCTCTCCACCAGCACGGTTGGCAATGTCGGCCTACCGCTGATCGCTCAATTCGACGTGGTGTTCGACGTGACCGCCGGATTCGTGTGGCTCCGGCCACTCGGTCCTCGTCGTCGCCTGCCGATGCTGAAGGACCGTAGCGGCCTTGGCCTCGCAGCCTCACCAACGGCGCTCACCGTTGTTCATGTGGCGGCGAACAGTCCCGCGGAAAAGGCTGGCTGGGCGGTCGGCGACCGGATCGTGGCGGTGAACGGCCATTCGATCGATGCGAACTATACGCGTGGGGAGCTCTGGCAAGTGCGCTCCCGGCCTGCTGGCACCCTCGTAAAGCTGACGATGGCCTCGGGTGATGTGCGCGAGCTCAGGCTGGCCGATTATTATTGATCGGCTTGAGGGTGGCCTTTGCCGATCGCCTTCATGATCCGACAATCGGCCATGCGCGCCTTGGTGCAGCTCTGGCTGAGCATTGCCAACTCATCCCGCAACACCGCGAGTTGCGCCAGTCTCTCCTCCACATCCTTGAGGTGCTGAGCAGCGATAGCTGAGGCGGCACCACAATCCTGGTCCGGGTTCTGCGCCAGCCCCATCAACGAACGGATCTCGTCGACGGAGAAGCCAAGCCGGCGACCGTTGCGGATGAAGTGCAAACGCTCAATGTCACTGGCATCGTAGGTTCTGCGATCCGACGCCGTGCGAGGGGCGGATCGGAGCAACCCGATCGACTCATAAAAGCGGATCGTCGTCACCTTCGTCGAGGTCTCGCTGGCGAGCTGCCCAATCATCACCGGCTTCATCATGCCATCCTTGCTTATGCGAACGTGTCGCACATTTCGCTTGCTTCTACAGCGACTGGAGGTGGTAAGGAAGGCCGCATGAATGCTTCTACCGAAAGCTGCGGGTGCCACGGGGAGCCCGCGCGCGCGCAAACCGATCCGGCCTATCGCCGTGCGCTGCTGACCGTCGTGGTGCTCAACCTCGGCTTCGGAGTCGCCGAGCTGTTCGGCGGGTTCATCGCCGATAGCCAAGCGCTGAAAGCGGATTCCCTCGATTTTCTCGGGGACGGGTCGATCAGCCTTATCGGTCTTCTCGCGCTTGCCTGGTCCGCACGGGCGAGGGCAAAGGTCGCGCTGACGCAGGGGTTGTTTCTCGGTGCGCTTGGCGTGGGCGTAATCGGTTTCGCGATTTGGCGCGCCCTGAACGCAACCGCGCCCGATGCCGAACTGATGGGCACAATCGGCGTTGTCGCGCTCGCGATCAATGTCGTGTCCGCCTTGGTGCTTGCGCGTTTCCGGGAAGGGGACGCCAATGTTCGCGCGATCTGGCTGTTCAGCCGCAACGACGCGCTCGCCAACGTGGCGGTGATCGCCGCGGCCGGTCTGGTGGCGTGGACAGGAAGCGCCTGGCCGGACCTCGCCGTCGCCGGCCTCATCGCCCTCCTGTTCCTCCACTCCGCTTATGAAATCGTCACTGGCGCTCGGCGCGAATTGGGAGAGCGGTAGTGCGTCTGCTCGCGTTGATCCGGGCAATGCTCTCGTTGCGGCTGCTCTCCGCGCTCGCGGCGCTGCTGATCCCTGCTGCGGCAATCGCCGAACCCGGCGACGTGCAAACCGCATGGCGGCTGCTCGACTATATGGCCGTCGATTATGGCGGCGCGGTCGCCAACGGTCGGATCAAGAGCACGTCGGAATATGCCGAGATGACGGAGTTCGCCGCGTCGGTCTCGACACGGCTTCAGGGCCTGCCGGCGAAGCCGGAGCGTCAAGCCCTCATCCAGCGGGCTGCCAACCTCCAGGCGGTGATCGCGGAAAAGGGACCGACTGAACAGGTGGCAACATTGGCGCACGGGCTCGCGGCCGATCTGTTGCGCGCCTACCCGGTGCCGCTCGCGCCCGATAAGGCTCCGAACCTCGTCTCCAGCGATGCCCTGTTCCGACAATCCTGCGCGTCCTGCCACGGGATGACGGGCAACGGCCGTGGCCCTGACGCCGCCAAGCTCGCTACGCCCCCGATTGCTTTCACCGATGCCGAGCGCGCGCGCCAGCGCAGCGTGTTCGCGCTCTATCAGGTGGTGACGCAAGGCATCGACGGGACCGCGATGCAGAGCTTCGCCGATCTGCCCAACGATCAGCGCTGGGCGTTAGCATTCCGAGCCGGGAGCTTCGCCTTCACGGATGCGCAGGCGCGCGAAGGCGAGCGGCTTTGGAAATCCGACCCGACCCTTCGCCGGCGCATTCCGGACCTGAAAACCCTGGTCGCGCTCACCCCGGCCGCGCTCGGCGCGGCGATCGGCGACGCCAAGGCTGACCCAGTGCTCGCGTTCCTGCGTCGTCATCCCGAACAGGTGATACAACAGGCTCCCGGCTCGCTCGCGGTCGCCCGCGCCAAACTCGCCGAAAGCGTGGCGGCTGCGCGGCGCGGCGATGCGCGCATGGCGAAAGAGCTGGCGCTGTCGGCCTATCTCGATGGGTTCGAGCCGATCGAGCCAACACTCACCGCGCGCGACGCGACGCTGATGGGTCGAATCGAGGGCGCGATGGGGGAGTTCCGCGCCTCGATCGACCGGGGCGCGTCGCCCGATGATCTCGCGGAGAAGGTCGCAGTACTGGGCGGCCTTTTCGACGATGCGGAAGCGGCGCTCGCGCCTGATGCCGCCACCGAAGCGTCCACGTTCCTGGGCGCGTTCACGATCCTGCTGCGTGAAGGGCTCGAAGCCCTGCTCATCGTTGTCGCCATGATCGCGTTCCTGCGTAAAGCCGAGCGCGGCGAGGCGCTGCGGTACGTGCATGGCGGCTGGGTCAGCGCGATCATCGCGGGCGGGATCACCTGGGCGGTCGCCACCTATGCGATCGGGATCAGCGGTGCGAGCCGGGAGCTGACGGAAGGGTTTGGCTCGCTGTTCGCCGCGGTCGTGCTGCTCTCGGTCGGGATTTGGATGCACGGCAAGGCGCAGGCCGATCAGTGGCAGCGCTATATTCGCGAGAAGATGTCGCGGGCGCTCTCGGGCGGGTCGGGCTGGTTCCTGTTCGGGCTGGCGTTCGTCGTAGTTTATCGCGAGGTCTTCGAGACGATCCTGTTCTATGCCGCGCTTTCGGCGCAAGGTGACAACGGGATGCTTCTCGCGGGGGCCGGGTCGGCGATTGGACTGCTCAGCCTGATCGCTTGGGCCATGCTTCGCTACAGTCGCAAGCTGCCGATCGCGCAGTTCTTCCGCTATAGCTCCTGGCTCATGGCGGTCCTGACCGTCGTGCTGGCGGGTAAAGGCGTCGCCGCGCTCCAGGAAGCCGGCCTTATCAACATCGCACCGCTCGCGGACGTGCCACGGCTGTCGATGCTCGGCGTGTTTCCCACTTGGCAATCGGTGCTGGCGCAACTCCTGATGGCGGTCGCCATTGCGGTCGGGTTCGCCTGGAACGGGCGCGACCGATCCCGCTCGGGTTCCGGCTCAGTGACCCTTGGTTCGAATTAGTGCAATGACATGAAAACCCTTCCGTGATAGAGGCAAGCTAGTGCGAGCCTTTTTGCCTTTCCTGACATGCCTGATGCTGGTCCTGACCAGCTTCTCCGGCATGGCCCATGCCGCCGATCTGGCGGGGGGAAGCATCGCGGGCGTTGAGTTCACGGTCCATACCGCCGGTGACATCGATCAGGTGCCATCGGACTCGGACAAGAATGTCCCGCATCATCACAATTATTGTCACGGACACGACGTCGGCGCGCCTGCGCGCACGACGATGGAATATACCCCCGTCCTCACAGTGCCCAAGCCGACAATCTCCGCCTCTGCGTCGCTCGACGGCCGCACCGGCATGGTCCATTTGAGGCCCCCCCAAGCCTGACGTCCGATTTGGGCGTGCGTTGGCGCGCCCCTGTCGATCATCGTCAGGAGTCCTATTTTCATGAATCGTATCCTCGCGGCCATGCTGGCCGCAGCGTCTTGCGCCACGATGGCGCAGGCGCAGGTCGGACCGTCCGCGCCTGTTGCGCAGGATGCGCCGGTCTACACGCTTGACCAAGCGGTCAGTGCAGCGGGCGGTTCGGCCCCTGCTGCGGAAGCGGCGACAGCTGGAATCGACGCGGCCCGTGCAGGTCGCACAGTCGCCGGCTTGCGGCCCAATCCGGTGGTTCAAGGCCAAGTCGAGAATGTCATCGGCTCCGGGCCGTATCGGGGGGTCCGCAGCGCGGAAACCACGGTCGGCTTTGCGATCCCGATCGAGCTAGGCGGCAAGCGCGGCGCCCGCGTCGCGGTCGCCAATGCGCAATTGTCCCGGGCCGAGATCCAGGCCGCGATCATCGCGGCGGATGTCCGGCTTCAGGTAACGCAGCTCTATGTCGAAGCGGTCGCGGCCGATCGCCGGGTAATGACAGCCCGCGATCAGGCCCGGATCGCCAGCGATGCGCTGCGGGCCGCGAGCGTTCGCGTGCAGGCAGGGCGGGCATCGCCACTCGAGCAACAGCGCGCGGATGTCGCGCGTATCAATGCCGACGCCAATGTGGAGCGGCAGCTTCGCTTGGCCGAGGCGGCCCGCGCCAATCTGGCGCGTCGGATCGGACGGCCGATCGACGGCCTGCTCGATGACACGCTGCTCGATCGCCTTCCCGGTGTGAACGTCTATGGGCCGTTGGCACCGGTCAACACGACCGGCACACTCGCGCTGGCGGCAGCCAACGCGGATTTCTCCATTGCCGAAGCCGGCGTGCGGCTCGCGCGCGCCAATCGCGTGCCTGACCTGAACGTCGGGCCGTCGATCCGCCGCCTGGAAGCGACCAACGACATGGCGGCGGTGTTCAGCGTGTCGATCCCGATCCCGGTGTTCAACAATGGTCGCGCCGCGATTGCGCAGGCGACCGCGCAGCGGACCCAGGCGGATGCGCAGCGCCGCGTGACCGCGCTCGACATCGAACAGGCGATCACGGACGCGCAGGCGCAGGCGGCCAATGCCGCAACGACGGCTCGTGCGGCGTCGGGGCCGGCGCTGGCGGCTGCACAGGAGGCCGCCCGCATCGCGCGGATCGGCTATCGCGAGGGCAAGTTCGGCCAGCTCGAATTGCTCGATGCTGAACGCACGCTCGCCGAAACGCGGGTCGCCGCGATCGACGCGCTTGCCAATTACCAGAATGCCCGCGCGCAAGTGGAGCGACTGACCGCTCGTGCGCCCAATGGGGGGAATCAGTGATGAAGAGCTTTTATCTCGCGGGCGCGGCGTCGCTCGCCCTGCTCTTGGCTGCCTGCGGCGGCAAGGATGGCGGAAACGAGGCAACTGCCGAAGGCGCAGCTGCCAATGAGACGGCAGCGGGCACGGAAAAGGGCGGTGCTGAAGGCGGTCATGCCGGTGAAGGCGTCGTCACATTGGGTGCCGACCAGATCGCCACAGCGGGCGTCCAGGTCGGACGGCCGATCATCGGCGGGGCCGGGACGATCGAGCTGCCCGCGATCATCGAGGGCGACCCACAGGGAACGCAGGTCGTCTCGGCCGCAATTGCGGGACGCGTGGTCGCGCTCACCCGTAACCTCGGCCAATCGGTCGGACGCGGCCAGACCATTGCGGTCATCGAAAGCCGCGAGGCGGCGCAGATCAAGGGCGAGGTCGAGGCGGCGCGGGCGCGGCTTCAGCTCGCTAATTCGAACCTCGCGCGCGAACAGCGGCTGTTCGCGCAGAGAGTCTCCCCTGAACAGGATCTGATCGCCGCCCGCACAGCGGCGACGGAGGCGCGGATCGCCCTGACGCAGGCGCAGAGCATGGTTTCGGCGGCGGGTGTCGGCGGCGGCGGGCTCAACCGGCTCGGCATTGCCGCGCCGATCTCGGGCCAGATCATTGCGCGCCCCGTGACGCTGGGACAAACGGTCGCGGCGGATGCCGAACTCTATCGCATCGCCAACCTGAGCCAGGTGTCGATCGCGCTTAATCTCAAGCCCGAGGATGCGGGCCGGGTGCGTCCCGGCAATACGGTGCTGGTGAAGGCGGCAGGCCGTCAGGCGACCGCCCGCGTGACCTTCGTGTCGCCGGCGCTTGATCCGCAGACGCGGCTCGTGCCTGCGCTCGCCACCCTCGACAATCGCGGTGGCGAATGGCGGGTCGGCGAGCCTGTGACGGCAGCCGTGCAGCTCACGGGCAGCGGCGGGAGCGGGGCGGTCCGCGTGCCGACGACGGCGGTCCAGAGTTTCGAGGGCAAGTCGGTCGTGTTCGTGCGCACGCCCACCGGCTTCAAGGCGACCCCGGTCCAGCTCGGCGATGCGTCGGGCGACACGGTGATCGTCCGGTCGGGCCTGACCGGCAACGAACAGATCGCCACCACCGGAAGTTTCACGCTCAAGGCCGAGATCGGCAAGGGCGAAGCGAGCCACGAGGATTAAGCCATGATCGCCCGTATCGTAACCTGGGCGGTCGAGAAGCGCTGGCTAGTCCTGCTCCTCACCGTCATCGTCGCCGCCATCGGCGCCTTTTCCCTCTACCGGCTACCGATCGACGCGGTGCCGGACATCACCAACAATCAGGTCCAGATCAACGTCCGCGCGCCTGCCCTCTCGCCCGAGCTGGTCGAGAAGCAGGTGTCGTTTCCAATCGAAACCGCGCTCGCCGGCACCCCCGGCCTGGAATATACGCGCTCGTTGAGCCGCAACGGCTTCGCGCAGATCACGGCGGTCTTTTCGGACGCGACGGACATCTATTTCGCCCGCCAGCAGGTGGGCGAGCGTCTGCGGGGCGTGCAAGAGAATCTGCCCGACGGCGTGAACCCTGAAATGGGTCCGATCGCGACAGGCCTGGGCGAGGTGTACATGTACACCGTTCGTCTCGATCATCGCGAGGACGACAAGCACAAGCCCGGTGAACCGGGCCAACAGCCCGATGGCAGCTACATCACGCCAGAGGGCGAGCGACTGACGACCGAAGAGGACAAGGCGACCTACCTGCGCACCGCGCAGGACTGGATCGTGACGCCGCTTCTGAAGACCACACCGGGCCTCGCCGGTGTCGACTCGATTGGCGGTTACGCCAAGCAGTTCCTCGTCGTGCCCGACGTGCAGAAGCTGGCCTCGCTCGGCATCACGCTGACGGACCTGGGAAATGCGCTGGAGCGCAATAACACCAGCGTCGGCGGTGGCTTCGTCAATCGCAATGGCGAAGGTCTGGCTGTTCGCTCGGATGCGCTCGTTCGCAATGCCAGCGAGTTGGCCAGGACCGTGATCGCGACACGTAACGGCGTGCCGATCACGGTCGAACAAGTTGCGACTGTGAAGACGGGTCAGGCGATCCGCATGGGTTCGGCATCGGAGAACGGTACCGAAGTCGTCGTCGGCACGGCGATCATGCGGATCGGCGAGAACAGCCGCATCGTGTCGACCGCGGTCGCTGAGAAACTGAAGACGATCAACGCTTCGCTGCCTCCTGACGTCGTAATTCAGCCGGTGCTGAACCGCACCGAGCTGGTCAATTCGACGATCAAGACGGTCGCGAAAAACCTGTCCGAAGGCGCGGTGCTGGTCATCGTCGTGCTCTTCCTGCTGCTCGGCAACTTCCGTGCGGCCCTGATCGCGGCGTTGGTCATCCCGATCACCATGATGCTGACAGGCTTTGGTATGCTGCGCGCTGGGGTCTCGGCCAATCTGATGAGCCTTGGGGCTTTGGACTTCGGTCTGATCGTCGACGGCGCCGTCATCATTGTCGAAAACGCGCTGCGCCGGCTTGCCGAGCAACAGCATCATGAAGGCCGATTGCTCAGCGTCAAGGAACGGCTCGCGACCGTGGCAGCCGCTGCGCGTGAGATGATCCGTCCCTCTGTGTACGGGCAGGCAATCATCATCCTCGTCTACGTACCGCTGCTCACGCTGACCGGCGTGGAGGGTAAAACGTTCGGACCGATGGCGCTGACCGTCATCATCGCGCTCGCCTTCGCCTTCATCCTCTCTCTCACCTTCGTGCCGGCGATGATTGCGATCTGGCTGTCGAAGAAGGTCGAGGAGAAGGACGGCCGCATCATCACGTGGCTGAAGAAGCGCTACGAACCCGGTCTCGACCGGGCCATGAAGCGCCCGACGCTGACGATCGGTGCGGGTGTGGGAAGCCTTGTGGTGGCGGCGCTTGCTTTCACTACGCTCGGCTCGGTGTTCCTGCCGCAGCTCGACGAAGGCGATTTGCTGATCCAGTCGCTCCGCATTCCGGCAACGTCGGTCCAGCAGAGCCAGGCGATGCAGGTGCCGATCGAGCGGATGATGTCGAAGCAGCCGGAGGTGCAATTCGTCTATTCCAAGACGGGCACCGCCGAGCTGGCGGCCGACCCGATGCCGCCGAACGCGACCGACATGTTCGTCATCCTGAAGCCGCGCAAGGATTGGCCGGATCCTGAGCTTCCCAAGGAGGAGCTGGTCAGCCGGATCGAGGGTAATCTCGCGAAGATTCCGGGAAATGCCTACGAGATCACCCAGCCCATCCAGATGCGCTTCAACGAGCTGATCGCCGGCGTGCGCGGCGACATCGCGGTGAAGGTGTTCGGGGACGACTTCAACCAGATGAACCGGACGGCCGAGCAAATCGCGGCGGTGCTGCGCAGAACGCAAGGCGCAGCGGACGTGAAGGTGGAGCAGACGACCGGTCTTCCCATGCTCGACATTCGCGTCAACCGCGACGCGATGGCGCGGTTGGGCGTTACGGCTCAGGATGTGCAGGACACCGTGACTGCGACGATCGGCGGGCGAACATCGGGCCAGATCTTCGAGGGCGACCGTCGCTTCCCCGTGGTGATCCGCCTGTCGGAGGCGCAGCGTGCCGACATCGGCCTGCTCCAACAGGTGCAGGTGCCGGTGGCAGGCGGCGGCTATGTACCGCTGTCCAGCGTCGCCGAGATCAAGGTGGTCGATGGTCCGAACCAGATCAGCCGCGAGAACGGCAAGCGGCGCGTGGTGGTGCAAGCCAACGTGCGTGGCCGCGACGTCGGATCCGTCGTGGCGGATGCGCAGGCGGCGATCGGCAGCCAACTCCGGCTGCCTGCCGGCACCTATCTCGAATGGGGCGGCCAGTTCGAGAACCTCCAATCGGCAAGCGAACGGCTGAAGCTGGTCATTCCGGCTTGCTTCATCTTGATCCTGCTGCTCCTCTACGGGGCGTTGGGATCGGTCCGCGACGCCGCGATCGTGTTCACCGGCGTGCCTTTCGCGCTGGTGGGCGGCGTCCTGTTGCTGTTCCTGCGGGGCATGGACTTCTCGATCTCGGCGGCAGTGGGCTTCATCGCCCTCTCGGGCATCGCGGTCCTCAACGGCCTCGTCATGGTCAGCTCGATCCAAGATCTGATCCGATCAGGGATGAGCCGCGAGGAAGCCGCGCATGTTGGCGCGATGCAGCGTCTGCGACCCGTCATCATGACCGCGCTAGTCGCCAGCCTCGGCTTCGTGCCGATGGCGCTGGGCGAAGGCGCCGGCGCAGAGGTTCAAAAGCCTTTGGCGACGGTCGTCATCGGCGGTCTGATCTCGGCGACGCTTCTTACGCTGTTCGTGCTGCCGACACTCTATGCCCGGTTCGGGCAGAAAGTGATCGAGAAACCCGAGCACTACAATGAGGAGCATGAAGGGGACGACCACGGTCAGACCTTCGTGAACAACTTGGCCTGATGGATGGGCGGGGCGATCCGCGATCGCCCCGCCCATCTCTGGGAGATGGGGATATGCCTCGCACCATAACCAGCTCGATGCTTCACGGCGGGCCACTGCGCATCTGGTCGGCACTCACCGATCCGGATCATCGCCGGGCGTGGAGTCCGCTCGTATTTCTCGATGATCCGTCCCGGCTCGGCGACACAGAATGCACCTTTGCGATCCAGGGCATCACCCGGCCAATTCGGACGCCAGCACGGATTGATCGATTCGATAAACCGCACGCCTTCGCTTGGTCCTGCGGCATCCCCTATCTGTTCACGCTCGAAGAGCGGTACGAGCTGGCGGGGGACGATGGCGGCACCAGGCTAACGCATAGCTGCACGCTGCGCGGGGCGCTCTCCCTGCCGTTCGCGGCGATGATGTTGCGCCGCCTGCGATCCCTGATGGTCGAATCTGACGATCGCCTCGCAACCTATCTCCGCTGGCGGGTAGGTCAGCCTGCCCGGGCTATCAATCGTCAGCGCGTCCCCTTCCGCTACAGGAGGAAGGCGCGATGATGATGCACTGTAAGCGGGTGCTGCCCGCCGTCATCCTCGTTGTCGGGCTCGCGGCGTGCTCGGAAAGAAAGCCGCCAGCCCCGCCAACGGAGCAGCAGATCCATTCGTCCGACAGCGCCGTGGCGACCGAGGAAATGGGGCGGCATAGATATCGCTGTTCCGACGGGGAACCGCTGTTCGTCGATTACAAGGACAACGGCCTGCAGATCGATTTGCGGCGCTCCAACGGGGGGCCGCCGATGATGCTGACCGCGCCAGCGCAGGGCCTGCAATATGTCGGCGAAACAGCCACCGCGACCTTCAAGGGGTCGCAGCTCACCATCGTGGAAGGCGATGGCCGTACCCGGATCTGCGAGCGGGAAGGCACGCGATGAACTGCCCTGCCTTCGAACGCCACAGGGCGCTTCGTCGGAAGAGACCGATGTCTGACACGTCGATTTCAAATGTGACAACCTTGTGCGGCCTGAATCGGGCCGGTCTGGCGATCGCGCGCCTCGGCGTCGTTCTCGTCTCCGGGGCGGTTATAGGGGCGTGTAATCCAGCGCCGACCCAGCCTACCGAGCCGGCGCATGAAAAGCATCTGACGTCGAAACTAATCGCGCAGCGCATCATGTACTGCGACGACGGCACACGCGCCGATGTCGACTTCATCGATGACGGCTTGAAAATGGCCTTCACCTGGCTGCCGAAGGGCAGGACCGAGATCCTGCGCGCGCAGCGAACCGGTGACGAGTTTCGCGGCGACCATTCGCGGGCTGTCGTGGCGGGCGGATCGATCGCGTTCACGCGACGCGGGAAGATCCGCGTCTGCCACCGAACCCCGGAGGAGTCCTAGGAAATGCAGGCACTGCTCTATACGCTTGCGCCTGTGCTGGCGGTCGTGCTCGGCGCGATTGTCGCGAGCCGCACCAAGTTGAAACCTGGCCTCGTGGCGGGCCTACAGCATCTCGCTGCCGGCGTCGTGTTCGCGGCGGCAGCGACCGAAATCCTGCCGCAGGTCAAGCATGAGGCATCGCCCAGCGCGACGTTGATCGGCGGGGCGGCGGGCGTCGCGACCATGCTGGGGCTCAAGGCTCTTGAGGCCCGCTTCAAGGGGCCGATGGCGCTACTCGCCGCGATCGGCATCGACATTCTGGTCGACGGCCTGGTGCTCGGCCTCGCTTTCGTGGCGGGCGAGAAGGCAGGTCTCCTGCTGACGATCGCGCTCACTCTGGAAGTGTTATTTCTGGGACTGACGCTGACCGACGAGCTGGCGGAAACCTATCGCTCGCGCTTGCGCATCATCGTGATCGTCTCGGCATTGGCCCTGCTGCTGCCGATCGGCGCGCTCGCTGCCGTGCCGGTCGCCGCGCTGTCGCCGGTGATGATCGCCGGCTTCCTCAGCTTCGGGCTGATGGCGCTGCTCTACCTCGTCACGGAGGAGTTGCTGGTCGAGGCGCACGAGAAACCCGACACCCCGCTCATCAGCTCGATGTTTTTCGTCGGCTTCCTGGCCCTGCTGACACTTGAGGAGATGATGGGATGATCCCGGGCAACGACAACAATGGCGGGCAGGAGCGCCGCACACTGTGGATCGTCCTGCTGCTGAACGCGGCGATCGCTGCGGGCTTCTTCGTTTCCGGCTTCTTCGCGGACTCGAGCGCGCTGATCGCCAACGGCGTCGACAACCTGTCCGATACGGCTGTGTATGCGCTGAGCCTTGTGGCGCTCACCCGGGGCCAGACATGGAAGACACGCGCCGCGGTCGCTTCGGGCGTCATGCTGCTGATCTTCGCGGGCGGCATCTTGATCGATGTCGGACGGCGCTACGTGCAGGGCAGCGAGCCCATCGGACCTACCATGATGGTCATGTCCGCGATCGCCGGCGTCGTGAATTACCTCTGCCTGCGGCTGCTCCAGCGCCTCAAGGATCCGGACGTCAATCTCCGGGCCGCAACCACCTTCAGCTTCAACGACTTCATTTCCAACGGCGGCATCCTGATCGCCGGCGTGCTGGTGCTGTGGTTGGGTACCAATTGGCCGGACCTGCTGGTCGGCTTCGCCACCGCCATCATCGCCATCAAGGGCGGTGTCGAAATCCTGCGCGACGCGCGCGCCGAAACCAAGAAAAGCGAAAGGAGGTCGTCATGAACGACAAGCTCGAACTCGACATTCCAGTGTTGTTGCCGGACCTTCCTGACGCGGCCGATGCCTGCCTGGACCGTCTCGTATCAACCCTGTCAAAGCGCGAAGGTGTCGAGCGGGCGCATGTGATCTGTCTCGACGGCAACACGCCAGCGGCGCTGTGCATCCATTTCGATGCCGCCAAGCTGCCGCTGCCACGGTTGCGCGAAATGGTGCGCGCCGCAGGTGCCGAAATCACCGAGCGCTACGGCCATGCGATCTGGCAGGTGACGGGGATCAACCACGAACGTCGGGCGCGCACGGTCAGCGATGCGCTGTGCGCCTTGCCCGGCGTGGTCCAGGCAAGCGCCAGCACCAGCGGGTCTGTCCGGGTCGAATATGATCGCCGCGAAACCACCGAAGAGGAGGTGCGCGCTGCGCTTCGCAAGCTGAAGGTGAGGGTGGGCAAGCGGGTCGCTGCCGATGAACATGCCGGCCACGACCACGGCCCCGGGGGCCACGGCGCGGGCGAAGAGAAGCACGGCCCCGGCGATGGCCACGACCATAGCCACGCCGAATTTCTCGGCCCCAATACCGAGCTGATCTTCGCGCTCGCCTGTGGCGCGCTGCTGGGGATCGGCTACGCGATCGAGAGGCTGGTCGCTGGCGCGCCCGAATGGCTGCCGACCGCCTGCTATATCGCAGCCTATTTCTTCGGCGGATTCTTCACGCTGCGCGAGGCGATCGACAACCTCCGGATGAAGAAGTTCGAGATCGACACGCTGATGTTGGTCGCTGCGGCCGGCGCCGCTGCGCTGGGCGCATGGGCCGAAGGTGCGCTGCTGCTGTTCCTGTTCAGCCTCGGCCATGCGCTTGAGCATTATGCAATGGGCCGCGCCAAGAAGGCGATCGAGGCGCTGGCGAAGCTCGCGCCCGAAACCGCGACCGTGCGACGCGGCGGGCAGACCAGCGAAATCCCGGTCGAGCAGATGGTCGTCGGGGACATTGCCATCGTCCGCCCGAACGAGCGCCTGCCTGCCGACGGCTTCGTCATCAAGGGCACCAGCGCGATCAACCAGGCCCCGGTCACGGGTGAAAGCATCCCGGTCGACAAGGTGCCGGTCGCAGATGCCGCAGCGGCACGCGCCAAGCCCGATGCAGTCGACGCGGAAAGCCGGGTTTTTGCTGGTACGATCAACGGCGGCGGCGCGATCGAGATCGAGGTGACACGCCGTTCCAATGAAAGCGCGCTTGCCAAGGTCGTGAAGATGGTGAGCGAAGCGGAGACGCAGAAGTCGCCGACGCAGCGCTTCACCGACCGGTTCGAACGGATCTTCGTGCCCGCCGTCCTGGTCCTGTCAGTGCTCCTGCTGTTCGCATGGGTGGTCGTCGACGAGCCGTTCCGCGACAGCTTCTATCGCGCGATGGCGGTGCTGGTGGCGGCAAGCCCGTGCGCGCTCGCGATCGCAACGCCGAGCGCGGTCCTGTCGGGCGTTGCCCGTGCAGCGCGGGGCGGCGTGCTCGTGAAGGGCGGTGCACCGCTCGAAAACCTCGGGTCGCTCAAAGCGATCGCTTTCGACAAGACGGGCACGCTGACCGAAGGTCGTCCGCGCATCACTGATGTCGTGCCCGTCGATGGCGCCGATGAAGGCGAGTTGCTGGCGCTGGCTGTCGCCGTCGAAGCGTTGAGCGACCATCCCCTGGCCCAAGCGATCGTCAAGGACGGCCGCGAACGTCTGAACGATCGTGCCGTGCCGACTGCCGGCGACCTCAAGAGCCTGACCGGTCGGGGCGTCACCGCGAGCGTGGATGGCGAGACGGTGTGGATCGGCAAGGCCGAGATGTTCGGAAGTGAGGGCATTCCGGCGCTGGGGCAGGGCGCGCAGGACGCAATCGCGAAGCTGCGCGAGAACGGCCGCACGACAATGGTGGTCCGCAAGGGGGACCGCGACCTGGGCGCGATCGGCCTGATGGACACGCCTCGCGAAGCTGCCAAGACCGCGTTGCGTCGGCTGCACGAGATGGGCGTGTCGCGGATGATAATGATCTCCGGCGATCACCAGAAAGTCGCCGAAGCGATCGCCGACGAAGTCGGGATCGACGAAGCGTGGGGCGACCTCATGCCCGAAGACAAGGTTGCCGCGATCAAGAAGCTCGCCGGCGAAGACAAGGTCGCGATGGTGGGCGACGGCGTGAACGATGCGCCGGCGATGGCAAGCGCCACGGTCGGCATCGCGATGGGCGCGGCGGGGTCGGACGTTGCGCTGGAGACAGCCGACGTGGCGCTGATGGCCGACGATCTGGCGCACCTGCCATTCGCAGTCGGTCTTAGCCGCCATACCCGTGGAATCATCCGGCAGAACGTCTTCGTCAGCCTGGGTGTCGTCGCCTTCCTGGTGCCTGCTACCATCCTCGGCCTCGGCATTGGGCCAGCGGTGGCGGTTCATGAGGGATCGACGCTGCTCGTCGTCATCAATGCGCTCAGGCTGCTCGCCTACCGCGATCCGGCAGGGAAGGCGGCATGAAGTGGCTGATCGCCTTCGACCTCGACGGCACGCTTGCCGAGAGCAAGCGGCCGTTATCGGAGGATATGGCCGCAATCCTCGCCCGATTGCTCGCCATCACGGATGTGGCGGTGATCTCGGGCGGGGACTGGCCGCAGTTCGAAAAGCAGATCGCCTCGCGCCTTCCTGCCGGCGTCGCGCTCGACCGTCTCTGGTTGATGCCGACCACAGGCACGAAACTCTATCGGTTCATCAATGGCGCTTGGCGCGCGGTCTATGCCGAACTGTTCGACGACGCGGAGAAGGCGAAGATCCGCACGGCCTTCGATCAGGCGCTGACCGATGCCGGTCTCGCCGACGAACGTATCTGGGGCGAACGGATCGAGGACCGGGGCAGCCAGATCACCTTTTCGGGCCTGGGGCAGGCAGCGCCGCTGAAGGAAAAGGAAGCGTGGGATCCTGACCGAAAGAAGAGGACCGCGTTGCAGGCCACGTTGCGCGCGAAGCTGCCGGAGCTCTCGATCAATCTCGGTGGCACGACATCGATCGACGTGACCAGAGCAGGGATCGACAAGGGCTATGGCCTGAAGCGCCTGAGTGCCGAGAGCGGTGTCCCGCTCGACGGGATGCTGTTCATTGGGGATGCGATATTCCCCGGTGGGAATGACTATCCCGCTGCTGAAATCGGCCTCGACACAGTGAGGGTGCGCGACGTCGCGGAAACCACCGCCGTCGTGACCGCCATCATCGCGTGTCTGCACCGATAGGATCAAGATACATGGTCGGCTCCATCGCGGAATGCCGCATTGTCAAAGCTCTGGCTTCTGTCGCTTAGGGCAGCGCTTCCTAAAACGAAAAGAAGGCAATGTGCGCGTCTCCGCGAACAAAGCCTCCAGCGATCAATCTAAGAGATTCCGCCGCGCTTCTCAATCGTAGGGGGCGTTTGCGGGAGGGGGCGGAATCCTACGCTCTCATGACCGTCATTTTGGAAGCGGAGCCGCACAGAACCTACACCAAAACTGAGGTCCGGTGTAATTGAAACTGATGATGCACCTGATGGGTGTGCCGCGAGCCGATCGACGACGATTGATCATGCTCTCATCCGCGGATTGACTACCGCATTTCCCATTTCCGTCGTGGGCCTTCCTCTCTCTAAGCACGGGCATCGGTCGAAACCTGCCCCAACGTACGCCGAGGGTTACCCATCTTGCCTGGTCTTCGCGGCACGCCCATCAGGTCCAATAACTTGAGATGCCGTCGTCATGCGGGCTGCATACGTCGCCCGATGTCCCAGACAAATCCCACCAATTCGCGAGCGATCGCCGTGATGACCTTCGGCAAGGGCTTCCCGGACGCAGCCAACATCCGGTAGCGCTGGCACAGTCGGACTTGTGCTTTCCAGGCGATGGCTTTGACTTCATCCGGCAGTCCCTCGACCCGGGCTCGATAGCGGCGTTCTTCCCGCGCTGGCAGTCGATAGGACCAGGCCGCCTCCACCAACATTGCTCGCGCTTCGCGGTTGCCGGTCTTCGTTATTGCGCCTCGGCGCGTCCGGGCACCACTCGACGCTTCAGACGGGACCAGCCCCAGCCAACCCATGAGCTGTTTTGGGGTATCGAACCGACCAAGGTCGCCTATTTCTGCAACTAAGGTGGCGGCGACAATCAAGCCGACACCCCGCAAGGCCTGCAGAGCCTGAACCAACGGCGCCAGCGACCAATAGGGCAATGCCTCCACCAGCATTGCATCCAGTCGGTCGCAGCGCTGCTGTGCTTCCTCGATCCGGCGGATGCTCTCGCCGAATACGAATTGCTGGTGAGGTGCATCAAACGCCTGCTCACCGAGCCAGCGCCAGTGCGCCTTGGTCCAATTGGATCGACCGGCGAACTTGCGCCCATGGCGCAGAAGGAAGCTCAACAACATCTGCCGGCCAGCAACCAAATCGTGTTTCGCCTGGCGTCGCCCACGAATCAGATCACGGATAGCCTCGTGTGCCTCGTCCGGGACCCAGATCGCCGTCAATTCACCAGACCGTAGCAATCGGGCGAGCGTCATCGCGTCACGTCGGTCGGTCTTTATCCGGTCCGCAGGTTTGCGCGGCATGACCGATGGCGCAATCACGCTACATTCCGCCCCCAGATCGACTAACTGACGATGAATTCCGTAGCCACAGCCGCCTGCTTCATAACAGAAATGCAGCGCGACATCCGGGCTGCTCAGTCGGGCCACCAGACGCCGGATCGAATCCTGCGTGTTGGGTATGGTCCCGTAGAACCGGATTTCTCCAGTCCGACCGTCATCGGCGAGCGCAACTGCAATCGTCTCTTTATGGACATCGAGACCGACAAACTTGCTGATCGACATTGTCCTTCTCCTTCCTGACAAGCTGAGCTTACGCCCCACCTGCCTCGAAGCGCGAGGCGAATGACGGTCATTGGGTCTAAGGATTTGGGCCAGCGATATTCCCCGGTTAGATTGATGTGTTCCCATCCCAACGGCGAGACGTGGGCGAGTAGATCAGGCGCGATATGGGTACCGCTGGCGGCCCGGGTATTGACGACCTCGCCGAGCTTCATGGTGTTCCAGAATATGATGATGGCGGCGAGCAGGTTCATTCCGGCGATGCGATAGTGCTGGCCTTCGCCGGATCGATCCCGGATTTCACCTCGGCGGTGGAAGCTGATGGCGCGCTTTAGGGCGTGGTGGGCCTCACCCTTGTTGAGGCCGATCTGAGCCTGGCGCTGGAGGCCGGCATCAAGAATCCAGTCGATCATGAACAGGGTTCGCTCGATGCGGCCCACCTCTCGCAATGCGAGGGCCAGCTCATTCTGGCGCGGGTAAGAGGCGAGCTTGCGAAGAATCTGGCTGGGGGCGACGATCCCCGCTGCGATCGTCGCCATGATGCGCAGGATGTCGGGCCAGTTGCGCTCGATGAGCGGTTCATTGATCTTACCTCCGACCAGCGCTCGCACATTGGCCGGCGTCGCGTTGGGCGTGAAGGCATAGAGTCTTTTCTGAGGGAGATCGCGGATACGGGGGGCGAACCTGTAGCCGAGCAAGGCGCAGGCGGCGAACACATGATCGGTGAAGCCGCCCGTGTCGGCAAAATGCTGGCGAACGCGGCGGCCCGCGTCATTCATGAGCAGCCCGTCCAGGATATAGGGAGCCTCGCTGACCGTTGCCGGGATCACCTGGGTTGCGAACGGCGCATATTGATCGGACACATGGCTGTATCCCTTGAGGCCCGGGACGTTGCCATATTTCGCGTTGATCAGATTCATCGCCTCGCCCTGCTCGGTAGCAAGGAAGAACTGCCCGTCGCTGGATGCCGATTGCCCTTGTCCCCAGAAGGCGGCCATGGGCAGGGCGGCGTGGGCCTCCACGATCATGGCGAGCGCCCGATCATAGGCGCTGCCTTCGACATGCCAGCGCGCGATCCGCAGCAATTCCCAGAAGCTGTGCGTGTTGGTCGCCGCCGCCATCTTGCGCAAACCGAGATTGACGCCTTCCGCCAGCAACACGTTCATCAGGCCGATCCGGTCGCTGCAGGGCGCGCCGGTGCGCAGATGCGTGAACGCCTCGGAAAATCCGGTTCGCTCATCGACTTCCAGCAACAGATCGGTGATCCTCGCGGGCGGGAGCTGTTGATAGAGATCGAGCACGAGATCCTCGGCCCCTTCGGGCGTGTCGGCCCTCAGCTTGTCGATGTGCAGCTTGCCGTTCTCGATGATGCCGCCTGGGATCGTGCCGGTTCGCGCCGCGCGGCCAAACTCCTTCAGCCGTGTATCCAGTCGAGCCCTGCGCTCGGCCAGCCATTCGCCGGGTCGCAGCGGCACGGCGAGCCGCGCGGTCTGCTCTATCGCCTGTGGCGGGACCAGAAGCTGCTTGAGGTCGCCATAGCGGCGCGATCCCGCCAACCATATGTCACCGGACCGGAAGGCGTCGCGGATGTGGAACAGCACCGCGATTTCCCAAAGCCGGTGGTCGCCGCTGGGCTCAGCGCGAAGATGACGATGCCATTTCGAGTTGGGACGTAGAAAATCCACCGGCGGATCGACCTTGATCCCGTTACGCAGCATCGCAACGGCCGCCAGAAGAGGCGTGGCGATCGGCGCCGCCTGCATGTCGAGCAGGCGCAGCATCCTGGGCGCGTAGAGGCGGAAACGGTGATAGCCGTCCAGCACACGGCTGAGCGGGTCGGCCGCGAGCACGTTGGTCAGCGCGGAGGCCGTGGCGACAAGGGTTCTGAACCGTTCCCAGCCAGGCCCGGTGGCGATTATCCCGTCCAGGGCCGTGCCATCGTCCTGCGCTCCAAGCAAAGCACCACCGATTTCGGCAAAGGACTTCAGCGTGTCCCGAACGGCCGCCTTTTCGTCGGCGATCCTGGTGTTGCAAAGGCGTTCGGAGGCCCGATAGAGACGGCCTACGATGCGATCGTGGGTCTCCACGATGACATCGGCCAGCGATGACCGCCATTCCAGGGTGCAGACAGCGAGGATCGCAAGCCGCCTGTCTTCGGGCAGATCACGCATGCCGTCGGCGTAATAGCGCTCGCCCTGCCGGCGAAGCCGGGTCACACGATGCGCCGGCACGCCGTCCAGCAAATCCGCCGGAAGATCGAACCTTTGAAGATATTCCAGTCGATCCATCAGCCGGTTAGCGGCTGCTGAATTTGCGCCAACCTCGAACTGTCGCAGCCATACGAAGCGCGTGACGCGACCATCCACCGTATCCTCCAACAGGTGAGCCAAATTCTCGCTCAGGGTTGGCGTGATGCGATGGGCGATAAGATCCTCGATCCGGCGCTCGGCCTCAACCAGCGCATCGGCGCAAAGGCGCTCGATCGTCGAGGAGCCGGGAAGGATCGTGCGGGTGCGGCGACACTCCGCAACGAAGCGACGGGCAAGATCCTCATTCGATGTCGCCGCCTCGGCTTCCCGAGCGATCCATTCGCGCAAATCCCGTGCGCCCCGCCCCGAAAAGGAGCGATAGCCGTAGATTCGGCGAAGGTCCGCCAGATGCTCGTGCCGGGTCTCCTCGCGCGCGGCATAGAGGAGTAGATCGTCGCTGGTCAGGCCGAGCTGGGCCGCGATGAAATCCGATACCTGCGCCGGGATCAACTCGCCAGGAGCGAGCACCCGGCCCGGGTAGCGCAGGACGCACAGTTGCAGCGCGAAGCCAAAACGATTGTGGGCGCGCCGGCGCTGGCGGATATGCCCGAGATCCTCATCGCTGAGGGTATAGTGCCGCAGCAGCTCACCTTGATCGACCGGCAAGTGAAGCAGCGCCTCGCGCTGTCGATCGGTCAGGGTCACGCGACGCGGCATACATGCTCCTTATTCTTTCCGAGCTACGGTTTGAGATAGCTTGATTGAGATGCTGGTTAAGATACACAATAGCCCAATCTTATGTGCTCATGTTCGTCACCGCCTCAAACCTTCGTTTGTGATCCATGCTGATCGGCTACGCCCGCGTGTCCAAAGCCGACGGCTCGCAGTCGCTCGACCTGCAGCACGATGCCCTTCGCGCTGCCGGTGTCGAGCCAGGCAATATCTATGATGATCGTGCATCCGGTAGCCGTGATGATCGCCCCGGTCTTGCCGCCTGCCTGAAATCGTTGCGCGACGGCGATGTCCTCATCGTTTGGAAGCTCGACCGGCTCGGCCGAACGCTCACCCACCTGGTCAGCACGGTGCAGAATCTGTCGGATCGCGGTATCGGTCTGCGGGTGCTCACCGGCAAGGGCGCGCAGATCGACACCACGACGCCATCGGGCCGGATGGTGTTCGGCATTTTTGCCACACTGGCGGAGTTTGAGCGGGATATGATCCGCGAGCGCACCATGGCTGGCCTGGCCGCTGCCCGCGCGCGGGGACGCAAGGGTGGCCGCAAGTTCGCCCTCTCCAAGGCCCAGGTGCGGCTCGCTCAGGCTGCTATGGCCCAACGCGACACGTCCGTTTCCGACCTCTGCAAGGAACTCGGGATCGAGCGCGTCACTCTCTACCGCTATGTCGGTCCCAACGGGGAACTCCGGGATTACGGTCAGCGCGTGCTTGCTGCCAAAACGCGATGATGATGACGGGAGCCCCGATCAAACTTACCCAAGCGGACGCCGCAGACGTTGCAGACCTGTACAACCGTTGCAGCGACTATTTCCTGTTGCAGGACGGGGCCGCGCCCACGCTGGACGATGCTCGCGAGCTTTTCTCCGATGTGCCGCCCGAAAAGAGCGCCCACAATCAAGCTGTCCTGGGATGGAAGGGGCCTGGCGGCCTATATGCAATCGCGGCCATCCTCCGCGATTATCCGCGTGATGGCACATGGTATCTCGGCTTCATGATCGTAGATGCCGCACAGCGTGGTCGTGGCGTCGGACGCTCAATTTACTCGACGGTCGAAAGCTGGGCCGCTGCGAGAGGTGCCACAGAGATTCGGTTGGCCGTGCTGGAAGCGAATGAAGCGGCAGAGCGATTTTGGCGTTCTCTCGGCTTCATTGAGTATCGGCGCGTTGGGCCAGACACCTTCAAAATGCGTAGCCATCGCCGGATAGAACTGAGCCGTCGCCTTTCTGGCGCGACCGTAGAAGGCAGCAACAAGTAAGATCTCGCGCCGGCTATCTGGGCGAGCTTGGCGTAGGATTCCGCCCCCTCCCGCAAACGCCCCCTTGTCGATCCACAGCATCTATCCTATCGCTCGGAAGAACGATTTGGAGCGACGATGTGGCCACTTTTTTACTGATATCGGGCGCTTGGCACGCTTCCTGGTGCTGGGAGCGCATTGCGCCTCTGCTTCGGACATCGGGTCACAAGGTCGTTGCGCCGGACCTCCTCGGCATGGGCCCCGACCCGACCCCCGTCTCCACTGTCACCTTGGCTGACTGGGCTGATCAGGTGGCTCAGCTTGTCCGGGAGCAGGACGAGCCTGTGATCCTCGTCGGCCACAGCCGTGGCGGCATTGTCATCAGCGAGGTGGGCGAGCGGGTTCCTGAGCACATCGATCGCCTGGTCTACTTGTCGGCCTTCATGTTGGCCGATGGCGTGTCGGTTGCGCAGGCGTCGTCGCGCGTTCCCCACACCCATCAGGCCGACGTGATGGAGCGCAGGCCCGACAACACGACGGTGATCCGGCAGGAAGCGGTGGGTTCGACCTTTTACAATACGACGCCCAGCGAGTGGGTCGCGCGCGCTGAAGCGCAGGTTTCGGCCGAGCCGCTCAGCGGACTGGTTACCCCTGTTCACGTCACTGAGAAGCGATACGGAAAAATACCGCGCGCTTACATCGAATGCACGGAAGACCGCGCCGTCCCGCTCGAACTCCAGCGCGCCTTCCAGGCCGACTTGCCCTGTAACAGCGTGATCACCTTGGAAACGGATCATTCGCCGTTCTACTCGGCGCCGGAGTTGCTCGTGTCGGCTCTGGAGGGCCTGGTGGCGCCGACGTAACACTGATCCAGCAGTGCCTGCTTACAAGCGATTGCTGCCGATCAGGTCGGCACGTTGCGTTTTACAATTCTGCGACCGAGCAGCTTCTCGCCATCAGGCCGGATCTGCCCGTTGGGCGTGACATGCCGGTATAGGGTCTGGCGCGTCACGCCGAGTTCGAGGCACAGCTCGCCGACCTTGGTTTCGGGCTTGCCCATCGCGGCTTGCGCAAGCCTGAGCTTGGCAGGTGTCATCTTGAATGGCCGCCCGCCATTGCGGCCGCGAGCGCGAGCGGATGCCAGCCCCGCCTTGGTGCGCTCGACGATCAGCTCGCGCTCGAACTCGGCGAGGCCGGCGAAGATCGCAAAGATCAGCCGGCCGTTGGCAGTCGTGGTGTCGATTGATGCGCCTTCGCCGGCAAGCACCTTGAGGCCGATACCGCGCTTCGTCAGGTCGCCCACCGTGTTGACGAGGTGGCGCAGATCGCGGCCGAGCCGGTCGAGCTTCCATATGACCAGCGTGTCGTCGCGGCGCAGCGCCTTCAGGCAGGCATCAAGCCCCGGTCGCTTATCCAGTCGGCCCGACGCGGCGTCCTCATAAATATGCTCGGGATCGACGCCGGCTGCGATGAGCGCGTCGCGCTGGAGATCGTGGACCTGGCTGCCGTCCGCCTTGGACACCCGTGCGTAACCAATCTGCGTTGTCACATATACGTCCGTCTGCGTGACGGAGCGGCATTGCCCGTCAATCGATCGCCATGATGTCACATAACCCGTCTTGTGGTCTATGCTCCGTGAACAGGGGCGCTTGCCTATTGCGTGACAAACAGGAAGCCGATGCCGTCCAGGACCATATTGTCGCCCGCGCAGCGTAGCGCGATCTTCGATCCGCCTGCCGACCGGGCGACGATCGAACGGCTCTATACGCTTGGCCCCGATGACCTCGGACAGGTGGCGCGGCGCCGGCGCGGACCGAACCGGCTCGGCTATGCGGTGCAGCTCTGCTACCTGCATCATCCGGGACGCAGCCTGCTGCCGGGTGAGCCGGTGCCTGCCGCCATGCTGTCGCTGCTCGCCGACCAGATCGGTTGTCGAACCGACGACTTCGCCGACTATTCTGCGCGCGCAACGACGCTGCGCGAGCATCGCGCCGAGATCGAAGCCCAACTCGGTCTGCGCGCCTTCGACCGGATCGACGTGCGATCGATGCTGGCGCTGGGATCGGAGATCGCCACCTCGACCGATCGGGGCGAGGCGATCGTCGCCGGCATGGTCGATCGCCTACGGCTCGACCGGATCGTGCTGCCGGCGGCATCGACGCTGGAACGGCTCGCCCTCATTGTACGGGCGCAGGCACGCAAGGCGGCGCATGCGGGGCTGATCCGCGACTGCTCGACCGAACAAATAGCGGCGCTCGAACGCCTGATCATATCCGATGACAATGGTCGCACCCGGCTTGGTTGGATACGGGCGTGGCCGGAAGCACCATCGGCGTCGAACCTGAAAGGCATCGTCGAGCGGCTCGACACGGTGCGCGGCATCGGAATCGCAGCCGATCGGGCGCGCCGCATCCATGCCGCCCGCTACGCCGTCATCGCACGGACGGCCGGCATCGTCACCGCGCAGCACCTCCGGCGTCTCGAACGCCCGCGTCGGCTCGCGATGCTGGTCGCCTCCATGATCGAGATGGAGGCGGCGCTGACCGATGCCGCCTTGGTCATGGTCGAGAAGATGGTGGGGGCCCTGTTCCGCCGCGCCGATCGCACACGCTCGGACCGTCTGCTCGGGCAGGCACGGATGCTGAAGGACACCGCCCGCTTCCATGCGCGGCTCGGTCGCCTGCTGATCGAAGCCCGCGCGACCGGACGCGACGCCTTCCACGCGATCGACGACCGGGTGGGCTGGGATCAGCTCGAACGCAGCATCCGCTTCGCCGAGGATCTCACCCGGTCGGCCGACGACGGTTTGGCGGAAGTGATCGAGCGCTATCCCGCCGTGCGGCGGTTCGCCCCAACATTCCTCGCCGCCTTCACCTTCCGCACCGCGCGGTCGGGTGATCCGCTGCTCAGCGCGATCGAGGCGCTGCGGACGATGTACCGCGACGGCCGCTCGGTCCTGTCGAAGCGGGTGCCGACCAGCTTCATCAAGCCGCGCTGGCGCAAGGTCGTGGAGCCGTCCCAAGGGATGATCGACCGCCGCGCCTACGAGATCGCAGTGATCGTCCACCTGCGCGAACGGCTCGGCTCGGGCAGCATTTGGGTGGACGGCAGTCGCGCCTATCGCACGCTGGACGATTACCTGCTGCCGACCCCTGCGTTTGCCACGATGCGAGCCGATGGCAGCCTTCGCCTGGCCGTGACGTCTGGTTTTGCTGAATGGTACGAGGATCGTCGCACCCTGCTGACCCGGCGTATGACCGAGGTGGAGCGCGCAGCCGCGACGGGCGAGCTGGTCGATGTTACGATCGAGCGCGGGCAGTTGGTGATCTCGCCAATCCGGCGAGCACCGTCTGACGATGTCGAGGCGCTGAAGGCGCGGCTCTACGCGATGCTGCCACGTGTGCGGATCACCGATCTGCTGGTCGAGGTCGCCGCCTGGTCGGGCTTCGCCGACCAGTTGGTCCATGCCCGCAGCGGCGAGCCGGCCTCCGACCAGTCCGCGCTGATGGGTGCGATCCTCGCCGATGCGACCAACCTCGGGCTGGGCCGCATGGCGGAAAGTTCGCGTGGGCTGACGCTGTCCCGTCTGCGCTGGACGGCGGAATGGCATGTCCGTGACGAAACCTATCTGTCGGCACTGGCGGCGATCGTCGATTGCCACACCGCGCATCCACTCGCTGCGGTTTGGGGACCAGGCGACACATCGTCATCGGACGGGCAGTTCTTCCGTGCCGGCGGTCAGGGCGAGGCGCGCGCCGATCGCAACGCCCGCTACGGCACCGAACCCGGCGTGCTGTTCTACACCCACGTCACCGACCGCTTCACGCCGTTCCACACCAAGGTCATTGCCGCCAACGTCGGCGAGGCCGCGCACGTCCTCGACGGCCTGCTCGACCATGAGAGCGAACTGGTAATCCGCGAACATGCGACCGATACCGCCGGGGCGGTCGATCATGTCTTCGGCCTGTGCCATTTGCTCGGCTTCCGCTTCGCACCGCGCATCCGCGACCTCAACGAGCGCAGGCTGTACGGACTTTCGCCGCTCGATCCGTGGCCGACAATACGCCCGCTCGTCGCCGGCCCGGTTAACGTCCGCGCGATCGAGGAGAACTGGGACGAGACGCTGCGGCTCGCCGCCTCCATCCGCGCAGGCACCGTCAGCGCCTCGGTCATGCTCCGCAAGCTGGCCGGATTCCCACGTCAAAACCCGGTCGCCCGCGCGTTGCGCGAGATCGGGCGGATCGAGCGCACCCTGTTCATGCTCGACTGGTTCGACGATCCCGAACAGCGGCGTCGCACCGGCAGCATCCTCAACAAGGGTGAGGCCCGCAACGCGCTCGCCCGTGCCATCTTCTTCAACCGCCTCGGCGAATTGCGCGACCGCACATTCGAGAACCAGCGCCATCGTGCCTCCGGGCTAACCCTTCTCACCGCTGCCGTAACGCTCTGGAACACCGTCTATCTCGACCGCGCCGTCCGGTATTTGCGCGCCAGCGGTGTCGAGGTGCCGGACGAACTGCTCGCCCATGTCGCGCCGCTGGGCTGGGAGCACATTGGCCTCACCGGCGATTATTTGTGGAGTGAGATGGACAAACCCCGCGAACGGTTCAGGCCCTTGCGCCTCCACCAGACCGGCCGCGACGCTTAGACCCAATGACCGTCATTCGCCTCGCGCTTCGAGGCAGGTGGGGCGTAAGCTCAGCTTGTCAGGAAGGAGAAGGACAATGTCGATCAGCAAGTTTGTCGGTCTCGATGTCCATAAAGAGACGATTGCAGTTGCGCTCGCCGATGACGGTCGGACTGGAGAAATCCGGTTCTACGGGACCATACCCAACACGCAGGATTCGATCCGGCGTCTGGTGGCCCGACTGAGCAGCCCGGATGTCGCGCTGCATTTCTGTTATGAAGCAGGCGGCTGTGGCTACGGAATTCATCGTCAGTTAGTCGATCTGGGGGCGGAATGTAGCGTGATTGCGCCATCGGTCATGCCGCGCAAACCTGCGGACCGGATAAAGACCGACCGACGTGACGCGATGACGCTCGCCCGATTGCTACGGTCTGGTGAATTGACGGCGATCTGGGTCCCGGACGAGGCACACGAGGCTATCCGTGATCTGATTCGTGGGCGACGCCAGGCGAAACACGATTTGGTTGCTGGCCGGCAGATGTTGTTGAGCTTCCTTCTGCGCCATGGGCGCAAGTTCGCCGGTCGATCCAATTGGACCAAGGCGCACTGGCGCTGGCTCGGTGAGCAGGCGTTTGATGCACCTCACCAGCAATTCGTATTCGGCGAGAGCATCCGCCGGATCGAGGAAGCACAGCAGCGCTGCGACCGACTGGATGCAATGCTGGTGGAGGCATTGCCCTATTGGTCGCTGGCGCCGTTGGTTCAGGCTCTGCAGGCCTTGCGGGGTGTCGGCTTGATTGTCGCCGCCACCTTAGTTGCAGAAATAGGCGACCTTGGTCGGTTCGATACCCCAAAACAGCTCATGGGTTGGCTGGGGCTGGTCCCGTCTGAAGCGTCGAGTGGTGCCCGGACGCGCCGAGGCGCAATAACGAAGACCGGCAACCGCGAAGCGCGAGCAATGTTGGTGGAGGCGGCCTGGTCCTATCGACTGCCAGCGCGGGAAGAACGCCGCTATCGAGCCCGGGTCGAGGGACTGCCGGATGAAGTCAAAGCCATCGCCTGGAAAGCACAAGTCCGACTGTGCCAGCGCTACCGGATGTTGGCTGCGTCCGGGAAGCCCTTGCCGAAGCTCATCACGGCGATCGCTCGCGAATTGGTGGGATTTGTCTGGGACATCGGGCGACGTATGCAGCCCGCATGACGACGGCATCTCAAGTTATTGGACCTGATGGGCGTGCCGCGAAGACCAGGCAAGATGGGTAACCCTCGGCGTACGTTGGGGCAGGTTTCGACCGATGCCCGTGCTTAGAGAGAGGAAGGCCCACGACGGAAATGGGAAATGCGGTAGGCGTCACCTCAAGGTTTGTGCGCCAGACAACGATTTGGCAGACATAATGCGAACATCGGCTAATTAGCGAGCTTGAGGCGCGACATGGGATCGTTGAGCTGGCGGAATTCACCGCCAGGCGGACGCTCCGCCTGCCCTCAAAGGCAGCCGCCGGGCAGGCTACGCCGCGGGGTACGATGCTACTGACATGGCCAAGCCTTCGCTAACGAGCGTTCAGCTCCGGCCACCATATGAACACTCATAAAATAGCTATTCTGCTCCGCCCAGCGTAAATATGCCGCGCGCAGCGCCGATCGGTCATAGCGTGGAGCGCGGCATTCCGCTTTTCGCGCGACGATCATCATGTCGAGCACGCCTTGGAGGTAAGCGCCGCATCGCGGCTCATTCGCTTGACAGCTTACGAACAACGCCGAGCCCGTCGCCGACGCGGGTTCGGTTTGGCCGATCGCACTATCAGGCAGGGCGGCCAAAGCGGCGCATAACAATATCCATCGCCTTGGCCGCATTTTCGTCTCCTATTCCGCAGTATCATTTCGGAAGGGGCGCACGGCCCTCGACGGCCGGCGCCCCGTGCTGATCCATCATTCGCGGCCGAGCACCTGGCCTTCGGGCGTGACGAACAGTTCGATCGTCTTTCCGTCGCTGTTCTTGCCCTTGATTTCATAGAGCGTGCTTCCGTCCGCCTTTCGGGTGACTTGCTCCGCTTTGCTTATTGACGCGAGTTGCGCGCGTGCCGCGTTCATCGCGGCCTCGGGCACCTGAGCAAGCGGGATGTCTCGTTCGCTGTGCTTGCCGATTATCCGGTTTTCGTTCGCCTCGTGGTTTTGCGCGATCGCCACGCCCGCGATCGCCAGCGCGGCCGCGCCCACGCCTGCGACAACAGTGAGAGTTCGTTTGCTACCCATGTTCCATTCCACTTCCTGCATAAGGGCCGTGGGGTCGGGCGGGCGGCGGTTACGGCCCAATGAGCCGTCGTCCGAGTTCAACTCCTCTGATTGTTCATCCTGTCGAGCGCCGCGCGCAGCCCACGGGCGAGCTTGGCTGCGTCGTCGTTGGCCCAGAAGTGCATGAAGAACAGCCGCGGCTCGTCGTTTAGCATATGATTATGCAGCGCCGTGACCTCGATCCCGTTCGTCCGCAGCACGCGCAGGACCGGATCGACCTCGTTTGCGACAAGTACGAAATCGCCGGTGATGGCGGCTCGGCCGTCCCCGGTTGGCTGAAAGTTGATCGCGGTCGCCGTGCCCATCGTCGGCGGAGTCTCCATATCGCCGTCCATCAGCCGCTCGGCGCGCGGAAAGCTGTATTGGAGGATGCCACCGGCCGTCTTGCCCTCACCGCCCATCAACCGGTTGAGCGCGGCCACATCGAGGTCGAGCCGCGATGCGGCTGCGCTGGCCGAAGGCGATTGCGGCGCGGCGAGCGGGGTCCGACTGGCTGATAGCGCTTGCCGGAGCGCGGCCGCGAGCTTCACCGGGTCGCCGTGGCCGGCAATGTGCATGTACATGGTCGCAGGCGAAGGGCGGAGCAGGTGATTGTGGAGCGCGGTGATCGTAAAACCGCTTGCGAGCAGGCGGCTCAAAACGGGGTTCACCTCGTCGTGGGTCAGCACGAGATCGCCCATCACCATCGCCTCGTCGCCCATCGGCTGAAACGCCGCCCAAGAGCCGAGCGCGAGGGAGGGCTTGATCGTCACCCCATCCAGCGTGACGCTCAGGTCCGAACGCGGGAAGCTGTAGCGGTGAACGCCCCCCGGCTGTTCGGCCCCCGCTCGTCCTATCGCCCGGTCGACAGCCGACCAGTCCGGCGCTGCCCATGCCGGGCTTGCCAGCAGGAGGCTGGCGAATCCCAAGGCGATGGTCTTTTTCAGCATAATTGATCCTTCATCAGCGCACTCGACACGGAAAGCCTCACGTCATGCGAGCGCGCCGCCGGCGAGCCGCGACATTACGCTCCGGTTTCTTTCTTCGGGATAAGCAGTCCTATGCTCATGAGGCTTGTGATGCAACCCTTACACTTGTAGGCTAGTGACGATACAACTATGACAAACACACAAGCTTCCCCTTGGTTGCTCCTGATCCCGCAGCTTCCGGCTAAGCCTGCCTATTTGCGGGTGAAGGTCTGGCGGCGTTTGCAGGCGATCGGGGCCGCGCCGCTCAAGAACGCCGTCCATGCGCTCCCCAATCGCGAGGACACGCGCGCGCTGTTCGAAGAACTGCATCGCGAGATCACCGAAAATGGCGGCGAGGCGCTGATCCTCGAAGCGCGCCTTGTCGGCGGCATGGGCGATGCGGAGCTGCGCGGAGTGTTCGACGCTGCGCGTGACGCCGACTATGAGGAGTTGGCACGCGAGGCGCGCGCGCTGTGTGAGGGCGAGTATGTCGCGGCGGCGGATGTGGGCCGCCTGCGCAAACGCCTGAACGAGGTCGCCGCGATCGACTTTTTCGGTGCGCATGGTCGGCAGGCGGCACAGGCCGCCATCACCGAGGCGGACCGCCGCTCTCACCAACATCCCGATGTGAGCGGCCCCGGTGCGCCCGAGCTGACCCCGGCGGAGCTAAAGCGCCGCGTTTGGGTGACGCGCCGCCATGTCCATGTCGATCGCATCGCGTCCGCCTGGCTCATTCGCCGCTTCATCGACCCCGAGGCGAGCTTCAAGTTCGTCGAGGGCAAAGGATATGTGCCGGAGCCTGACGAACTGAGGTTCGACATGGCGGACGCTGAGTTCACCCACGAAGGCGACCGCTGCTCCTTCGAGACCTTGGTGTTCCTCACCGGTCTCGAGACCGACCCCGCGCTGCGGGCGCTCGGCGAAATTGTTCACGACCTTGATATTGCCGATGCTCGGTTCGAGCGCCCGGAAACTCCGGGAGTGAGCGCGCTTATCGCCGGCATCTGTGCCGGCACCGACGACGACGAGGAGCGGATCGCGCGCGGATCGACCGCGCTCGACGGATTCTATGCTCACTTCACCCGGCGAAAAGAGGACTAAAGATGGAGGCCAGCGCACGCGCTGAAATCGCAGTCGAGACGCTGCACGAGCACGGCATCAGCTTTGGCGAGGCGGTGCGCGTCTGGATCAGGGTCGCGCTGCTCAGCTTCGGCGGACCGGCGGGCCAGATAGCGGTGATGCATCGCATCCTGGTCGAGGAGAAGCGCTGGATCGGCGAGGAGCGGTTCCTCCACGCGCTCAACTATTGCATGCTGCTGCCCGGCCCTGAAGCGCAACAGCTAGCTGTCTATATTGGCTGGTTGCTCCATAAGACCAAGGGCGGCCTGGTCGCGGGCGCGCTATTCGTGCTGCCCGGCTTCCTCGCGATTTTAGGGCTCAGCTATGTCTATGTGCTGCTCGGCGAAGTGCCGCTGGTCGAGGGATTGTTCTTCGGATTGAAGGCCGCCGTGCTGGCGGTGGTGCTACAGGCGGTGGTCCGGGTGGGTTCGCGTGCCTTGAAGAACAACGTCATGCGCGGTTTTGCCGCGCTGGCGTTCGTCGCGATCTTCGTGCTCGACGTGCCCTTCCCGCTGATCGTGCTTGCCGCCGCGCTGATCGGCTTCTTCAGTGGCCGCGCTGGTTACGCCGCATTCAAGGGCGGCGGCGGACATGGTCCCGCCGGCGCTGAGATAATCCACGACCGCGACACCGCTCTTGGCGAGGGCCTTCCCGACCATGCCCGGCCGAACCTCTCTTGGTCGCTGCGCATCTCCGGCGTCCTGCTGCTGCTCTGGCTCGGGCCGGTCGCAGCGCTGCTGTTCGCGTTCGGCCCCGACGACGTGTTCAGCCGCATCGCCACCTTCTTCAGCCAGATGGCGGTGGTGACCTTCGGCGGCGCCTATGCGGTGCTCGCCTATGTCGCGCAGGAGGCAGTCGAGACCTATGGCTGGCTCCAGCCCGGCGAGATGCTCGACGGGCTCGGCATGGCCGAGACCACGCCCGGGCCGCTGATCATGGTGACGCAGTTCGTCGGCTTCCTCGCGGCCTTCCGCGAAGCGACCGGGCTGCCGCCGCTCGTCGCCGCGACCTTCGGCGCAATCCTCACCACCTGGGTTACCTTCCTGCCATGCTTCCTGTGGATCTTCGCCGGCGCGCCATTCATCGAGCGGCTGCGCGGCAACCGCGCATTGTCGGCCGCGCTTTCGGCGATCACCGCCGCAGTGGTCGGCGTGATCCTCAATCTGGCGGTCTGGTTTGGTATCCACACTCTGTTCGAGCAAGTCCGCGAAGTGCCGTTCGCAGCCGGCACCATCGATCTCCCAGTCCTAACGTCCGTCAACTGGCCGGCGCTGGCGCTCGCGGTGGGTGCGATACTCGCCATGTTCCGGTTCAAGGCCGGCATGCTGCCGGTGCTCGGCGTCTGCTCGGTCCTCGGGGCCGCATATGTAATGATCATCTGAAGGAGTGACGCGTGACGATCGACCATCTTTCCCGACGCAGTGCAATCGCAACTCTTGGCATCGGAGCCGCCGCCATGACTATCAACGAAGCCTCTGCGCAGACGCCGGCCGCAGCGCCGGCGGCTGTCCCCGCCTTTGCCGGAAATCATCAGGTCAAGCCGCTCAGGTTCAATCCCGCCAGGCTTCACGGCCTCTCCGAAAGGCTGATCACATCGCACCACGAGAACAATTATGCGGGCTCGGTCAAGGCCCTGAATATGATCGAGACACGACTTGCCGCCGCGCTCGCTGACACGGACCTGCCGCCGGTGGTCTATGGCGGATTGAAGCGCGAGGAGCTGCACCGCACCGGCTCGGTCGTGCTCCATGAGGTCTATTTCGACGGGCTCGGCGGCAACGGCCAGGCAGCCGGTTCCATCCGCGACGCGCTGGGCGCGGCGTTCGGCTCGTTCGACCGCTGGGAAGCCGACTTCCGCCGTACCGGGATGAGCCTTGCCGGCGGATCGGGCTGGTGCGTGCTCGTCTACAATCTCCACACGCGCTCGCTGCACAACCATTGGGCGTGGGATCATATGCACGGTGCGATTGCCGGCGTGCCGCTGCTCGCGCTCGATATGTACGAGCACAGTTTCCACATGGATTACGGCACCGCCGCCGCCAAATATGTCGACGCCTTCTTCCGCAACATCGACTGGGAAGTGGTCGACCGGCGCTATGCCGCGGCTTTGCGCGGCGGCGGCTGAACCCGACCGCCGTGGCTTAACACCCACTGCTGCGCGACACCTGAGTTCGCGACCACAAAGGGGACAGGTCCGATGGGGAGATGCAACAATGACATCCGGCCCGAACATCGCTCTTCTTTGGCGTGGGCAAGCAGCCGAGTGGACGCATCGCTTTCATGAAGCCCGGCAGTGGCCGATAATGCAGGCCTTGCGGGCGCTCGGGGCGACCGCAAGGCCTGTACTGTACAGGGACGAGGCGGTTCGCGAGATTCGGGACGAGCTGCTGTCGTGCGACGCAGTGCTGGTCTGGGTGAATCCGTTGGACATTTCAGGCGACCGCTCGCAGCTCGATCCAATGCTGCGCGAAGTCGCGGGGTGCGGCGTTGTCGTCAGCGCGCATCCTGACGTGATCGCCAAAATCGGCGTCAAGGAAGTGCTCTACACAACGCGATCCATGGAATGGGGCAGCGATGTCAATCGATACGTGGACGCTGAAGGCCTTCGCGCTCGTTTCCCCGAACATCTTGCCGCAGGCCCGCGCGTGCTGAAGCCGAACTACGGCAACGGCGGCAGGAATGTATGGCGTGTCCAACTAGACGAAGCGGGAAACGCTCCGGCTTTGAAAACGTCGGTGAAAGTTCAAGAGGCCCGCCAAGGAAGCAAATCGGAGCGCATCAGCCTAGCCGAGTGCTTGGAAAGGTGGGTGCCGTTTCTAAACGACGGCGGCGTGCTGATCGATCAGGCTTATCAGCCGCAGTCGTCCGAGGGCATGGTCCGCTGCTACGTGTGCGGGCACCGAGTGGTTGGCTTTGGGCACAACCTGATCACTGCGCTGATGACGCCAACGGCCATTGATACAACGTCGTCAACCCCACAGCCGATGGGCCGCGCCATGTTCGGACCGGAGGTGACGCGCTTCGCAGCCTTACGGAAAGCGATGGAGGATCGCTGGATTCCAGAGATGCAAAGGTTGCTGTCGATCGCCGACCACGATCTTCCGCTTCTTTGGGACGCCGACTTCCTATTTCGCCTTGGTGAAGCCATCAGCGATGGCTCCTATGCGCTTTGCGAGATCAATGCTAGTTCGGTTGCACCATTTCCGCCAAGCGCCGTCCAGCCAGTCGCCGCAGCGGCAATCGGTCGCGCTCTTGCCATTCGTTTGACGAAGGAGACCTCCAATCCTCATTGATATGATTCAAGCAATTCAAGAGACGTGACATTGGTCGTATCAATCAGACAAGCCTAAGGGTGAGCGAGGCTGGGTGAAACCGGCTCAGGTGGCAGCGCGGAGATACTGGTAGAGGGTTTCGCGACTGATCCCCAGGTCACGGGCGATGACGGCCTTGCGCTCGCCGTCATCAACACGGCGGTGCAGCTCGGCGACCATTTCGTCGGAGAGGGAACGTTTCCGCCCGCGATAAGCACCGCGTTGTCTGGCGACCGCAATGCCTTCGCGCTGCCGCTCCCGGATCAGGGCGCGCTCGAATTCGGCGAACGCACCCATGACCGAGAGCATCAGGTTGGCCATCGGAGAATCCTCGCCCGAGAAGGCCAGGCTTTCCTTCACGAACTCGATCCGGACGCCTCTTTTGGTGAGGGACTGAACCAGTTTGCGCAGATCGTCGAGATTACGCGCCAATCGATCCATGCTGTGGACCACGACGGTGTCACCCTCGCGGGCGAAGGCGAGCATGGCATCGAGTTCGGGGCGGTTGATGTCCTTGCCCGATGCCTTGTCGGTGAAAATCCGGTCGAGCGACTGCCCGTCCAACTGGCGATCGACATTCTGATCGAATGTGCTCACCCGGACGTAACCGATCCTCTGGCCTTTCATCGCCGCCTCCGGTCAAAATGTCAGGTTGAATTCTATGACACGGCGGAACATGCGTCAATAAATGCTTGCCATAACCCTATCCTGACAGAAACCGCCGCTGCATCCTGACGTCCGGTTAGGCTATACTCCAAGCTGACATCACAAAATCAAATCCCTCAAAGATGGCGTCAATTGCCTTGATGGGGTAAAAACTGGAGTGCTTCCAGGATGGGACATTCGGCAACGTCATCTCCAGTGCATCTGGCTAACGTGGTCGCCAGCGTCACCTCTATCTTCTGCAAATCTGCAATGCGGCGGCGGACATCTTCAAGGTGGAGTTCGGTTCTCGCCATAACCTCCGCGCAGGTTTGTGCACCGGTATCGGTGAGCGACAACAATGACCGTATCTCATCCATTGCATAGCCAAGGTCGCGCGCGCGCAGGATGAACTGCAACCTTTGCACCAGTTCCGGCGAATAGACGCGGTAGCCGTTGGAACTGCGAGGCGGCCCCGGCAGCAATCCCACCTTCTCGTAATAGCGGATGGTTTCGAGATTGCAGCCTGTTTTCCGGGCAAGCTGGGCACGCAAGATGCCGACCTGTTGCTCCATGAAAATACCTCTTGAGTCTGTAGTGGCTACAGAGCCTACACTGCGAATCACTCAGTTGGAACAAGGGATTCAAGCCATGGTCTCAACGCCGGAAGCGGGACAGCCAGCCCTCACCGAAAACCACGAGCCGAAGCAGGCAAACTGGGTTGCGGCGGGCGCATTGATCGGCGCGGGGCTCGCCTCGGCTTGCTGCGTCGTCCCGCTACTGTTGGTTATGCTCGGAATTTCCGGCGCGTGGATCGCCAACCTGACGGCGCTCGAACCTTACAAGCCCTATGTCGCAGGCGTAACGCTCGCGCTGCTCGGCTACGGCTTCTGGCATGTCTATTTCAAGCCGAAACCGCCCTGTGAAGACGGTTCCTACTGCGCTCGTCCACAATCGGCTTGGACCACCAAGGCGGTGCTGTGGCTGGGCCTTGCCGTCGCCATCCTGGCGCTCACCATCGACTGGTGGGCACCCTGGTTCTATTGAAAGGAAATACCCATGAAAAAGACAGTATGTATCGCTATGGCCGTGCTGGCTATGGCTGGCGGCGGGGTCGCCTATGCAGTTAGTGGCACGGCGCAAGATCGCCCCGCGGCTACCGCAACCGCTCAGAAGCAAACCACCTTTGCCATAGAGAACATGACCTGCGCCACCTGCCCGATCACCGTGAAGAAGGCGATGGAAGGCGTCGCCGGGGTAACGGCGGTCACGGTCGATTTCGCAGCCAAGACCGCGCGCGCAACCTATAACCCGCGCCGCACCAATGCTGCTGCGATTGCCGCTGCATCAACCAACGCGGGTTATCCGGCGCGCGCTATTCAAAACTGAGCGGGGCGCCGCCAGCGCCTCAAGAAAGCGATAAGCAATGAACGACTGTTGCAACCGCCCCGGGCAGGAAGGATTTGACGTGGCCGTCATCGGCGCGGGTTCTGCCGGGTACTCCGCCGCGATCGCCGCTGCCGATCTGGGCGCGAAAGTGGCGCTCGTCGGTCACGGCACGATTGGCGGCACCTGTGTCAATGTTGGCTGCGTTCCTTCCAAGACGCTGATCCGCGCCGCCGAAGCGGTGCATGGTGGGCTTGCCGCCGCGCGCTTTCCCGGCCTTGGGGGCGCTGTCCAGATGGATGACTGGTCCGTATTGGCGGCGTCGAAGGACGATCTTGTCACGACGCTGCGCCAAAAAAAATATGTCGATCTGCTGCCCGCCTATGACGGTGTGAGCTATATCGAGGGCAAGGCACGCTTTGCCGATGGTGCGCTGATTGTCGGCGATGCGCCCATGAAGGTCGGCAAGGTCATATTGGCGATGGGTGCGCACGCCGCCGTGCCGCCGATTCCGGGGATGGACAGCGTGCCCTACCTAACCAGCACATCGGCGCTGGCGCTGGATCGCTTGCCCAAATCGCTGCTGGTGATCGGTGGCGGGGTGATCGGGGTAGAACTGGGACAGATGTTTTCGCGTCTGGGCGTTGATGTCACCATCTGCTGCCGAAGCCGCCTGCTCCCCGAAATGGACCCGGAAGTGAGTGCCGCGCTGAAAAACTATTTGGAAGCCGAGGGCGTGCGGGTTTGCGCAGGTGTCGGCTATCAGCGTATCGCCCAAACACAGAGCGGGGTCGAATTGACCTGCGAGGGGCATTGTGACACCGTCGCGGCGGAACAGGTGCTCATCGCCACCGGACGCCGACCCAATAGCGACGGGCTTGGGCTGGAGGAGCGCGGCATAGTGCTTGCCCGTAATGGTGGAATCGTCGTCGATGACCACCTCGAAACGTCGGTTCCAGGCATTTACGCGGCGGGCGATGTAACGGGACGGGACCAGTTCGTCTACATGGCCGCCTATGGCGCAAAACTGGCCGCGCGCAACGCGGTGACGGGCAACCAATACCGCTACGACAATTCCTCCATGCCATCCGTCGTCTTCACCGACCCGCAAGTCGCCAGCGCCGGCCTCACTGAAACGACAGCACGGGCGCAAGGCCTGGACATCAAGGTTTCGCTGCTCCCGCTCGATGCTGTGCCAAGGGCACTGGCAGCACGCGATACGCGGGGTCTCATCAAACTGATTGCCGACAAGGCGAACGACCGTTTGCTGGGCGGCCAGATCATGGCACCCGAAGGCGCGGATTCGATCCAGACACTGGTGCTGGCGATCAAACACGGCATGACCACCCTGGAATTGGGTGCAACGATATTTCCTTACCTGACCACTGTGGAAGGCCTCAAACTGGCGGCCCAAACGTTTGATAAGGATGTCGCCAAACTGTCTTGCTGCGCCGGGTGATTGCTCGGGGATCAACCGGCAACGAATGGCCTCCCTCCAGTGCAAGCCGCTTTGGTGTCAATTTTGTTATTCGCCTCAGCGGGAGAGCAAAATGGCACGACGCCGACTTCTGACCGGAGACGAGCGCCGGCGCCTGTTCGATCCTCCTGTCCAAGAAACCGCGATCATTGGGCATTATACCCTTTCTGCGGAAGATGTTGAATTGGTTGGGCGCCGCTATGGTCCAGCAAATCGCCTCGGTCTGGCTGCACAAATCGCTTTGATGCGACATCCCGGCTTTGGTCTGCAACCCGAGATCGGGCTTCCCGACGTCATTCTTCAGTACCTCGCGGCACAGTTATTCGTCGATCCTTCCTCCTTCTCTGCATATGGTCAGCGCGCGCAAACCCGTACCGATCATGCCGATCTCGTGGCGCGTTATCTTGGCATACGCCCGTTTCGACGCGGCGACCTGGCACTTGCCCTGAATCTTGCCGCGCAAGCCGCCGAGTATACAGACAGAGGTGAACCGATTGTTCGCGCCCTCATGGTTGGCCTGAAGGGTGAGCGGTTCATTCTTCCGTCAGGCGACACACTGGAACGCGCCGGTCTTGCTGGCCGGGCACGCGCACGCAAAGCTGCCGCAGCCGCAATCGTCGAAGGCCTCAGCTCTGCTGAACTGACACGGCTAGACGAACTCGTAATCAACAACCCGGATTTCGGCATGACACCGCTGGCGTGGTTGCGTAATTTCGAAGAAGCCCCGACTGCGGCCAATATCAATGGCTTGCTTGAGCGCCTGCGCTATGTTCGCGGCATAGGTATCCACCCGGTAGTTGGGGGCGCCATTCCGGAATTCCGCTTTGCCCAATTTGTCCGCGAGGGCGGCGTGGCACCGGCATTCCTGCTTTCGGATTACAGCGTCAATCGCAGGCGGGCGACGTTGACGGCCGCAGTGATCGACCTTGAGGCCAGACTTGCCGATGCCGCGATCCAAATGTTTGACCGACTTATCGGCGGCATGTTCACGCGCGCGCGGCGTGGGCGCGAGCGTCGCTACCAAGATAGTATTCAGTCGGTGGGGCAACTCATGCGGCTGTTTGGCGCCACGATTACAGCACTTGATGAGGCTGTCCAGAATGGCGGCGATCCGCTCGAATTGATTGACGAAGCGGTGGGCTGGCACCGGCTTGTTGCGGCAAAGGCCCAAGTAGATGCCCTTGCTGATCTTGCCGGCGAGGACGCACTGGTAACGGCAACCGAGCGTTACGCCACGCTACGGCGTTTCAGCCCGGCATTTCTGGACGCCTTCACCTTCAAGGCGTCTGGAACAGGGACGGCACTGATCAAAGCCATCGATGTCATTCGCGATGCGAACACACGAAAGTCGCGCGACCTTCCCGATGGCGTTCCACTGCCATTCCCCAATCGGCAGTGGAAGCGTCTCATCACCGAAAGCGGCCGTATCGACCGCCGACGTTATGAAATTGCGATCATGGCAACCTTGCGTGATCGTTTGCGCGCCGGTGATGTATGGATCGAGGGAACCCGCAACTATCAGCGCTTCGATGCCTATTTGCTGGGTCGGCGCGACGCCGCCAAAGTGGCGGATGTGCTTCCGTTCGATTCAAATGCTGCATCCTACCTCGCTGACCGGGCACGAAATCTTGACTGGCGGCTGCGCCGATTTGCCAAGCAGTTGAAAACAAACAAGCTTGAGGGAGTGTCGCTCGAACGAGACCGGCTCAAGCTTCAGCAAATGCCGCCTGTCACCCCACCGGAAGCTGAAGCCCTCGATCGCAAGCTCGATACCCTGCTTCCCCGCGTGCGCATCACCGAGCTGCTGCTTGAAGTCGCCGAACGCACTGGTTTTTTGAACGCATTCCGTGACCTGCGCTCAGGCAAGGAGCACGACAACCCCAGCACGGTACTCGCCGCAATTCTGGCTGATGGCACCAACCTCGGGCTGGAGCGGATGGCCAATGCCAGCGAAGGCGTCAGCTATGCCCAACTCGCATGGACCCACAACTGGTATCTTTCACCCGAGAACTATCAGGCCGCGCTGGCCATGATCATCTCAGCCCATCACGAATTACCCTTCGCGCGGCATTGGGGCGCTGGCACCAGTTCGTCATCCGATGGCCAGTTCTTCCGGTCGGGGCGGAGCCGTTCAGGGGCGGCGGACGTCAATGCCAAATATGGCGCCGAACCTGGCGTGAAAATCTATTCTCACCTTTCCGATCACTTCGCATCATTCGGATCACGGATCATGTCCGCGACGGCAGGTGAAGCGCCTTACGTGCTCGACGGGCTTGTCCTGGGCGCCGGCAACCTTCCGTTGCATGAGCACTATACCGATACCGGCGGCGCCACCGATCATGTTTTCGCACTCTGCCACCTACTCGGGTTCCGCTTCGCGCCCCGGCTGCGCGATATTGGCGACCGCAAGCTGGGTTCGATCGCTTGATCGCATCGGCGTCGCCCGGCTCGAGCGTCGAGAAGGGCAAGCCCGTTAAAATACAGTCGGCCTCGCCCAGTCCATGCTCGGCAAGGTGGCGATTGACGTCCTGCGCCGTTCCTTGAACGACGATGAGCCGGCGATCGTCGCAGCGCTGCCGCAAAGTTTTGACGAATCTTTCGCCGGTCTCAATCGCCAGAAGAACGGCATCGCGCCGCATGCGCTCCAGCGCTTCGAAGGTAAAACGCCCCGTGCCCGGACCATATTCGACCAGAATGCTGATGCGCTGCCAGTCGAGCGGGGCGAGCATGCGGCGAACCATGCGCGCGCTCGCCGGTACGGCCGAGCCGACCATGCCGGGATTGCGCACAAACTCCGAGACTGCCACCCAAGCTGAATCCTGCGCCATCGCTCTCTCCTTGCAACCGTGACAACGATACTCGCGGCCAGTGGTTCGCGGGGAGTGAAGCAGTACCTCGAACTGCGCCGGTGCGATGATAGTCGTGCTCATCCTGTTCGGCGATTCGCTGGTCCATGGCCTCCTCTCGCCGCTTGGCTCGGCCTAATGGGCGGCGGCCATTGCTATCATCATAATCGAGCGATTGCCCGCCGGGCTGATCGGCATGATCGCTTTCAGGGCGGCGCGGCACGAGAAGTCGATGCTGACCTTTTTCGGCCTCCTAGTGTCGGATCGTTTTACTATATAGCTTATGGGGTCAACGACGGCCCGTTTGCCGGTTGCCACCGGCTGCGAACCCCTGCGGATTGTCGGCCCCTGGTCATCCTGCCGGCCAAACGATCGATGAATATCGGGTTCTGACAAGAGCTGCCCTCCGATCCATCGCTTGCGAACGGCAGCAAAGTCGCAGGCCAAGTCATTCCATCTTCGTCATCAAGCGTCCTGCCGCGCCATGCTCGGCGGCAAGGTTACGGTAATAGGCAAGCGGCATGCGAGGGGATTTCCACCGCAGTGCATCCATGATGCCAGCGAGATCCTCGCCGCTGGTGAACAGATCCTGATTCAGCCCCACACGCGTGGAATGCGCGCTCACCCCCTTCAGGAGCCGGTCCAGGTCATCCTTCGTTAGATCGGGCAGCACCCCAGCATCAAACGCGCGCTGAATGATCGCCCGGTAAATCGGCCCGATCGAGCCAGGATGCAGCGCCCCCTGCCCTACATCATATTCGATCCTTGCCGCTACGGCGGGCCTGGGCAGCGTCTTGCGCAGATCCCATGCCTCGCGCCCAGAAATGCTCTCGATCCGCCGCCCCGGCACGGCTTTGCGCGCCTTGTAACGCCGCACCTGCACACGGCTGAAGATCGTCCCTACCTCGATCCGCGCTGCCGCCCGCCAGGCCGCGATCGCCCGCACGGATCGCGGTGAGAGATAGGCCGTCGCCCCCTCCCCTTCCTGATCGCCTTCGCTGCGCGCAATCATCAGCAGGCGCGCCTCAGGGTCTATCGCCTCAATGATGTGAGAAAATTCAACCGCCACCAGTTCGGAGGCCCGCAGGCCGGTATCGTAGGCGACCGACAGCAGCGCCCTATCCCGCAAACCCGGCAGGTCACCACCACAGCTTTCGAGCAATCCACTAACAATCAAACCGGACCCCTCAGTGAGGCCGATCAGTGCGGATCCGCTGGACGTGCTCGGCCACCTGGGTGCGCAGCCGCACCCGCAGGTGATCGACCAGCATCGGCAACGTATGGGTGGTCAACGGGAACGGCCGTTGCTGCGCGGGCAGCGCCAGTTTGACGGTAAGCACCCGCTTTTTATGATCGGAATTGCTGACCACTTGGCCCAGTCGGGTCACCCATTGCGCGCGCCGGGCGGACGAAGCCGCCCGCAATTCGCCGGTGAGTGCAGGCGGCCCGTTGACGAAAACGCCCATGCCCCATTCCAGTTCACCGCATTCGGCATGCCAGCAACTCGAATCCCGATCCGCGGGGAGATACTGAAGCCGAACCTTAGTGGTATTGGTGGCCAGTGCCGCCGCATCGATTACCCATCCTAGTGCGGCGAGATCGGGGGCCAGCGCGCCGAGGGCTTCGCGGCGCAGCGCATGCCGACGACGATGCAACGCGCGCAACACGGGTTCGTGCTCCACGACGAGCGAGGTCGCGCCTTTGCTGTGGATGCTTTCGAGCGGACACGCGTGCAACGCCAGGAAATCGATGTAGTCCTGCACCGCGCTGGCGCCCGCGGCGCCGCTGTGTGCGAACGGTGCCAGTTGTTTCGAGAGCGTCTCGTAAACGAGATTGGTCACGACGAGCGAGTCCCCGGTGCTGTCGCAATTCGCGGCCTCAGGGATGCGGCGGGTTAGGAATACGAGCTGTTGTTCCCAGCCGCGTGCATCACCATGGTAGGATGCGAAATGCCGCGTCGCCCAGGTGAAATAGCGTTCGAGCTGGCGATCACCCTCCTTAGCCGCAAACTTGACCTCGATGACGGCGATCGCGCGTGCCACCGGATCATAGACGAGCACGTCAGGTCGTGAACCGCGCGGACCGCTGGCCTTCTCAGCGGTCTCCTCGTCCTCGAACAGGTCGGCGACGTGTTCGCGCAGCACGACGATGTCCTCAGCGCGCGAATGCTCGAAGATCGGAAACAGTGTGCGCAAGATATCGGTGCCGAAGCCATGGTTTTCGCGCGGGGATAGCAGCCAGGCGAGGAAATTGCTGTGATGCGATTCGCGGGTCATGTTGCCCGTGGCGACGAACATGTTGGGCCGCACCGTAGCCGCGGCGATTGCCTGGAACGCCGGATCACCGGCCAATGCCGCCAATGCGCCATCGGGCGCTGCGCTTGCGATGGAATCAGGCTGCCATTTGGCAAAATTGTCGAGCAGGAAATCGATCGCAGGTTGATTGTTGTCATAGAATAACTTGATATTGATCATTGCGCGTTCCTACACTTTCCTCGCCGAAGTAATTAGGCCCAGTTCTTTTGGGCGCTATTGTCGAATTGGCGGGGGACCGGTTAGCCGCCCACTGTTAATTATCGGTGTAGATACGGTGATTGAGCGTTAGCCCAGAGGGGCTTGATTAATTTTCTAGGAGCAGCTTTGCCGCATTATTAGGCCCACCAGCAAATTTCCGAACCCAACGCGTGAACCGCACGGCGTGTACGTCACATCCACCCTGGGATCGTAATACCCTACCCGTTGCCCGTTCTTGAGATAGCCGACTTCGATGATTCCGATCGGAATGCTGTGGCCGATCCGGTTGCCGTGCCGGTCACGATAATACTGGATGTTCATGCATCACTCCTTGCGTTCGCAGTGAGGGGGCGCCTCTGGCTGGGATAGGTGCTGCCCGTGGGTAGGTGGAAACCAATTCGCCGCTCGGCGCCCTCTCCCCGGGCGTGAGCCTCTTCGGTCAGCCAATCGACCAGTCTGATTGGATCATTTTCGTCCATCAGGCGGGCGCGCCTGGCGACCAGGGCAAAATCACTTGGCACAAGGCCATCGATGCAACCGTACCGCGCCGGCCATTCAGTTCCGAAATGGTCGTGAAACAAACCACGTGCTCTGACTGGATCGAGCGCCGAAAAACCGATGCGGAAGGTGAATCGCCGCTGCGCGGCCGGATCGAGCTGGTCGGCCATATTCGTCGTCGCGATGAAGGGCGACCGCCGGTCTTCCATCTGCCGCAGCATCTCATTGACGAGACCAGTTTCCCAGGATCGCTGCCCGGCCTCCCGTCGAAACAGGAAACTGTCGGCCTCGTCGATCAGCAACAGCGCGCCTCGCGCTTCGGCGCGAGCAAAAGCGGCGGCGATCTTGCCCTCCGTCTCGCCAATGTAGGGACCGAGCAGGTCGGCACTGCGGCATTCCTCAACATCAAGACCGAGTTCGTGGGCAAGATGGCGCGCATAGGCGGTCTTGCCGGTCCCCGAGGGCCCGGAGAGCAGCACGTTCCAGCTACGATCGGTCGCCGCCCGCAACCTTCCGGCAAGGCCAGTCAAATCTACGTCGGCGCAGGACCAGCGTGGATCGTAATGCGCATCTGGTACGCGTTCCGGCCGGGCTTTGCCGCCCATGGCTTCGATCACGCTCGCGATCGCATCGCTCGAGTCGGAGATGCCGCCGCCGCACTTCGCCACGTCGAGGCCGATCGTCAGCTGCGCGGGGCTTGCAGGGACCGCCGCCAAGCGCCGCAACGGACCTTGCGAGAGCGGCAGGCCGAGACGTTCGGCCTGTCGCGCGACGATGCGCTCGCGCACTCTGAGCGGCGGCAGATCGAAGCGGATCGCCAGGGAAATGCGGCGCAGCAGGGTCCGGCCCAGTTCGCGCGCATCGTTGAGAATCCACACCGTGGGCACGACCGGCGCCTCGATGGCGCGGTGCAACCACTGTTTCGACGCATCCCGACGCCGGTTCAGGGACAGCACGTCATCGGCCTCGTCCACCACCAGCAGGCGGTCACCACTCGCGACGCAAAGGGTGCGCAGCAGCGCCAGATGTGCGAGCCGCTCGCGTCGGTCCGGCTCCTTACCATCCTCATCGGCAAGGCCAACGAAGGTGGCACGGCGCCCGCAGCGATCGGCGAGCAGGCGCGCGAACTCCGTCTTTCCCGTGCCAGGCTCGCCATGCAGCAGGATCGAGATTGGCCGCCCCTCCGCAACCAAGCGCAGTGCCAGATCCCGCCGCGAGCCAAGATGATCGAAGTCCTCATAAGACAGCGTGCTGACTGGGGCGGAAGGAGCCAGCCAGGCCATCATCTCATCGGCGCTGCGGACATGCGAGCGCGCGAGCCGCTTGAGCAGGTTGCAGGCGTCGAACTCTCCATCACGGTCGTCGCGCAGAAGCCGTGCGCGCAGCAGCGACGCCCCGGGAGCAAGGCGCCGGTCGATCTCGGCCAGGGGGTGACCGGTGGCGGCTGCGAGTACAGCGACATTGGGATTGCTCGATCGGATCGGCAACAGGTCCAACAATTCGCGCCAGCTGGTGAAGATCTCGCGTCGGGCCATCACGCTCAGGATCGCCAGTTCGACGCGATCAAGGCCGATCGCTGCCACCAGCCATGCCAGGCGTTTGTCGAGGTCCGTAGGGCGCGGCGCGCGAATGGCGATATCGGCTGCCAGCTTACGCAAGGAGGCAGGTTGCGGTTCGGCGCCTTCCAGCAGGGTTGCCGGAATTTCCAGGATTGATTGGCGCTCCTGGACGAAAGACAACACGGAGCCGGCTCATCGGCACCTTGCAGGAGGCCCTGCTCCGCTCGTGTTGCCTTGACATTGCCTATCAGAGTCAAAGCGAAACCACGCCGCGCCTCCGGCGCGTCGAGCCCTGGGGTCTGGCTACTGGGCCGCTGGCCTATCTCGTTGCCAAACCGGTTGGTGAGGCACGGACGCTGCGCAATTACCGCGTCGATCGGATCGCGCAAGCCGCGTTGTCCTCACAACCGGCGGTTGTCCCTGAAGACTGGGATCTCGATCGCTGGATGACCGACAGCATCGGCGTGTTCCACGGCGATGCGCACGACATCGTCCTGCGTGTCCGTCCATCGGCGGTCGAACGCGCGCTGCGCTGGCGCTTTCATTCCCGTCAGCTCATCGAGCGAGATGGCGACGAACTCGTCGTCCGTTTCCGGGCGGGGGGCCTTCGTGAGCTTGCCGAGCACCTGTTCACCTGGGGCGATGGCATCCGCATCGAAGCGCCCGCGGCTCTCCAAGCGACAATGCGTGAGCGCATCGCCCTGGCGGCATCCGCCCTCTAAGCGTTTGCAGCCTTAACCCGAGGATATCGTTGTCTATGACCGGCCTGTCCAAATCGCGCATTGCTGCCTTCGAGCAATGCCCCCGCCGCTTGTGGCTGAAGGTGCATAGCCCAGAGGCTGGTGAGATCGGTGCAGTGCAAGAGCGAATCCAGCAGGCCGGACACGACGTGGGCGACTTGGCCTGCGCGCAATATCCCGGCGGCATAATGGTGGAAGCCGTTCCGAATCTTGCGGCAGCCGTCCGGCAGACGCGCGAGTTGATCGAGGCCGATCATGGCGGCCCGATCTTCGAGGCGACCTTCGCCCATGAGGGCGTCGTCGTGCGGGCGGATATCCTGCTGCCCGATGGCACGGGCGGATGGCAGGTGATCGAAGTGAAAAGCAGCTCGCAGGTTAAGGACCACTACTGCGGCGACCTCGCAACCCAGGTCTGGGTCATGGAGCAGGCGGGCCTCAAGATCACCAGCGCCGCAATACAGCATCTCGATGGAGACTTCGTGCTGACCCGGCCGGGCGACTACAATGGCCTTTTCAAGCGCGCGGAATTGTCGGACTACATCCGCGATATCGTCGCGAGCCGCGACGAGCTTGCGATACGGGCCCGCGACATGCTCACTTCCGACGAACCGGTCTGCGCTACCGGACGGCACTGCAAGAAGCCGGTTTCGTGCGAGTTCATCGCTTGGTGCGCCAGCACCGAGCCCGCAGCGCCGGAATGGCCGGTGACGATCCTGCCCAGGCGGGGCGGTGAAAAATGGCAGAAGCAGGGTATCGACGACCTGCTCCATCTCGACGAGGCGGTGCTGTCGCGTAAGCATGCGGACATCGTCAGCGCTACGCGGACCGGCGTGCCGTTCCATGATGCGGTAGGCGCGTCGCGCGCGATGGAGGCCTGGACTTGGCCACGCGCCTGGCTCGATTTCGAGACGATCGCGTTCGCCGTGCCGCGTTGGCTGGGAACGAGCCCGTACCAGCAGATTCCGTTTCAGTTCTCGCTGCACGTGGAAGCAGAGGATGGAACGATCACGCATCATGAGTTTCTCGATCTGACAGGAACCGATCCGCGCGAAGCCTGCGCGCGAGCCTTGCTGGACATGATCCCGGCCGAGGCGACGGTAATCGCATATCACGCGTCGTTTGAGAAAGGCGTCGTGCGCGATCTGGCCCTCGCCTTTCCCGATCTGGCCCACGGCCTGAACGGTATCGCTGCCCGGACAGTCGATCTCCTGCCGATTACTCGCGAGCACTGGTATCACCGCGACCAGCGCGGTAGTTGGTCGATCAAGCAGGTCCTGCCCACCATCAGCGCGCTCGATTACTCGGTACTCGAGGTCAAAGACGGCGGGGAGGCGCAGGCGGCCTATCTGGAAGCGATCTCCCTACAGACCACCGACGGCCGCAGATCCATCCTCGACGAGGTGCTTCGCACCTATTGTGAGCAGGATACCTGGGCCATGATTCTCGTGGCGAGAGCCTTAACCAGTAGGGGCAAATGCATCCCGGCGGCACCCCAGCAATAGCCCCGGCTTGTGAGACCGATGCCGCAAACTTTCCCACCTCATAACAAAGGCGATATTAATGTCCGACGTCGTTGCAGAACTTCATGCCAATGGACGATGGGAGCCCATAGACATAGCGTTGGCACTGAAGATGCCACGCACGCGCAGAATGCGATGTCCCGAATGTCATGGCAGGGTTCGCTCGCACGGTGCGGGAAGCAATGGACAGAAGGCACACGTGGAGCACGTCGAACGCAATAAGGGATGCTCCCGAGGGGATTGCTTCGACGGAACCAGCCGGCCGCATCCGCGCGCGCTGGTTTAACATGGGCCTCTCATGACCAACAGAATATCGCGCTGAGTGCCCTTCATGTGCAGACGAGATTGATGGTTTCGATTCTGAATATGCAGCCTTTCATACCGCATCCCCCCGGACCAATTCGCCCTGGTTTCCTGATGCAAAAGGGATGTGGACACATTGGGTGCTTTTTGCGGCGGGCTCCAGGCGACCAAGCTGATCGTCAAAGAATTTTTTGGCTTGAGCACGTCGAGGATGTTCTTCTTCTCGATGCCGCCGGTCAGGAAGAGTTCGTCGACCTCGATGCCCTCGTGTTTGAGCGTGTTCATCATGCGCTCGTGCGCCGGGGCATTGCGAGCGGTGACGATCGATACCCGCGCCGCTTTCATGGCGTCGTTCACCGCCCCGACCGCTTCTTGATCTCCTGAATGTTCGAAATCTTCTGGAGTAGCGGCATAAGCGGTCCGCCCTTCCACGGACGATCCTTGTTCGTCGTCTCATGATGATGAAATAGCGGCAGCCCGCCGTCCGCATATTGACTCTTGGCTTCGTCATCCAACAGCACGCCGTCGAAATCTAACGCTATGCGAAGCTGAGTGTCGAGATCGTCGTTCGTCGTGACGCAGGGTAGAACGAAACCAGCGGTGTGGCCGACAGCCGCCCATGCCACAGGCGGGATGTTAGCTCGAACCGACCTCAAGGCAGGGCCGAAAAGTCTGGACGCGCATAATCTTGAACCAGCGCCCTCAGCGCTGCCGGTTCAAGCACTTCGACCTTATCGCCCCATTGATAGAGGTGCCAAGCCATTTCCAACCAGCCGGCGGCCTTGAACCGGATGATTAGACTGCCATCCGCCTGTTGGTCTGCGGTCTGATGGGGATGGAATTGAAACTCCGCCGCGCGAGCGGCGGCTTCGGGAAGGAAGCGCCAGACGACCTCACCATACTGGCCCGGATCCTGATAGGCGCCGAAAGCCTGAGCGGCATGGTCGTTCAAGGAAAAGCCAGACTGGATCGGGAAGCTTTCATCGAGACATTCAGCGCTGTGAACCCGGTCCAAGCGGAAATGGCGCAGATTTTCGTCTTTATCGGCCTGACGCGCCACGAGATAACTGCGCAGGCCCAGCAAGAGCCCATGCGGCTCGACAGTCCGGGTTTCCGCGTCGGTGTCACCATAGACCATGCGCATCTTGAACGGTCCGCGCAGAGCCTCGATCAAAACGTCGGTGACCTCGGGTCTCATCGCGACTTTTGGGCCTGGCCTTGCCACTTGGCCTAAAGCGGATAGCACCGCTTCCGCATCGGCTTCGGAGCGCAGCGCATCACGTGGGGAGAGGCGCGTGATCAGGCTGTCTCTTAGATCTTCCAGGGCGCGGGCGTGGCGAAGCCGGTTCTCATCGCGGGCCGCGCGGGCGGCGATTTCCAGCGCCTCGATGGTGTTTTCTTGGCGTGGTTGCAGCCGTTCGGGCATCGGACTTTCGATGCGCCAGCGCCGGCGGCGATCATCATCTTCCACAACAACGACATTCGCGAAATTATCCTCCAGCGCGCTCGTCATGCGCTGCGCCGTGCGGTGCGAAATGCCGAATTCCTGAGAGATCTCCTCAAGGCTGATACCCAAACGCCGCGAGGCGGCGAGTTTAGCGAGGCGCAGAAGATCGTTGGCCTTGGCGAAAGTCATTGCATGTCCATGTCACAGATTGACACCCTCGCATGCTAAGGATCAGGGTAACGCCTGTCGAGGTGATTCCCTCGTGGGTGGCGTTGGGCAATCAAGGGGGCCAAGTGAGGACGATCGGGAACACCATCCTGTTTTCAGCGACGGACCTGATGCGGTTCGTCGGCTGCGCGCATGCGACAGCGCTCGACCTTGCCTATATGCGCGGCGAGCCGCTCACTCCCCGGGAAGATACCGAGGATGCAGCCCTGCTTCAGAAACAAGGCGATGCCCATGAGGCCGCCCATTTGGAGAAGCTGAAAGACGCGGGCAACGGGGTAGTCGAGATTGCGCGTGGCGATCTTGCACAGAATGCAGACGAGACGCGAGCGGCCTTGGCGCAAGGCTCGCAGATCATCTTTCAAGGGGCTTTTCTCGCCGAGCGTTGGGGTGGGTGGTCCGATTTTCTCGAGCGAGTCGAGCGACCATCATTGCTGGGGCCGTTCAGCTACGAAGTGACCGACACCAAGCTCAAGCGCAAAGCCCATCCCAAGCATGTGCTGCAGCTCGTGCTCTATTCCGACCTTTTGGCGGAGATCCAGGGCGTGATGCCTGAGCACGCGCATGTGCAGCTAGGAGATGGCACGCGCGCGACGCTGAGGTTGGCCGACTATGCCCATTATGCGCGCGGTGCGCGGGCTAAGCTCGAGGTCTTTGTTGCTTCCCCTGAGCCAACGCGGCCGATCCCCTGCGCGGATTGTTCGCTGTGCCGATGGGCCGACCATTGCGACGCCGTCCTCACCAGCCAGGACAGCCTGTTCCAGGTTGCCAATGTTACACGCGGCCAAGTGAAGAAGTTGGAGGCGTCCGGCATCGAAACCATGGCCGCGCTGGCTCGGCATGACGGCCCGGTGCGCGGCGTTGCGAGTGCGACGGCGGAGAAGCTTGTCGGCCAGGCCAGACTGCAGCACGCGCGCAAAACCGGCGAACCCGCCTTCGAGTTGCGTCCGGCACAGCCAGGCAAAGGCTTTGACCTGCTCCCTCGGCCGCAGGCGGGCGATCTCTTCTACGACATCGAGGGCGACCCCCATTATGAGGGAGGCCTTGAATATCTGCACGGCGTGTGGGCCGATGATAGTTTCCATGCCTTCTGGGCTCATGACCATGCCGCCGAAGCGCAAGCGCTCGAACGGCTGCTTGCGTTTTTTCGTGATCGCCTCACGGCTTATCCGGAGGCCCGCATCTATCATTAATCACGACTATGCCCGCAACGGCGGACTGTGGGACCGCGTCCGTCACAAAGCCTCGGACAATATCATCCTGCTCACCGAGCCCGTCGCGCAGGAGATGGAAGCAGGGCTCTGGCTGCTTCCTGCGCCGCTCCTCCACCGTCACCATCTCGACGATCCGACCGAGCTGTTCGACAGCATGGAAACGCCAGGCGCGAAGCTGCGTATCGGCCTGCCTTTGCATCCGCGACTTTCGTGCGTCCCGCTTCCAGCTGATCTGCAAGCTGATCGCGATCGGCGGTGATTGCGGTCAAAGATTCGCCAGCGGCCGCCAGCGCTTCCTTCGCCGCCTCATGCTGCGATTGCAGATCGTCGAGACGATCGAGGTTTGCAGAGAAATTCCCATGCTCGGCTTTGCGGGTCTCCAGGATCTGCGCGGCAGCCCTGGCGATCTCCAGAGACTGAACAAGACCGGCGCGCTGTTCTTGCTCGGTCTCGTCCGCCAGCTCCCGCTCGATAACTTTCAGTCGGCCGCGCGCGGTCGACGAAGAGGCCGCCACGGTCAAAATGCTCAAGGACGTACTGGACGAGGCGCGCGCTGAGGCATCCCGAACCTTCGTTGGCCCGGTGGCCCAACGCGCCCGCGTCCATGTCGAGCGCCTGTTTCCCGGGGCCGACCTCAGCTTCGATGAAGAGCTCGGCCTGGCCTCGGTCACGCGATCAGGTCTGAGCGAAGCCTGCGGCACGCTCTCAAAAGGGACGCAGGAGCAGCTGGCGGTGCTGACCCGCCTCGCCTTTGCCGACATGCTGCTGGAGCAGGGCATGCCGGTTTCGCTGATCCTCGACGATCCGCTGGTCTATTCCGACGACGGCCGGCTCGATCTGATGACGGAAATCCTGGAGGAAGCCTCTCAGCGTATGCAGGTGATCCTGCTCACCTGCCGGGACCGAGCATTTCGGCATCTCGATGCCACGCGTGTGCAGATTTGAAAAGCCTCAGCGCTATCAGGGCATTGGTGGCGTCCGATACGCCGGCAACAAGGGTTGCTGCTGACTCCATTCCCAGTTAGACGATTTGAGAGTCAACTTTCTGGGTGGGTCTAGAAATTGATTCCCAGACAGGGGACTAACCGTGGACGAGAAACTGAATTTAAGATGGGGCGTCGAGCGCAAGCTCGAGTTCATCGAATTCAGGCTTTTTTGGGAAGGCTACGTCAATCGCGGGGATATCATCGACACCTTCAACGTGTCGGTCAATCAAGCCTCGACGGACCTGAACCGCTATCTCGGCCTAGCACCGGACAACATGAGTTACGACAAGAGCGCGCGAACCTATGTCTGTTGATTTCCACTGAGAAGTGACCCGGGTTTTCCATCGAGAAGTGACCCGTCTGCGGATTATGTTTCGGGTGTCATGTGTGGGTCAACTCGTGGTTTTCTCCTTTGGGTTCTGGCCTGCTTGGCAGAGCTGTTTTTGAAGCGGAAGCTATCGTTGCCGGTCTCCAGGATGTGGCAGTGATGGGTAAGCCGATCGAGAAGCGCCGTGGTCATTTTGGCGTCGCCGAACACGGTGGCCCATTCGCTGAAGCTCAGGTTTGTGGTGATGATGACGCTGGTGCGCTCGTAGAGTTTGCTCAGCAGATGGAAGAGCAGCGCGCCACCTGAAGCACTGAACGGCAGATATCCAAGCTCATCCAGGATAACGAGATCGGAGTGCAGGAGGCGATTGGCGATCTGACCGGCCTTGCCCTGTGCTTTTTCCTGCTCGAGCGCATTGACCAGTTCGACCGTCGAGAAGAAGCGGACGCGCTTTCGATGATGTTCGATGGCCTGGATGCCCAGCGCCGTTGCCACATGGCTCTTGCCGGTGCCAGGACCGCCGACCAGCACGATATTGTCGGCGATGTCGATGAAGTCGCAGCGATGCAACTGACGCACTAGAGCTTCATTGACCTCGCTACTGGTAAAGTCGAAGCCGGCCAGATCGCGATAGACAGGGAAGCGCGCGATCTTGAGCTGATAGGCCACAGACCGAACCTCCCGTTCTGCTGTCTCGGCTTTGAGCAACTGGGAGAGGATCGGGATGGCGGCTTCGAAGGCTGGAGATCCCTGTTCCATGAGATCGGTGACGGCCTGCGCCATGCCATGCATCTTGAGGCTGCGGAGCATGACGACGATGGCGCCGCTGGCAGGGTCATGACGCATGACGCTTCTCCTTGCGCAGATCATCATAGCGTTCGACATTGGCCATCGGCTCGCTGACCAGTTTGAGCGCCTGGGGCGCCGTCACCGGCGGCGTGGAGATCGGTTTTCCGTCGACCAGCCTATAGAGCAGATTGAGGATATGGGTCTTGGTCGGAACGCCAGCCTCCAGCGCCATGGTGACCGCCGTCAGCACCAGTTGCTCATCATGATGAAGAACCAGCGCCAGTATTTCGACCATTTCCCTGTCGCCGCCGGGATTGCGCAACAGATGTCGCTGCAGACGCTGGAACGCATCGGGTAGCTCAAGGAAGGGCGCTCCGTTGCGCAGGGCGCCGGGTTTGCGCTGCACGACCGCCAGATAATGGCGCCAGTCATAAACCGTATGACCTGGACCGTCGTGAGAGCGGTTGATGATGCGCTGATGTGCGCAGATTGGCTGCCCCTCGGCGACGACCTGGAAGCGATCAGGATAGACGCGCAGGCTGACAGTGCGATTGGCGAAAGAGGCCGGTACGCTGTAGCGATTGCGCTCAAAGTGGATGAGGCAGGTCGGCGATACCCGTTTGCGATATTCCACAAAACCATCGAAGGGCCTGCCCGCAACCATCAGACACTCAGATTCATCGGCCCAGGCATTGGCAACCGACCCAGGTTCGATCCCGTGAGGGATGTCCTCCCATAACGCCTTGCAGCGCTCCTCCAGCCACAGGTTCAACTCATCAAGGCTCTCGGCCTGCGGCGTGGGTTGCCACAGACGGTGCCGCGCATCCTGGACATTCTTCTCGACCTGCCCCTTTTCCCATCCCGCAGCCGGGTTACAGAACTCGGCTTCAAACAGATAATGGCTGACCATCGTCAGGAAGCGCGCGTTGACGGTGCGTTCCTTGCCACGCCCGACCTTGTCGACGGCCGTGCGCATATTGTCATAGATACCCCGGCGCGGCACGCCGCCCAGTACGCGGAAGGCGTGATTATGGGCGTCGAACAGCATCTCATGGGTTTGCAGAAGGTAGGCGCGCACGATGAATGCCCGGCTGTAACTGAGCTTGAAATGCGCGACCTGCAGCTTGGTCCGAACCCCGGCAATGATTGCCCAGTCCTCACTCCAATCAAACTGGAAAGCTTCCCCCGGCGCGAACGACAGGGGCACGAATGTCCCACGCCCGCCAATCTGTTGCTGGCGCCGATAATCTTCGCGCCAGTCCCGAGCAAAAGCGGCAACCCGGTTGTAGGATCCTTCATAACCCAGGCTCACCAGATCGGCGTGAAACTGCTTGATCGTGCGCTTCTGCTTGCGCGATCGACCCATCTCGCGCCGCAGCCAGGCCGCCAGATGCTCAGCAAATGGGTCCAGTTTGCTTGGTCGATCAGGCACATTGAAACGCGGATCGATCGTCTCGGACCGCAAATATTTGCGGATCGTGTTGCGTGATAGTCCGGTGCGCCGCGCTATCTCCCGGATCGGTAGATGATCGCGAAAATGCCAGCGCCGGATAACGCTCAATAACGCCATGTCCAACACTCCATATACCCTCGCTTGTCAAAGCCAGGGACGAGTTCAACATGGGTCAATTCTCAGTGGAAATTTATGCCCTACCCGGGTCACTTCTCAGTGGAAATCAACAGACAGCATTCGTCCGGAAAAACAGGCAGAGAACCTTGGGGCAATAGCGCAGTCTTGCGAAGGTATCGGGATCAGTTTCACATGGGAGTTTGACCAAACCAACACCATCCATGCCCGCCACATAGTGACCGATACCGGATGGAAAATCGCTCTCGATAGGGGGTTGGATATTTTTCAGCAGTATGAGCTCAACGACGCCTTCAGCTTTGCTAACAGGCTTCAGCAGTTCAGATCAGTGAAGGCCTTCGAGGTTATCTATCTGAGAACCTCAAAGGCTGATTGATTTGCGCCCGCGCTTAATATTCCGCCTTGAGTGGCCTATTCAGCGGGAACGATAGTGAGTTCGTAATATGCTTAGGGCGAAACTAAAGCACGTGATAGACACCGGCATAGCCCACGGTATCGAGCAGCTATTGGGCGTCATACAGTCCGACAGTTCTGACAAAATCCACCGACATGAAACTGTGCGGGCGATCTTCCAACATTGTGAGCGAATCAATTTGGCTTGGCCGGTTCTGATCGAAGCGCAAGACATAATCGACCGTCGCGGGGCGATATTGGCCGGACCACTTTTTACCTCTGTCGATTTTCCTTGGCCAGCGGAAGATGGTCGCTGGCTAGAACCCGTTTTGCAAATACATCTTCCGCAACTCGGGCTTCTCAAGGGAGTGAACCTGGGTACGGAGTGGCTTCAGATCTGGGCTTGGGATCGTGGCGCAATCGTGCGCCTGGTACCGTCAGTAGCGGTCGCTGGAGCAGACATCACACCCGTACCGTCCCAACAGCCTAAGGATTACCATAGGCGATTGTTAGACATTGATCCTGCGAGAGAAACTCCCTTTTGGCTACCAGGTCACGCCATTTCGGGTTTTGACCAACCTTTTCTAGATTATGGAGCAGGCGATCTCAGCTACTATGTCGAGGAGCTACTAGGCAACAGATCGCTCGATCTACCATCATCTGTGCTGGATGCGGCCCAAAAACTACTTGCATTGATCGATGCAGACGAGCGGAGATACACTTTCCAGATTCGTGCATTCGGTATGATGAACGACTCCAGCCCTTACCCATTCTCAGCGCCACCGGTGCTTTTCGTACTTGAAGATGGCACACCTCCTTTGCGAGAAAGCGCCAATGGTGATGACGCCATTTACGTAAGTTACGAAATATCTCCAAGCGATAGCGTCAGCTTTGGCATTCTTAGAGTGTGAAAACGCATCAAATTAAGTCATGGGTGACATTTAACATAAGAAATATTATCAGTTTTTATCGTTTAATATCATAATCTTAATTACCATGCAGTTCTGCCTTCAGTGCCAACCGAGCAGCACGGTCGAGAACAATTGACGGGAGTTCACCGAGGCGAGCGGTGCCATCTAGCCCTGGCACGGTGACGCCACCTGAAATGACCTCTCGGACCCGGCCCGCGAGCGCCGCCACGCGGCGACGAAGAAACGGTAGAGCCAGTCCCGTATCGCCAGCAAAGCGCACAAAGCTTCCGGCATTTATTTCCTCCAGCGTAGCGGCACGGCCGAAACGCATGGCGAGCTTCGCTGACAGCTCTGGCCACATGTGGGTTGCAACCAGATCGTACAGCGGTGCGAGCACGACCTCGCCCTTGCTCTGCCGAACGAGACTATAATTTTTCGCATGGGCGTCAGCGTTGCCGATGATCACATTGAAGATTGCCGCGTCGGCAAGCTTCAGCACCTCGCGTGCCGGCCGGGTGGTCGCCTGGCGCGCCAACGCGAAGCAATCGCGGAAGGTTGGCCCGCCTTCGCTGGCATATTTGCGGTTGGACGGCACGCCCTGCGCCTGCGCAAAATCCTCCTGATGCAACCGGATCGTATGACCATCGCGATCCAGACGATCGTAACGAGTGACCAGCAGATAGGGTTTATCAGCGACCTCTCGCCACTCTGCCATGGCAGCATCGAGACCCACCGCGCGCGCCAGTGCCAGGCAGAAGCCTTCATTGGCGGCAAGGCCTGGAAAGCGATCTGGCTCTGGCTTGATGAGGTGTGTAGATGGCTCACCTACGCGCGGCACGGCCACCCGCCCCTCGGCCAGCACGACGGGGAGCTTGCCCTGGGCGCCAGCCAAGCTGAGCCGAGCGCCCCCTTGCCCGGCCAGCATCGGTACGCGCGGCAGGCGACCGATTAAAACCGCAAGCTCGGCATCATCCAGCGCAGGGGGCAGCTCACCTTCAGGAGGCAGCGGCGGTTTCTCCCCTTCGGGCAAAAAGGCGAGCGCGCCTGCAACATCACCGCCGAGCGCAGCCAACAATCGAAAGGGATTGTCAGGCGATACTCCGAGGGCCCGCGCGATGGCTGTTCGTTGCCCCTCTTCGGGCAGGAGTCCACCAAAGACGGCTTTACATAACGCATCGCCGAATGGCTCTGCTTGCTTTGGAAGCGCGTGCGAAAGCGGGCCTGCCGCTGGATCGGCTAACCAATCGTCGGCATAGATGAAATGCATTGCGCCGCCACGGTCGATGGAAAGTTCACCGGCGATCCGCTGATCAGACCAAACGACAAGTCGCTCAAGAATGTCGGCGGTCACGTTGGCTGTCCCGCGATCACGATCCCGTCAGGACGACGGATCTGAAGCTCGCAGCCTAAAGCCGCAAGAACCGTAATCACCTTGCCAATCTGTGCCGTTGCCTTGCCGCGCTCAAGTTCGACGATGAAGCGCAAGCCTACTCCGCTGGCCGCCGCCAATTCGTCCTGGCGCAGCCCCATTTCCTTGCGCTCGTCGCGAACAATCTGGCCGATCATCGTCATATCGAGCATATGACCTCACTTTCCCGAGCGGGAAATATAAGATCGACCAGACGATTTCAAGTTATAATTTTCCCGAACGGGGTATTTTAAGCGACGTTATGCGTGAAATGCCAGAAATTTCCCTATCGGGAAAGTTCATCGTGCGTTGCCTGAATCTTCAGGACGACGTCACCCATCCAGCCCGGCATAGCCGGGCGGGCCGCGACGAGCGCACGCGTACCGGCATCATCGAGCCGCGCGGCGATACGCCCGACCGCATCCGCGCCGATATTGCCTTTTCCGAGATGCGCGAGCGCCTGGACGATTGCATTCACAGAATCCGGCGCATCGAGCACCGGCGCGCGGCTGTGCCTCAAGGTGACGCGGCAGCCACCAGCCCTGACGGTGCGGGTGCGGCCGCTGGTGGCGTAACTTACCCGGGTGGGCACCTGTGTCGAGAAGCCAAGGCTATTGGCCGCCGCCGCTCCCGACGGGGCGAGCGCATCGCCGCTCTGCGCGGAGAGCGCTTGGGCCACCTGCCAGGGATCCGGGCTCAGGGCACCAAGCTTGTCATGCTGGCGGGGATAATCGTAGAGACCGCGGCCGATCCGACGGATGTCGCCGGCATGCGCGAGACGCGACAGCGCCATGTCGACCGAGCCGCGGGTACCGAAGTCGACGAACTGCTTGGGCGTAAACACCCAGCCACGGCCCTTGCCGCGCACACGCTTCATAATCCGATCAGCCACCGCAGACATGTCCATGCTCCTATCTGTTAGATAATAGCATCGTTTTTTCTAACAAGTTATGACCACAGAAAGCGCCAATTCCCTCGATTTTCCAAGACATTCCAGCACATGGTAGTGGGAGCATCCCTTAGCAAGATCAGCCGCCCATGCGAATCAGCGCTCCCGCCCACGCTCGGGCGGTGGCCGCTCGGGACCAGCTCCACCCTCCAGTTCGCGCGCCGGATGTGTCGCTTGCCGCCCCTGCATCATCTCACGGGCCAGCGCGAGACGTCGAGAAACCGCCGGCGGCATAGCCGCCAGGAAGACCGCAATTTCGCCGGAAAGCGCTTGGTCGCCGGCCTCACCGGTGCGTGCAGGGCCGCCTGTCCCAGGCGCTTACCAGCGGAGTGTCTGTGGCCTCGTCGCGAGACCCAACGGGAAAAATGGTTTTGTCGTAATCTTTGTCTAATGCTGGAAAAATATTTCAAAGGTGCCGAACATCGGGCCAGCCTGGCCGTTGGATGTATTGAGTCGGAAATGCATTCATCTGTTACCCGACTGTGATGAACCACTGACCGCACGGGCGTATAAGGCAGAAGACTGAATTGAAGAGCAAGGATATTCACGCGACGACGCCGGCCACCGATCATGGGCATACGGGGCCGCCCGCTTGCGTGCAGATTCGCGGCGCACGCCAGAATAACCTCAAAAATGTTGACGTCGATGTGCCGCGCAACGCCTTCGTGGTGTTCACCGGCATATCGGGCTCGGGCAAGTCATCGCTCGCGTTCGGCACCCTTTATGCCGAAGCCCAGCGGCGTTATCTGGAATCGGTTGCGCCTTATGCCCGTCGCCTGATCGACCAGGCCGGCGTGCCGGAGGTCGACGCGATCGACGGTTTGCCGCCTGCGGTCGCCTTGCAGCAGCAGCGCGGCTCGGCCAACGCGCGATCCTCGGTCGGCAGCGTGACGACGCTCTCTAGCCTGGTGCGAATGCTTTATTCGCGCGTCGGCGAATATCCGCGCCATCAGCCCATGCTCTATGCGGAGGATTTCTCCCCCAACACGGTCGCCGGCGCCTGCCCGACCTGTCACGGCATCGGGCGCGTCTATGACGCGACCGAAGAAACGATGGTGCCCGACGACACGCTGACGATCCGGGAACGCGCAGTCGCCGCTTGGCCGGCGGCATGGCATGGCCAGAATCTGCGCGATATCCTCGTGTCGCTCGGCTATAACGTCGACACGCCGTGGCGCGATCTGCCGAAGAAGGATCGCGACTGGATTCTCTTTACCGACGAGGCGCCGACGGTGCCGGTCTATGCGGGCCTGACGCCCGAACAGACCCGCGTGGCGCTGAAGCGCCGCATGGAACCGAGCTATCAGGGCACCTTCACCGGCGCGCGCCGCTATGTGCTGGAAACCTTCGCCAACACGAAAAGCGCGCTGATGAAGAAGCGCGTCTCGCAATACATCATCGGACGCGATTGCCCGACCTGCGACGGCAAGCGCCTGAAGCGCGAAGCCCTGTCCGTAAAGTTCGCGGGCCTCGACATCGCCGAGTTCGGCGATCTGACGGTGTTGAAACTCCGGGACTTGCTCACGCCAGTCGCGCATGGCGAATATGGGGGCGCCGCGGCGGTCCCGAAGAGCCATGTCCTCGGCAAGGCGGCCCGCGATGCGGCGGTCGAACGGCGGGTCGCGGCAGGAGGTTCGGCGCACAAGAGCGCGCCCGACGTACGCCGCACGCCCAATCTCTCCGACGAGAAGCGGATCGCCGCCCAACGCCTTGCCAGCGAATTGATCGAGCGGCTAGAGCCGCTGATCGATCTTGGCCTTGGCTACATTTCGCTCGACCGCAGCACGCCGACGCTTTCCTCCGGAGAGCTGCAGCGCTTGCGGCTTGCCACGCAATTGTCGTCACAGCTTTTCGGCGTGGTCTATGTGCTTGACGAACCTTCGGCAGGGTTGCACCCGGCAGATGGCGAAGCCTTGCTCACCATCCTCGAGCGTCTCAAGGCTGCGGGCAACTCCCTGTTCGTCGTCGAACATGATCTCGACGTGATCCGCCGCGCGGAATGGCTCGTCGATGTCGGGCCAGGAGCCGGGGAAAAGGGCGGTGAAGTCCTCTACAGCGGGCCGATAGAGGGGCTTGCCAACGTCGAGACTTCGATCACCCGCCGCTACCTGTTCGCAGAGCCGCTCCGCAGTGAGCACACACCGCGCGATGCCAAGGCATGGCTACGCCTGGAAGGGATCAGGCGGAACAATCTCCATGGTCTCGACGTCGAGTTTCCCATCGGCTGCTTCACCGCTGTCACCGGCGTTTCGGGATCGGGCAAATCCAGTCTTGTCAGTCAGGCGCTGCCCGAGCTCGTCACGGAACACCTCGGCGGCTCCCCCGTGGCCGAGGAGGAGGATATCGATCCGCTGCTCGATGTTGCGCAGAACGACACTGAAGGACGCATTGTCGCAGGCATGGAGCATGTTCGCAGGCTGGTGCGGGTCGATCAGAAGCCGATCGGCCGCACGCCGCGCTCGAACCTATCCACCTACAGCGGCATGTTCGACCATGTGCGACGGATCTTCGCTGATACGCCGCTCGCCCGCCGGCGGCACTACAGCCCGGGAAGGTTCTCGTTCAACGTCGCGCAAGGCCGCTGCCCTGTGTGCGAGGGCGAGGGATACGTCATGGTGGAGCTGCTGTTCCTGCCGAGCGTTTTTGCCCCGTGCTCGACCTGTCATGGCTCTCGCTACAACCCGCAAACGCTCGAAGTCGAATGGAACGGGCGCAATATCGCCCAGGTGCTCGAACTGACGGTCGACGATGCGTGCGATTTCTTCGCTGGCGAGGCATCTGTGATGCGCTCCCTCGACGTGTTGCGGGAGATCGGTCTTGGTTATCTGAGGCTCGGTCAGCCGGCGACCGAGCTGTCTGGCGGGGAGGCGCAGCGCATCAAGCTGGCGACTGAACTGCAACGCGCTCAACGCGGCAACACGATCTACATCCTCGACGAGCCAACTTCGGGACTTCACCCCTCCGATGGCGACCGGCTGATGCGACACCTGCGGGGCCTCGTAGAAGCCGGCAATACCGTCGTAGTCGTCGAACATGACATGCGCGCCATCACACAGGCGGACTGGATCATCGACCTGGGACCGGGGGCCGGGGAAGATGGGGGCCGTATCGTTGCCAGCGGCGTCCCTGGCGTCGTTGCGGAAGCGGAAGGCAGTCTCACCGCCCGCTATCTCAAGGCGGCGCTGTAGGTCGTAAATCTGGCCGAACGCACGTTCGATCAGGTGCATCTCAATCACACGTTGGGTTGGGTCGAATCTGGAAGTGGGAGCCGGCGATGTGTCACCGCGGTTGGCGCGGCTTAGGGTTTGGGTGCCCGTCAGGTGCGCCGTGTTCGTGTGATACGCGGCGTGGCGGACGGCCAATCGCTGGCCATCCGCCACGCTTGCTTTGTGCGGACCTTCTCCAGGGAGAGGGCCCTCACATGGTTCGTCGAAACGCCCCGCCTTAATTCCCTGCTGCGGGCGCTGCGCCGACATCTTCTGCGATTTCCTCAACGAGTTTGGCGCAGAAGGCGGGCAAATCATTGGGATCGCGGCTGGTAACAAGGCCGTTGTCGACCACGACTTCCTCATTGGTCCATGCACCGCCGGCGTTCTCGATATCGACCTTCAGCGTCGGGTAGGACGTCAAGGTGCGACCCTCAAGCACGCCCGCCTCGATCAATGTCCAAGGTGCATGGCATATAGCCGCAACAGGTTTTTTCTGATCGAAGAAAGCCCGGATGAAAGCAATTGCCTCGACGTTGCCGCGCAGCTTGTCGGCACCGACAGTCCCTCCGGGCACAACAAGTCCGTCAAAATCGTCGGCTTTCACCTCGGAAAACGTCTTGTCGATAGTATAGCTGGCGCCCTCGTCAAGATCGCCATTGACTGTGCGAGCCTTGCCCGGTTCAAAACTGACCACGGTCACTTTGCCACCAGCGTCCTCGACAGCTTGCTTGGGCTTCGAGAATTCTGGTTCTTCCGTCCCACGGGGTGCGATCAGAATGGCAATGGATTTGCCTTCCAAAGTCATAATTTATTTCCTATTCCGTCGAAGACTAAGGTCAGGTGCCCGGCTTGAGCACGACCTTCGTCCAGCCAGCGTCGCGCTCGTCAAAATGCTTGTAGGCGTCTGGTGCCTGATCAAGCGGCAGTCGGTGCGAGATGATTTGGGCAGGATTGGCCCGGCCTTGCTCGATAAGCTTCATCAGTCGCCGGTTGTAGTGCTTTACATTGCACTGGCCGGTGCCGATCTTCTGGCCCTTGAACCAGAAGTTGCCGAAGTCGAACGCCATCTTGCCTTCCTTCTGGAGATCGTCGGGCGCGTTCGGGTCTTCCGGAATGAACACGCCGACGACGCCGATTCCGCCGGTGGCCTTCGTGCTTTTGACGAGGCAGTTCATCGTGTAGTTGCTGCGCTCCTTGCCGTGGCGATCGCAACACTGATACCCGACCGCCTCGACCCCGCGGTCGGTCCCGAGGCCGCTGGTCGCGTCAAGGATCTGCTGGGCGGGATCGCCCTTGCGCATGTCGATCGGAATAGCGCCCATCGCCTTGGCCAGTTTCAGGCGGTCATCGTGAGAATCGACCACGAAGATCTGAGAGGCACCGCGGATCTCGGCTGAGTGCGCGGCCATCAAACCGACCGGACCGGCGCCGTAGATCGCGATGCTTTCGCCAGGCAGGAAACCCGACAGTTCGACGCCATGCCAACCGGTGGGGAAGATGTCGGAGAGCATGACATAGTCATCCTCCTTCTCCTCAGCGTCCTCAGGCAGTTTCAGACAATTGAAGTCCGCATAAGGAACGCGCATCAACTCGGCCTGACCACCTTGCCACGGACCCATCTCGGCAAAGCCATACGCTGCGCCGGCGGTTCCAGGGTTGGTGGTGAGGCAGAAACCCGTCAAACCGCGTTCGCAATTTTCGCAGAAACCGCAACCGACATTGAACGGCATGCACACGCGATCGCCCTTCTTGATACGATCTACCGCAGAGCCGACTTCGATGACCTCGCCAAGGTTTTCGTGACCGAAGACCCTGCCCTTCTCGAAGCTGGTACGGCCCTCATACATGTGAAGGTCCGACCCGCAGATATTGGTCGTGGTCAGCCGGATGATAACATCGGTCTGCTTTTCGATCTTGGGATCATCGATGGTGCTGACAGAAACATCTTTGGGCCCGTTGTACACGACAGCTTTCACGGATCTTTTCCTTTCGCAGCTCTTCTCAACGCGTTATCAAATCGACAGCTTGGTGATCCGGTCCATCGCAACGGCGGACGACATCGCACCCTTCCAAGTGATCTCAGTTTCCTGAACCTTCTGCCATCTGAGAGGTTCCTACCCGTATGGCCGTCCCAGGATCGATTTATTGCGGTTTTCTGAATAACTGGGCCAGAACAGCCGAATAACGCGCTAAATGGAGGCGACCCGCGCCGCGCGGGAGGCACGCCCGGCGCCCGAGCGCCGCCGCCGACTGAGCGGCGCCGCGCTCCAAGGCTCAGCCGCGCGCGAACGCCTGCGCCGCTGCCTCGGCCATGCTCTCGTCCTGCTTGCCGGTGCCGCCCGACACGCCCACCGCGCCGATCACCGTCTCGCCCTCCTTGATCGGCATGCCACAGGCGAAGATCATCACCTTGCCGCCGTTGTAGGCATGGATGCCGTAGAGGTCGGCGCCCGGCTGGGCGAGCTTCGCCAGCGCCTTGGTCTCGACGTCGAACGCGCGCGCCGTCCACGCCTTGCCGATCGCGATGTCGACGCTGCCGCGCCACGCATCGTCCATCCGCGCGAACGCCAGGAGGCAGCCGCTCGCGTCCACCACCGCGATGTTCGTCGGGTTGCCAATCCGTTCGGTCTCCGCGATCCCCGCATCGATGATCGTCCGCGCGTCGAGCGTCTGGATGGAGTGCATGGCGTGTCTCCGTGGCCAGTCCGGGGAAAACCGCTCGACGCACGCCGCCGCGCCCGTGTTTCCCCCACGCGGGCGATGAGAGCGACGCGCTAGGGTGCCGACTGCTTCCGCTATTTCGCGGCCAGCAAGGTGAACTTGTGAATCTGCGGCGGTTCGGAAAACAGTTCGTCTGCCTTGTCCATCAATGCGGCAGCAACCTTGCCGTCGAGATGGGCCTGCCGATCCTCCTCTGTGTCGAACGTATCGAAGATCGCGTACGCACCGGGACCTTCCTCGATCGCATACCAGGTCAGAGTGCCCGCCTCAGCTTGAACGAGCGGCAATGCCGAGGTCAGGAAATTGGCGACATCACGCTCTTTTCCGGGCTTGGCCTTCAGTGGTACATACAGGGCAAGTTTGGGCATAAATGACTCCCCAAGTGAAACGGGCAGATGTTATTCGGCAAAGTAACGGACGAGCGGGCCGGTCGTTCCCCATGAGGCGGAGCACAGGCGGCCCCGCCTCCTGGTCGAAATCAGAATTGCTGTGCGGTCGGCCGGATGACGATCGCGTTGACGTCGACGTCATCAGGTTGTTCGACAGCGAACGCGATAGCACGCGCCACCGATGCCGCCGGGATGGCCTGTTTGTAGAAGTCCAGCACCGTCTTGGCAGCCGCGCCAGAGGTCGTGAACTTCAAATCGCTTTCGACAGCTCCAGGCTCGATTGACGTGACCCGGACCTTTTCCCCCACCTCATGGCGCAAGCCCTCGCTGATCGCGCTGACGGCGAACTTGGTGCCGGAATAGACCGTGCCGCCCGGTGCGAAGACCTTGATGCCCGCAACCGAGCTCAAGTTGATGATGTGACCGCTGCCCTGCTCGAGAAAGCCGGGAAGGGCCGCAGCGATGCCGTAGAGCGTGCCCTTCAGATTGACGTCGATCATCTGGTCCCACTCGTCGGTGTTGACCTCGGCCATCGGACGGATCGGCATCAGACCGGCGTTGTTGATCAGTACGTCGAGACGGCCGAAGTCGGCGACGATCGCGGCGACGACGGACTGGACCGCCGACTTGTCGGTGACGTCGAGCGCATAGGCGCGTGCCGTTCCGCCGTTCTCGGCGATCTGCGCGACGACGTCGTCGAGCTTGTCCTTGCGCCGTGCGGCGATGGCGACCTTCGCACCGCGTTCGGCGAGAAGCCGCGCGGTTTCCGCGCCGATGCCGGTGCTGCCGCCGGTGATGAGAACAACCTTGCCTTCGATACCTTTGGTCATGATTGTGTTTCCTTCACTTCAAATGTTGATTTTTCGCTGGGTCGCGGCCCCGCGCCAGCGGTAGCCGCGTGGATGAACGAGGCCCATAAGGCCCAGGCGAAGCGCAGGTGCCAACAGGCCGATCATCCGCAGCTCCTCTATGTAGAACGGTTGTGCCAGCAGCGCCGACCCCACCCATTCTTTAAGGTTGCCCATGGCAGCACCCCTAGGTCGCGGAGACGGGGTTGAGGACGAACGCGCCGCGCTCAGCCAGATCGCCGATCTGAGAGAGGTAGTTTTGGAAGTGGGGCGTCGCGCGGTGGGCGGTAACCGCATCCGCGTCCGCGTACAGCTCGTCGAGGACGAAGCGGTTCGGATCGCTCTGGTCCTGCCAGAGATCGTAGCGCAAATTGCCCGGCTCGGCACGGCTCGGCTTTAGCATGGCGTCGAGCAGAGCGCGCAGGCGGTCGACGGTATCCGCACGGGCGGTTAAGACGGCGACGATCTTCACGTTGGAGGTCATGGTACCGTTCCTCATAATGGTTCTATGCGAAGCGGGGCGCATCCTGAGCGCCCCGCCCGTCATCCTGGTACTCACGCAGCGGCGCGATCGAGGGCTTCGATCAAAGCGTCGGCCATGGCTTGGTCCGACGCCGGATTCTGACCCGTGATCAGCTCCCGGTCCACGACGACATTCGAAGCGAAGTTCTTGTCGGTGACAGAGACGTCGCCACCGGCCGACCGCAGCGCCTTTTCCATGTCGAAGTAGAGTTCGCCCTTCAGCACTTGCTCCTCGGCGATCTTTTCCTCGCTCGCCGAAAAGACTGTCATGCGGTAACCCGCGTAGATCCAGTCTCGCGCCAGGTCGGCCGCCCCGGCGTCATCGCCTTCCTCCAGCGCCTTGCGGAAGGCCGGAGCATCGTCGAGCGCGGAGACAACGACCACCGGTCCGTGGCAGAGGAGCGCGGTCGGCTTGGCCGTCGCGTGGAAGTGACGGAGGATCGTGCCCGCATCGCGGTCCTGCATCAGATCGACAATGGGCGCGTGACCTCCCGGCACGAACACGCCAACGAAGCCGTCCAGACCCTCGTCGACGACCGATTTCAGCGTGCGGACGTCGTTCATGGCCGGGTGGCTGGCGAAGAAGTCCTTGGCGCGCTGGTATGCCGCCTCATCACCGCCGAAGTGGTCCTTCGTGTCGGAGCCGGCGTCGATGTGCGGCTTGGTCCCGTTGGGCGTAGCGAGAACAATATCATAGCCGGCGTCGAGCAGTGCCAGCGCGGGGACTGCCGTCTCGTTGAGATACTGACCGACCGTTGCGGTACTGCCGCTACGCAGACCGAGCCGTGTCGCATTCGATCCAAGAACGAGAACCTGACCCTTGCTCATCTCAACCTCCATGTTCGCGGCGCCCGTCGCCGATGGATGGGAAATGGGCCTCGTTGATATATTCTAGAAGTTTATATTTCTAATGTCAGATATACGTCTGACAGGATGACTGCATGCGCTACGATCTGAACCTGCTGCCGATCTTCGTCGCGTTGATGGAGGAGCGCAGCGTCACGCGGGCTGCCGAGCGCATGGGCATGACGCAGCCCGCCCTGTCTAATGCCCTATCGCGTCTACGACTGATGCTTCAGGACCAACTGTTCGTCCGCGAGCGCTACGGCATCCAGCCGACCCCGATCGCGCTTGAACTCTCACCGCTGATCGCCGAGGCACTTGCGCAGCTCGACAATGCGGTCCTCGGTCAGCAGGCCTTCGACCCCGTAAAGGCCGAACGGCTCTTCACGATCGCGCCGAACGGCTATGTCGAGTTCGTCCTCGTCCCCGCTATCGTGGCGCGCCTGGAGAAGGTCGCCCCCGGCATAAAGCTTCGTCTGACGCCCTACGGGAACGATCTTGTGGAAACAGGCGTCGTGTCGGGCACGACGGCGCTCGTGCTGGGCCGCATCGTCGATCCGCCCGATAACCTCGTCGTCCAGCACCTGATGGACGAAGGGCTCGCCTGCGCCGTCCGTACCGACCATCCGGGCGTCGGCGATGTCATGACGCGCGAGCAGTTCGAGACGATGAAGCATGTCAACATCGTGCCGCCCGGACGGATGCGCGCCGGTTTGTTTCAGGCGCTGGCGCAGCAACAGCTGAAGCGCGACGTCGCGATCTCCGTGACCAACTTCTTCGCGGCAGCCGAGATGGTAGCGGTGACCGACTATTGCGCCACCCTGCCCACGCTCATCTGCCGACAGTTGATGCACGACCCCCGGCTGAAGGTCCTGCCCGCCCCGGTCGACCTCGGCAGCTTTCCCGTCGAGATGGCCTGGCACGTCCGTTACCGCCACGATCCCGCCCACCGCTGGCTACGGGCGCTGATCGGCGAAGTCATCATCGACTTCAAGGACAAGACGGCAGCAACAGCCATGACGTCGCCAACGTGATGGACTTCATTCGGCCGGGCGACGCCGGTTGAATTTCACAAACATTCCTTAGGGTCAGGACGCGTTGATCACAGCCAGAAGATGACGGTGGCGGCGTGGGCGATGGCGGAGAAGAAGACCGTAGGGCAGCGATCGTAGCGGGTGGCGACGCGGCGCCAGTCTTTGAGGCGGCCGAACATGATCTCGATGCGGCTGCGGCGCCGATAGCGGCGCTTATCGTATCGGACGGGCTCGTTGCGCGACCTGCGGCTTGGGATGCAAGGCTCGATGCCCTTGGCCTGAAGAGCGTCCCTGAACCAGTCGGCATCGTAGCCGCGGTCGCCGAGCAGCCACTGCGCTTTTGGCAGGTCGTCCAGCAGCGCGGCCGCACCGGTGTAGTCGCTGACCTGACCGGCGGTCATGAAGAAGCTCAAGGGCGACCGTTCGCGTCGGCGACGGCATGGAGCTTGGTGTTCATGCCGCCTTTCGTGCGTCCGATCAGGCGGTCGAGATCCCCCTTTTTACCCGTAGGCTCGATGCCGTGCGGTGCGCCTTCAGGTAGGTCGCGTCGATCATCACCGTTTTGGGTTTGGCGCCCACCGCAGCCGGACCTTCTATGATGCGCGTGAACACGCGTGCCTCACCCCAGCGCTTCCAGCGGTTGTGCGGGCCGTACACGCCAGGGGCGTCGCGCCAGCGCAGCCCGTTGCGGTTGACGAATACGATGCCGCTCAGCACCCGCCGGTCATCCACTCGAGATTTGCCGTGGCTCTTCAGAAAGAACGGCCGCAGCCGCTCCATCTGCTCATCCGTTAGCCAAAACAGGTCGCTCATGTCCTTCGTGCTTGTCGATCCGCAAAGCCAACACCAACGCCAGGCAGCAGTGCAGGCCATCATGCCATCTCTCGGAATTCGGCAGCGCTCTGACTGCCGTTTCGCTAGCGTTTGGTGCCGAAGGGTGGGGCAGAGGGAGAGAGCTGTACCACCCCCGGTAGGGACCGTGGGGCTGACGGGGCGGGGATAGACGACGTCCGGCATGGTTTCCGACAGATCGTGCCGGCAGTGAGGAATGCTCCCTTCTTATTCACCTGCCCCCTAAGTCGGCCGTCCAGCGTCTCCAATGCGCGCCCGATAGATTTGCCCAGCCCCTGTTCACCCATTGGGAGGTCGGCAGATACGGACGACAAGTTGCAGGCGAACCCGATGAACAGGACCTGCTGGTCGAGACTATGATGCACTGGCTTGAGCGCCACGATCCGCAGACCGGGCGCAAAGCGCGCGACGCAGCGGCGACAACGGCGTCCCTCACTCGGTGGCTGCCCGCTACAATGAACGAAGCAGCAGGCGGCGACATGGTGCTAACGGCCGCCATCACCGGAATCATTCCCAGCATGGCCGAAGCCTCAAGCGCCTACGGGGCCCTTTCGCAGGACAGGCTGGCCCGCCATTATCGTTCCTCCATCAACGGGATCGACACCCTACCCCCTGTCACTTTACCCGCAACCGTGGCCGCTACACATATCGGTGGACGCTTTACGCCCACGGATGAGACCGTTGGTGATCTGGTGCGCTCTCTGGCCGAGGGTCTGGAAGCGGCGCCGCGGCCTATCGAGATGCTCCATCAGGCCATGACCCGTTACAGCGTAGGCTTGCTGGCCTTTGCTCTTGCCCATCGCGGAATTACAGGATCCTTGCCGGCGTCAAAGGACGTCGATGACAACACGCGCTTCTACTCGCTCACAGACAAAAATGTCAGGGGAACGGAAACCCAGAGATTGGTCTGGCTCTGTGACACAGCCATGGAGCAACTGCGCCTCTATGACGAGCATGTAAAGTGTCTCGAAGATATGCTTCCAGAAGAGACGGCACGACAGGTTGGCCAGATCAGGGAACAACGCGATCTTCCGCTTTTCCGGTTGAAACGCCACCGTTCAAAATCGTTCGATCGCGAGTTGCTCACGGCAGAGCCAATCAAGGTAACAAACGCAATCGGTCAGGCCATGGCCGTGCAGCACTTAAGGAAAAATGCAGGCCGTCACTGGTTGCGGACGAAGCTCGTCGGACAATGCAGTACTGAAACCATTCATGCCTTTTACGGCCATGGGCCGCTGGACAGCGGCAGTTGGGACATGTTCAGTGCGCTCGACCCGGCGGTGTATCGGGCCGATCTCGCCCGTACGCTTGATCCTGTCCTTCAGGCAGCCGGATGGATTCCGCGTGCCGCCAATCTCGCGATCGCCACGCTGTGACAATGGTGCTGGCAGACTTCGACCTGGCATATGAAGATGACGATTTGCATGCCGTTGAGGTACAGGAATCCGCAATTGATGTGCGTTCGCCGCTCTATCTTATGGGAAAAATGCTAACTTCGGCCGTCCAGCGCGGCGGATTGCATAACGCGCTGCTCTGGCCTTCATGGATGCAGGGAGTTGATCGCTGGGTTCTGGTCCAGGGTAGCATGCTGTCGATCGATATGGAGTTGGATGGCCATTCGGCCCGATGGTTTGCCGATCCTGTCACCGCCATGCTGATCGTGCAGTGGAGGAGAGATGGGCATCGGCTACCGGCTGAGGCGACCCCGGAGGAATGCTTTGCTGCGTACGGACGAACAGAAATAGATAAAGATGGGCGCCGCGGTCAGCTACTGGTTGAAGACGCCGGCAGAGCCTGGCGAATGCACCTACCCGGATTGCTTTTGGCCCACGCGCAGGGCCGTGCCCCCGGCGTGTCCGTCAGCCATGAAAGCTGGTTTCGCATCATCCATGGTGATGTGGTGCCTGGCGAAGTCCTAAAACCGGTGCAGGATAAGCGGAAAAATGAAAAGAAATACAATATAATTCTGGATCCGCTTATTCTGGCCGCATCTGATGCACTTAATCCTACCCGATCAATTTTCAAAAGTGGCGTAAATCTAAAGAAATCTAAAATAAAAAGAATAGTACTAAATAATTTGTCAAATATATCACTGATTGGCAACGACAAATTTAAATTGCAAAACACGCTTGTAGATTGGTGCAAATATGCAATTCGGAGCGAACGCGGTCGAAACGGAAAAGGTTATTCAATATCTACGGTAAGAGGTTATTTTGATTGCCTAGTATCAATGTTTATAGGCTGGCATCATGAATTCAACCCCTTGACCATCCCATGGCTCACTCTTGAAGAATATGTAAAATCCTTTCTAGCAAATGAAAAGCGTCATCAGCACCGTAATAAGTGCATAAATGCATTTCAGTCATTCGGGCGCTTCCTGTATAATTGCCGTGGTTCAGAACCGATCGATTTCGGACTGGACGAATATCGGTTGGAAGACCCTATTTCCGCCGATCTTCTGTTGCCCGAAGAATATGATCGACTCATCCGCCTACTCGATAGAACCAAACAGGAGCAGATTGCCCTTGTCGTTATATTGCTTTTTCGCACCGGCCTCCGTCTGACAGAGGCCGTTGGACTGCGTTGCGGCGATTTTGCCAGTGCGGGCGATCGTTTAGAACTCTTCGTGGAAAAAAATGAAGAACGGGTTCTGAAAACACCGGGAAGTCGACGAATCATTCCCCTCGACATACTGCTCGAATCTGAAGAACTGGCGCGACTGCAGCGCTTTCTTAAAGCGCAACGGACCAAAACGATCGAAGGGCGCGACGGGTGGCTGTTCGGTACAGCCGATAGTGCAACTGCTCCGAATTCCGCCTTCGCGAGCAGCGCGATCAACGATGCCTTGAAAAGGGCTTCTGCCCGTGAATTGGAGCACGGTCATTTACGCCACAGCTTCGCGTCCTATTTGCTGGCGACGCTGATGTTGCCGGTCGATATGGCCGAACCGCCCGTGCCGCGCCGACTGACCAGCGTGATTTCGCAGCAGCGCAGGGAACGGGTCGCGCAGCGCTTGCTAGGTGCGGAAAGACTCGGAGCCAGCGCCCTACACGCAGTCAGCCAGGTTATGGGTCATAGCGGACCAGACATGACATTGCGTTCATATATCCATCTACTGGATTGGTTGCTGGGCCTCTATTGCGCCCGCCCTTCTTCCTTCGATGTGCTTGAGCCTGAATTGCTGCAGGAATTGACCAAAGTCAAACCGGACGCATGGCGCAAGCGAAAGGGTCGGCTGAAAAGGTCCGACGCACTGCAATGCCCTCCATTGCCCTGTCGCCCGACTGCATCGCAGCTTCTATCCTACACGCCTCAGATGGACGCCAAAAGGGCTGAGATATCTTTGCTGCAATCGGCGCTTAAGAAGGCCAGCAAGTCTCTAGCCGTTGATTTTACCTCGCGATCGGCAAGGCCGTTGCCGGAAAATTTCGGTAGGCCCGCGACATTCACAGCAGAGGAAAAGCAGCTGCCCACCTCGCCTCAAGCTATACACAAGCCGAGGTCCAAGAAGCGCGCAAGGGATTGGCTTGCGCCTCATGCCATTCCCGCTCGGAACATGATTGATCTGTTTTCGGGCAACGCGCAGGCTGGCAATGGCAAGCATGTCTATTGGAGGAGGGCCAGCAACAGTCTTCTGCCAGTTGGATTCTGGCAAGGCAAGAAAGGGCAGCTGCTGCTTTCCCCACTGACGAAAGATCCCGCCTATCTGAAGGCGCTGGAGAGCCGCCTGAGCCTCAGTCGAAAGGTGGGCGCGCGTGAGGCTCGAGTACTGGAGACAGCGCTCACAGCGATGTTGCAAAATACAAGGAGTAATGAATTCCTTTTCCGGAACCTGAAAGACGGAGAAATTTTCGTCAATCTGCTGTTGAAGGCCATGGGCTTTAAGGAGGCGGACATTCATCTGCGCCACACATGCAAACTTTATCCAATGCGCAATTCGGCCACATTGCATCTTTTTCTGAAAAGCCGGGATGTCATTCCGCCATTGAAGGGGCGCAGCCGGTGGCGCGGGTCGCTTGCGGTCAGGCTAGAACAGAAAGAACGTAAAAGCCTACAGGATGATCGCGCGTTCAAATTGGCGATTGTTCTTTTGGCTATCCACGTCCGCGCTGAGCAACTGGCGGCCGATGCCCTGGCCCGCCCTACTAGCCAGCGTCGCCTAGCATTGATCGTCAAACTGTTCAGGGAAATGAATGGAAGGGCCATGCAGGAGGTCGGCTGAAATCATATGGTACCTGGTAGCAATCTTATGCCTATCCGATATGATTTGGAGTTATTTTGGTTCCTATGTCCGAGCGCCGATGATTTGCTGATCAGTTAAACCATACCAAAGTTGCCGGCTACAAATACGAATTCCTCAGCGGAAGAAATGGCCGCCAGCGCCAAGGGTTGGCCGGCCTCGAACAGCACGTGCCAAGTCTTGTAGGTACGCGGCATACTCTCCGCAATAGTGGCCGAGTCCAATACAATGTCGGTGCAACCATGCCCGTTTCGCGAACACATGTAGTTCGGATAACCGAACAGCCCCCGGCTGCAGGGACGGATTGCAGGTCCGCGGGACACGGGAAAGGCCCAGGATCACTCGCCCCCGTCGCCCCATTGGGTAGAGCAATGGCCCGGATTACGGAGCATCGTGCGACATGACACCGGGCCAAAACCGATTTGATCGCTGAATGCATGTCACAGGATAATTAAGCGTGAACCCTGCCGAGCCCGATTGATAATCATGGTTGCGATCGAGCATTAATCTTGCCCGGATTAACAGATGCTGTCCCTGCGGGACAAGGGCTGCCATCGCAGCCCGATTTATCAAGTAAGCAAGTAGCTCAGTACAACTGAGTAACGGAATGAAAAAAGGGAGAGTGCAGCCCGGCTCAGTGGCGCGGCTCCCCAATCTGAAAGTGATTAATGTGACATATATTCCAGAATGCGTCCCCAATGGGGGGGCGCAAACCCTTCCGTTCGTTCGCAGTTCGGTCCAGCGAGCGATGATGAGGATCGCGCGCGATATCGGCGCGCCGATCGATCTTGAACCGAGCCGACAATTGACCGGCACCGAAGGCATGTTGCTTCTCGAACAGGCCAATTTGCTGATTGCGGGCACAAATGTTTCTGGGTCAGAAACCCGTGAAAAATTGGCGCAGATGGGAGATAGCCATGGGCTAGACCTGCTGCTCCTACGTTCGGGGGCCTGGCCGCAGAGCCTGGACATTCATTTCCACAGGAGGCGCGAGTGGCTGGTAGACTATCGGTCTGCCTGGTTCGACGACAGGCTGTGGTTCATGCCGATGCTTGAGGATGGCCAGCCTGGAGTCAGGGCTTCCACCGAGGGACTTATCCTGTTTCCCTGCACCAGCCAAAAAATGCTCCCCTTTGCCGGGAGGTGGGCAGCATGACTGGCAAGAAGAGCCGTTCTGGTCCCGAGGCGCTGTCCGCCTACGTTGGGGATAGCACCGACCATCCCCATTTTCGCTACGTCCGCTATTATTGGAAGAATGACGGAATAAGGAACGGCGTTTCCGCCGCCGTTCTCGCAAAGCTGACGCCAGCAGGACATGAAGCAGCCCGACATGACCTGCTAGTACCGACAAATGCGCCGGGTGAATATGCGCAGCTTTCCTATCTTCTCGAACGTTATGATGCCACGCACCCAGCGGTCGAGAAGACGGGATATGCTCAGTTCACAATTGACTTGTCAGCCGATCGGCCCCTCCACGTGAGCTGGGAAGATATCCGGGCATGGGTCCTGAGCTATTTCGTACGCGAACTGCAACTCGCGGTGCTGATGGTGCTACATGTACCATATTGGGCTGGCTCATCGAACGACCCGCATGTCCATCTGATCGTGCCTGCCCGTAGGCTTGGAGCTAATGGCTTTGGTCTTCACGCCCGGGATGTCTGCTGCGATAACGGCTGCGCGTCGGCGCTGACGAGCTGGCATGAGTTTGAGAAAGTAGGCGCGGTATGAGGAGTAAGGACATCCGCGACAAGAAATCAGCTCACACTGGACCGACGGACCGCGCTGCGTTTTCCGAGGACAGGCGGCATAATGCTCACGCTATTGGGGAGCGCTGCCGCTTGCTGCGCGCGATCCAGCTAGTCGACATGCTACGGTGCCAGCGAGAGGGCATCGGCCCTCTGGTTGAGGCAGCGCGGCTTGCCCTGGATCATAGGGTCGCCGCCAGGGCGGCAACGATAGGCCAGCGTTTCTGGCGCTTCCTGTTGACATGTCGGCCACAGGAACTCTGGATGGCGCTTATGGTGCAGGATGATGGCTTGGGCCGCGAACTGCGATCAAATTGCCCTTTCGATGCCCTAATCGATGACAACGAAGATCAGCGACGTTCGCGATGGCGATTAGCCAGACAGCAACTGCGGGACGGCACGTCAGCACCCGATCCTGTCTGGAACCGAACCCACGAGAAGGCAATCGCAAGAGCCAAGCTGGATTGGGAGATCGAGACTGGCAGGCTCACACCGCAGGAGGCAAACAAGCGAAACTTCATTTTTGCAGCCGTTGATATGGACAAGGCACGGATCGATCTGTCAGAACATATTCCTGAACTTTAGTACCGGCTGCTACGATGGTCGGATGTCGTTCGGAATTGTCGCCTCTTTGCAAAACCATGCATAAGCAGCGAAGCGAAGGCGAGATCGCTCACGTTCTCGATGACAGAGCTAGGTCGGGGCGGTGCTGGCTGGACTGCCAAGATGCTTCAATGCACCTGGCGGTATCGGTTGAGTCCGGCGCGTGACATGGCGCCGGATTAAAGCCGAGTTGATCGCAGGTCGCGAATTACAGGACAATTAACCACAATTCCTGTGCAGTCCGGTTGATAATCATGGTTGCTGTCGAACATTCATTTTGCTCGGATGCCTGCATCTTCAACCACCGCCGGGACGAAGCCCAGCTTTTGCTGGCCAAGCGCTTGCCCGGAATGCTGTCATGCCGCCACGCGTAGAGCTGCTGCGGCAGCAGCCCATGCGTCCGCGCGATTTCCGCAATGTTGGCGCCGGGCTCAAAACTCGACGCGATGATCCGCGCCTTGGCCTCGGCCGACCAGCGGCGATGCGCCGGTCCCGCTGGAATGACATCCATGCGCGAGGGGCGCTGCCCCTTGTATCTGTGCCTGAGGTCATGAGGATGACCTGGCACCATGAGATCGGGTGGCCACCCGATCTCATGGCCGCAGTGTCGACGCCCGTTGCCCCTCAGGTCCGTTCGACCGTCGGGAGTTTGGGATCGGCCTGCTTGTTGCCCTGCGACCGAACAGTCGGATGGTTGCCAATCGCACAGACAAGGCAGGTACAAGGTGACGCACATTATGATCGGAGTCGATAGTTCGAAGGCATGGCTGGATGCGTGGACCGCGCCGGATCATCCGATACGCTGTGCCAACACGGCCGAAGGCATTGCTGATCTCGCTGATTTCGTGTGGGAACATGCCGGTGATGATGGGCTGGTCGTGCTGGAGGCGAGTGGGGGGGCGAGAAACTGGCCTTCCTCCAGCTCTGGGCGCAGGGCATCGCCTGCACCATCGTTAATCCGCGTCACGCCCGCGCCTTCGCACAGGCGATGGGGTGCCTGGAAAAGACCGACCGCATCGACGCCCGGATGCTGGCCTGGTTCGCTGATGCCCGCAAGCTCATCCCCACGCCGCCGCCCAGCGCACAACAGGCCAAGCTTGAAGCGCTCACCGCGCGGCTGCGTCATGTGACGCGCGATATCATCGTCCAGAAGCAGCGCCGATCAGCCACGACCGATCCGCTGGCCCTGGCCCAGATCGGCGAAACACTGGCTCTGTTCGCCAGACAGGCGTAAGCGCCAAAACCTCCCCACATTTTCATAGCTGCTGATCTGTCTATGTTTTGCCCCTCATCCGAGGGGTATCGTAGTGGCTGATGATGTAAGAACATTCGAAACAGGTTTCGCAAGGCAGGAGGGCCAGCGGCCCTCGCGTATGGATGTCATTCCAGCGGGACCTTCGCGTCGCCGCTGGTCGGCCGAGGCCAAGGCCCGGATCATAGCGTCGAGTTTTGAGCCCGGCGCCAACATCGCAGAAATCGCACGGGCGCATGGGCTACTGCCGCAGCAGCTTTATGCGTGGCGGCATGACAGCATTCCAGGCAAGCGCCTGGCCAGCAAAAAGCTGGGCTTCGTCCCGGCGGTGGTAGAAGATGCGGGCGGCTCCGGCCCGGCTGATGGTGGAGGCGATGAGATCGTGATCCGCACGGCAAGGCTGGCGATCCATGTGCCGCCAGGGGCGAGCGAGGATCATATCGCCCGTGTGCTTGCCGCGGTGAGCCGGTCGGGATGATCATCCCGCCAGGGCCGCTCAAGGTGATGGTGGCGACAAAGCCGGTCGACTTCAGGAAAGGGGCCGTCAGCCTGGCGGCGCTGGTCGAGCATGAACTCGGACTCAAGCCCTTCTCGGGGGTGGTCTTCATCTTCCGCTCCAAGCGGGCGAACAGGATCAAGCTCCTGGTCTGGGATGGCAGCGGCCTGGTGCTCGTGAGCAAAGTCTTGCAGACGGGGGCCTTCCATTGGCCAAGGGCGCAGGATGGCGTGATGCGGCTGTCGGCATCACAGGCGTCAGCCTTGTTCGAAGGGCTGCAATGGTCGAAAATGCACACGCCGCGCGCTCAGGTTCCGGTGACGACGCGATAGGTCGCAAGCCTGATTCCCCTGATCGAAATGCCATTGCGGACTGCCCGGAAACTGCCAGAAATAGGGCATGTCCGCCACGGCAGCCGACCTTCCTGACGATGTCGCCATCCTCAAGGCGATGGTCCTGGCCGGCCTCGAGCGTGAAGCTCGGATGCAGCATATCATTGACCAGATTACCCGGACGACATTCGGAAAATGGTCGGAGAAACTGAACGAAGATCAGTTGGCGCTGGGCCTCGACGATCTCGATGTCGCCCGCGCTGAACTGGAGGCTTTGGCCGAGCAGGCAGCGGCTGCCGCAGGACAAAAGAAGGAACGGGCGCGAAGGGAGCCCGGGACAGCGCGGGCGTCGCTGCCGGCACATCTGGCCCGTGTCGAGGAAGTGATCCTCCCTGACGAGACGGAATGCCCCTGCTGCGGAGGCGTGCTGCACTGCATCGACAGCGACATATCAAGCCGGCTCGATGTCATCCCTGTCCAGTATCGCGTCATCGTGACGTCCCGTCCGAAAATGGCGTGCCGGGCATGCAGTGATGGCGTGTTCCAGGCGCCTGCGCCCAAGCATGTAATGCCAGGCGGCCTGCCCACCGAGGCGCTGATCGCCGATGTTCTCGTCAAGAAATATGCCGATCACACTCCCTTCTACCGGCAGGCACAGGCACTGCGGCGCCAGGGTATCGAGATCGACAGGGGGACAATGTGTAACTGGGCAGGCAGAGCCGCCGCCTGGCTCGGCCGCCTGACCAGCCGGATGAGGGCCGACCTCCTGTCGGGCGCGAGGCTGTTCGTGGATGAGACCACCGCGAAGGTCGTGGCTCCCGGCACTGGCAAGGTGAAGACAGGATATCTCTGGGCGATCGCTCGTGATGATGGGGCGCATGGCGGCACCGATCCACCGGCTGTCGCCTACACCTACATGCCAGGTCGCGGGAAAGTCTGGGCGGAAAAGCTGCTCGGGGACTTCACCGGCATCGTCCAGTGCGACGGCTATGGCGCGTACAAGCATATCGAGGCGCCGGACCGAAGGGCCGGTCCCGGAACGCTCGCCTTCTGCTGGGCACATGTCAGGAGGGGCTACTTCGACGATGCCAAGGGCGGCAACGCACCGGTCGCCGATGAGGCCCTGCGGCGGATCGCCGGGCTCTACAAGATCGAGGCTCGTATCCGAGGCTCCAGCCCCGAACACAGACTGACGGTACGCCAGGCTGAATCCGCTCCGATCATCGCGGACATGCTGCCATGGCTCAAGGAAATGCTGCCCAAACTACCCCGCGGCTCCCATACAGCCGAGGCCATCGATTACACACTCAACCACTGGAAGGGCCTCGTCCGCTTCCTTGAGGATGGACGGATCGAGCTGGATAACAATACCGTCGAGCGCTCAATCAGGCCAATTACCCTCCAGCGGAAAAATGCCCTGTTCACAGGCAATGACCTGGGGGCTGAAAACTGGGCAACCTTCGCCAGCCTCATCGAAACATGCAAACTGGGCGGTATCAACCCGCAGGCCTACCTCGCCGATGTCCTCGCACGCATCGTCCTGTACGGCGACACAGATCCCATCGATGATCTGCTCCCCTACAACTGGGTAGATAGTCGCGCCACCGCCAGCCCCGTCATCGATCAGGCCGCCTGAGCGCTCCCCTGTGGGAGTGTTTTAGCGCTTACAGACAGGCAAAGGACATCAGCGCCATGATCGCGCAGTCCATCGCAAGCGATCCTCACTGGCGCGCCTTTGATCGCACCATCCGCTCAATCAAGGGCTTGGCCGATCGGACTACCGCTTATCTGATCGCCGATCTGCCCGAACTGGGCACCCTCTCAAACAAGGCTATCGTCAAGCTCGTCGGGCTCGCTCCCATCGCAAATGACAGCGGCGCCAGATTCGGCAAAAGGCGAACTCGCGGTGGCCGCGCCTCCATTCGAACTATCCTCTTCCTCGTCGCTGACATCGCCCGGCGCTTCGACCCAAGCCTCGCTGACTTCCGCGACAAACTCCTCGCAGCTGGCAAACCAAAGCTCGTCGTCCGCATCGCTCTCGCCCGAAAGCTCCTCGTCAGGCTCAATGCCAAAATGCGCGATACCCGACTTTCAATCCCTCTGACCTATTGACGAGACAGATAGTCGCTCCTGCCTTTCGAAACCTGTTTCGAATGTTCTTACATCATCATCCACTACGATACCCCTCGGATGAGGGGCAAAACATAGACAGATCAGCAGCTACGAAAATGTGGGGAGGTTTTGGCGTTTACGGACAATTAACCAACATTTCTGCGCAGGTTGGTTGATAATTAGGGCAGCAGTCGAGCATTCATTTTGCTCGGATGGCGATGCTGCGGCCAAAGGCGAAGAGATTTCGGGGCGCCGCTTCTCCTTTCTTCACTAAAAACTGGCAGGCCGATGATCTCGGTGCGATGGATCGCTTGCACTTCATGATAGGTGAACCTCCAAATTTCGAGAGTTCGGTCGACACACTGAGTTCGCATCCTGATTATCGGGTGTTGCGTCGACTGGTGCCAATCGAGAGCCTCTATTCCGGCCCGCCATAGCGTAAGGTCCGTATCGGAGTATCTGTGGATGTCGAAACTACCGGTCTCGACAAGATCGTCGAACTTGCGGCGCAGCGTTTTCGCTTCGATGCTCTTGGCCGTATCATTCAGGTTGGAAAACCGCGTGTTTGGCATGAGGATCCCGCCCTCCCCCCTCCCGCCTGAGATACTTCACCAAAACTTCTCAGCACGCCCCTAGACGCCCGGCGCCGCGCAACGTGGCGCGGGGCCAAAGTCGAATTGATCGACGTATGGGGATTACGGACGATTAACCAAAATCTCTACATAGGTTGGTCGATAACAGGGGCGGCAGTCCAGCATTCATTCTGCTCGGATGGCCCCCTCTCCTTCTGTACCCGACAGTCCTCCATGATGCCTAACTGTCCTGCACATCATCTACCTGGAAGCGTGTTTGACTAACCATCGCCATTTTGACATATGTGTCCGGGATAGGGGGTTCAATTTCGACGTTTTTTACGAACCGCCCTGATTCGAGACCGTAACAAGGGGACGCGCCGATGTTGTCCGGCCAGATTTTGGACACCATGATCACATCGTGCGAAAACGCCAAGAGCGTATTGCGACGAGCGGCGATCGATCCCTCTGATCGCAAGACCCTAAGCATCACCATGGGGGCGTCGGTTGCCGCGGAATTTCTCGGGCGGACCCCTGAAGCACTGGCCAAGGCGGAGGCGCGCGGTCGCCTGCCCGCGCCCAAGACCGCGAACAATGGTCGACGCTTCTATACGGTCGAGGACCTTATCGCGATCCGCGAGGCGCTCGGCATTAAGGCGGGCAAGTTGCCCGACGAACGCGCTGTCGTGGTCGCGGTCCAGAATTTCAAGGGCGGTGTCAGCAAGTCGACCACATCCAAGCATCTGGCCGACTATCTGGCTTTACGCGGCTACCGCGTTCTCGTCGTCGATTGCGATCCCCAGGCCTCGATGAGTGTCATGTTCGACGTCAATCTTGAGGAACTGGTCGAGGAGACGCACACACTTTCCAATTATCTCTCGCCCCGTATAGATGAGGCGGATTCCTTCCGAAAGACGATCAAGCCTACCGCCTGGCCCAACATCGACATCTGCCCAGCCAATCTTGGGCTGCAGGATACAGAGTGGGAGCTGACGGCCACCATCGAGGAAGGACCGCACGCCATCGCCGGAGCGTTCAGAATGCTGCGTGTCGGGTTGGAAGAGGTTCGTCATGACTATGATGTCATCATTCTTGACCCGCCGCCGGCCATGGGTTTTCTGGGCGTCAATACACTGAGCGCAGCGGACGGGCTTCTCATCCCGGTGCCGGCACGCCAGCTCGACTATCTCTCGACGATCCACTTCATGCAGACCTGTCGCGAGGCGATGAGCCTAGTGTCGAAGTTCGACAATTCCATCGATTATGGCTTCATCAGGGTAGTATGCACGATGTTCCAGCCCAATCGCACCAACGAGGCGCAGATGCTGCAGGTCATGGAGAAGACCTATGCCGGCCAGATGCTCTCGACTCCGATCCTGCTTTCGGAAGAGATCAAGAATGCCGGGATCGCGATGTCGTCCATCTACGAGATCAACAAGCCTTACGGCTCTCATCAGACCTATACGCGCTGCAGGGACAATCTCAACGCCGTGTTCAAAGAACTCGAGAAGGATATCTGCAAGCAGTGGCCCTCTCGCCTTGCCCAGCTGGGCACTGACAGGCTGACGGAGGCGGCATGAGCAGCGCGGGAGGACGCCGTCGGAGCCTTTTGGCCAGCGCGATCGACAGCCTGGATATTATGGCGCCTGTCCACGAGCAGGGCAGCGCGGCGGTCGCACCTGCCCCATCAAGCCCCGCGCCCACGCGGCAGGAGGCAGCCACGCCCTCCTTTCTCGAGCGGCGCGGCGTTGCGTTTGACGAGATCGCGCGGACCGTTAAGCGGCCCACTATCCGCATTCGGCCGGACGAATGTACCGTGTGGCCGGGTAATGCGCGCGACTATGCGAGCCTGAGCCATGAGCGCTGCGCCTCGCTCATTGACTCCATCAAAGAGGAGAATGGCAATCGGGAACCGGTTGTCATCCGCCGGACGCAGGATGGCGAAAAGCCCTATGAGCTGATTGTAGGAACAAGGCGCCATTTCTCGGTCGCCTGGCTTCGCGCCAATAATCATGCCCAGATCGATCTCATCGCACGCATTGAGACTCTGGATGATGAAGGCGCGTTCCGCCTTGCCGACATCGAGAATCGCGAGCGTGAGGACGTGTCCGACGTCGAGCGGGCTCGCAATTACCAGCATGCGGTCGGCGCTTATTATGGTGGCGTGCGGGCGCATATGGCCGAGCGGCTCGCCATCGGTAAGCAGAACCTGCACAACCTGCTACAATTGGCCGAGCTTCCACAGGAGGTAGTGGACGCATTTGCAACCCTGTCCGATCTCAAGGTTCGTCATGGCATGAAATTGTCGCCGCTCCTCAAGCAGCCGACTTTGCGCGATGCGATCATGGCGGAAGCCAAGATCATCAGCGCGGAGCAAAACCGGCGTCGACGAGCGGGCGAGCCGATGATCGATGGCCCCCAGGTTCTTCAGCGCCTGGCTGCCGCTAATGCACGCCCTGCGACCAAGGCAGCCCCTCGCCATCGCTCCAGCCTTTCGACCAGCAAGGGCGAGGAGTTTGGTCAGATCGTAGCGGACAGTCGGATCAAGGGCATGACGCTGACGATCAATCCTCGGGGCAAGCTTGATATCGACGAGATCCTCGAGGCGCTGCGCCCGGTGATCGAAGGCGCCAAATTCACATCGCGATAGGATTTTGTCGTCTTAATTCAGATACTTATCTAAGAGTAAAACATGTTTTACTCTGATGGAGTTCAAGAACGCACATGGCTTCACGGAAGGATGCCCGGGACGATATCCAGGTTGATCTGTTTCTACCGCAGCTCACCACCCTCCCCATGCGCGATCAGCGCGAGACCATGGAGAGGCCCTTCTTCTCGCTTTCAAAGCGCAAGCGTCTCAAGCCGATCGACTATGTCAGTCCCGATCGCAAGGTAACGGTCCATGTGAGTGCCAACTCCGAATATGGGCTGGCGACAATCTATGATCTCGACATCCTCATCTACTGCGCCTCTGTGCTGATCGAGCATAAGAGGCGTGGGGCAAATGACATTCCCCAGACGCTTCATATCGTCCCCTATGACATGCTCACGACGCTCAAGCGCGATGCAGGGGGACGATCCTATGAGCTGCTTGGCAATGCGCTTGATCGGCTCCAGTCGACCACCGTCAAGACCAACATCCGTTCAGGCGATGCCGTGGAGACGACCTTTTCCTGGATCGACAGCTATAGCCAGCTCAAGGATCGCAATGGCCAGGTCCGTGGTATGCGCATCACGCTTGCCAAATGGTTCTATGACGGCGTCCTGATGGAGGGTGGGGTTCTTGCAATCGATCCGGCCTATTTCTCGTTGACCGGCGGCCGCGAACGCTGGCTCTATCGCGTCGCACGCAAGCATGCCGGTGGCGCAGGCCCCGATGGTTTCTCGATCAGCATGCCCACGCTGTTCGAGAAGTCGGGTGCGGAGGGCGACTATCGCCGCTTCAAATTCGAAATGGCGAAAATCGTCAGGGAAAATGCACTGCCGGGCTATGCCCTCGACCTTGTCCACAGGGAAGGCACCGAGCCAATGATCCGCATGGCGCGGCGGGAGCTCGATACCACGCCCCCCGCCCTTTCCTCTTACGAGCCCGGCGCTGCACCCGCACGGGCGACAAAGGGTAGAGAGGCTGCAGACGCCAGGGAAGCACCAGTGCGCTTTCCTGAACAGGGTTCCATCGGCTATGGCGCGTTCGGAGCGATCGCACGCGCCAACCTGCCCTCGCCCCAGCGCGACCATCTGGTTGTTGCAGATGATTTCCGCGCCTTCCTGCGGGCCCGCGATATCGCCTTTGACGCCAAGAACATTACCAGCATCTTTGCCTCCTTCTGCGCGAAGCAGCGTCCCGCAAGCTGAGCCTTGTCGGCATCAGGATCGTTTTTGCCTGCGCCCAGGCGATCGGGAGCGGTCCGTTCCTGAAATACCGCCTTGAGGGGACGGGTAATGCCCCTCCCCTCTCCTGCCGATCGCGATTGCAACTTCATTACTTAGAGCCTGCTGCGGCACTCATTCTTGCCCTTCATCTGATGTCCGCTGCATGAGTGGCCGATCGGCATTGACGGCAATCGGGCGTGCATGAGCACGCCGGATCGCATCGCCGGCCCCAGCGGGTATCAAGGGCGTCGCTTGACCTGTCGTGGCGGCAAGCGCCCGCCCCTGCCCCATGCGCTGGTTCTTGGAAGCCACCGGTTCGCCGGCCCACCGCCAAGCCCCCCAACTCGAAGCTTCCCGCTCTGTTATGATCGTGCCGATCTGTCGGTCTCGCGCGACGCTGATCAGCCAGAACATGCGAAGGCGGTATTTCAGGAACGGCCTCTGCACGAGCCCGACAGCCGGTCCGCACACGATGGCCAACCATGTACCGATCGCTGCGAAAGCTGGAAGATCGTCGCGAGACATCTGTGTTTCAGCCTCGTGCGCCTTGCAGCGCCACATCGATAGCGGGAGCCTGAATAGCACAGGTCGGGCGAAGATGCCCAGGACTGGGCAGCGCCCCTGGCGACGCATCCAGTCCTACAGGTAGCGGCTCATAAGGGCGAACAAAGGCAAGATCTCTGCGGGAACACCCCTTGGGAGGGGAGGGGGCCTTGTCCCGGACAGGACGAGGCTGCGGCACAGCGAGCCGGCATCGGCTGATCCTGAAATCCCGTTCATGGCAGATGGCGCACATGCCCTCGTCACTCCATCCGTTCCCGAAGTTCCGTAGCGATGGGGGCGCAAATATGGCTCAAGCCCGCTCCGTGCCCGGTTGGATACCAGCAAGAAGCGGCCAGATGGCCATTTTCCAGCCGAATGCCATGTTCCTCAAATACCGTGCCTGCCAGGCAGCGGCGCTATGTCGGTCGCGCTTGCCGATGGGCCCGCGCCGATGCTCTCAGCTCAATTTTCGTCGCGATCGGACAGGTGATACGCATACGAAAGCCCCGATTTTCCGGTGACTTACTGGCAAGTAAAACATGTTTTACTCTCTATCGCCCGCCGCTCCTACTGGCATACGGCACGGGATATCAGGAACGGCCAACGGGACTTTAGGAACGCATCTACGGGGTATCAGGAACACCAGTTGCGGGACTTCAGGAACAGGTCAGCGGGACTTCAGGAACGGCGCTTCTGATGCGAATCGCGCGGACTCCGCGATTCGCCCAGCCTGTTGGGCAGCCCTAACTTCTTATGGATTCTTCTAAACCTGATAAGACGCGCCTTGCGGCGCTTTCCTTCCTGGTTGAAATTTAGCCGGAGACTGGGTCTCTCGGAAGACCCTGGATTGCTCGATTGCACGTAGAGCTTCAACGATAGCCTGCTGATGGCGCAGGGAGGGAAGGGTGCGCCGGACAATGGGCCAGAAGTCCGAACACCACTCGCGCGGACATTACGGCCCATCCATCTGCCCCGACCCGCATAGTCATAATCTGGACGCAGCACCTGCCAAGTTCGAGGGCCTTCAACAGGGCAGGGGACGCATCACCGCACCCGCTCATTGGCGGCATATGCCGGCCAGGGCTAACGATCTCGACAAACATCTTGAGGCTCGCCAAGTCCAAGCCCAAGCCCAAGCCCAAGCCCAAGCCAGAGATGGGAGGGCCTCTTGTGTCAGTCCCAGGCCGGGAATTGGACTGACAACCGACAAGGGCCACTACCAATGCCGGCATGACAATGCTCGGTTTCCTCATCGATATGAAAGCCTGATCAGCAAATCTTGTGCAAGGCCTGATGGGAAGGGCCTGCCAAACAAGGATTACGCGCATATCCCCTGTTTTCGCACTTGGCTGCAGAGGAGGGGAGCGATACCAATCTCGCAACCGAAGCCTCTCTTCATCATTCATGTCGCGTCCCGGTCATCACGGCAATGTCCGCTCGGCGCAGATGATCAGGTCTTTTGTCGCACGATCTATCCTCGGCAGTCGCTGGCCAGGCAGCATGCTGCGGTCACAGGCCGTCGCGGAGATCCGCTCAAGGAAGAGCGACGGGATGAAAGGGCATCCTAACCCTGCGATCGGAAACATCTGTGCATTTCGTCGAGCCCCAGTGGCTCAGAGCAAGGCCTGTCCAGGCGTCGCTCGCAATCATTCTGGCTCTGCAGTCGCGTGGCTTGCGCTTGAAACATGCAGTGCAACGCGACAGGGGCGCTGGTGAATGGACGATCTGCCGCGGCCCGATCAGAGCCCTCATTGGTTGATGCAGGCTTGATGCTGTCACTCACCAAGTATGAGAACCATCTTCAAGCGGCCAACAACGCCGACTGACCTCATGCATGCCCTATGTGCCCGCGCAATAGCTGCGTTGATGCCTCTCGAGAGGAACAAATCATGAAATCGCGCATGGTGCGTTTTAAGGGCTACTGGAGGGCCTTGGGCGCGCCGGCAGGATATGGATCATCAATGCCGCATTTTGGCTCTCAGAAGGGCTCCTGGAAGGGGTGATTTTTGGCCTCAACCTCTCCGAGAGGCTCTGCAAACATAGGTTGGGATCTTTGCTGTTCCACCAAAGTCGCGCTTTGTGGTTCGCTGAGCGGGATAGCATAGCGCCGGTAGCTGGCCTGGCCAGTCGTTTCGATCAGCAGGCCTTCGTCATGCGCGATCGACAGCAGCTTGATGGCGCCGGCGTGCGTGAGACCCGTACGCTGTGCCACGTCGCTGCTGTTGATCAGGGGGCGCTCCATTGCAAAGGCCATCAGCTCTCCAAGTTGACCGCTGCGTCGACGACGCACGAGAACATGGCGCACGCGCATGGCGAAGGCGCGCAATCGGTTCTCGAGTTCGAGATGGGCCATTGCGCCTGCCCGAATGGCGCCAAGCCAGAGATGCTCGGCCTCCTCGCCGCTCGCCGTCTTCCAGCGGCCACCATTGTGGCGCATGCCCAATGCGACAAGCCCGCCCTGCGAACCTGGCTGACGGCCCATGCTCCACCGGTCACCGATAAGAAGGCTGGCGACAACGTCGCCGCGTCCAAGAGGCGCGTGGCGCCGCCAGAGGGAAGAGAGACGGGCGGCCATGAGAAGGGGCGGGGCAGGGGGCAGTGCTGTGCTGGCTCTCGACCAGGTCTCGATGGCCTGAATCGTTTCCCATCGTGAGTCCGGTCCGGCGCCTGCGCGCTCCCCACCCAGCCAGGCGAGAAGCTGTTCGGGCTCTTCGAGCAGCGCCCTGCGGCTGATCGGTGCCCCGATCGCATCTTTGCAATGTGTAAGGTCATAGTCGCCCGATCGCAGTCGACCGCGCTTGTCGAACACAAGCGCGTCGGCAGGTATGTCGAAACTGTCGGCCCAGGCGAGGGCATGACGCTCGGTCCAGGCCATGCGTGCGCGCCATGCGCCGGCAACCGGAGATGTGGCCCATCGATCATCCAATCGCTCGAGGGCGCCATGGGCCTTTGCATAGGCAAGCATAAGATCGCTGCGATCCACGTCGGGCTGCTTTCCACGATGGCTATTTCTACAGGATGTTTAGTCCAGTTTCCTGCCATTTGGTAATCCATAATTAAAGCTAAATGTCATTTCAGTGAATGGTGAACATAGCTTGAAAAACTGAATAGCCGACAAGGGCCATTATCATTGATCCAAAATCGGTGGTTTTCTATAAGATGGCTTATGACAGCGAAGCGAACATGGGCATGAACGATACGTCCAAGCGCCCCTTGCGCGGATTGAGAGCCTTCATGGCGCTGCCGGAAGAGGCCGAGGTTCCCGTGCTCTCCCGGCCGCAGAGCGAGCCTGTTGCCCCGGAGCCTGCCACATCTCAGGTCCCACCCGATGCGCCGCCGGGCCCGTTGCTGACCGGCACTGTTATGCCTGCGCCCGGGCAGCGTTGGGCTTATGGCGCGCGTAAGCAGGAACTGGCCGCGCGGCGAAGCTGGCGCGAGGCCGACCGCGCGCGCACGCCGCTGCAGCGCTTTGAGGCGGTTCTCGCCCAGTTGCCCGGTCGCGAACGGCCGGTGCTCAACATTGATCTTGTCGAGGCGACGCTTGCGGCCAGTGCTGCCAATACGGTGCGTGGTCTCCTTGCTGACATGCGCGGCTTTGGCGATGCCTGCCGCGCCCAAGGCGTGAGCGCCTTGCCTGCGCAGCCCGCCTCGGTGATCGCATTCCTGCGGGATCGCGCAGATGGGGTAGGGGGAAAGTCTGCCCGTCCCGCGACATTGTCCCGTATCCTATGGGCTATCGGGACCTTCCATAGGTTGTTTGGGCTCGAGGATCCCACCAGAAACGACCTTGTCCGTCTCGAGATGAAGGCCTTGCGGCGCCGTCTTGGCACCGCCCAAAAACAGGCGCGGCCTTTGCGATACAAGGGGGCCGTGAGCGATGTCTTCGGCGCCCAGAGCCGAGGGGTGAGCCTTAAGGCATTGCTCGAAGCCTGCGGCTCGGACGAAAAGGGGATTCGGGACCGCGCCTTGCTTTCCGTCGCCTATGATACCGGTCTGCGCGCTTCAGAACTTGTGGCCATCTGCTTTGAGCATATCCTGCCTGCAAGCGATCCTGATACCCGGCTCCTCGTCATTCCCCGGCATAAGGGCGACCAGGAAGGGGAGGGGGCTACTGCCTTTCTGTCGATGCGCTCGGTCCTTGCCCTTCAGGCTTGGGCGAAGGTCAAGGACGAACTTGGCGTACCCGGTGAGCAGGGCGCCGTCTTCCGGCGTCTGTTCATCAAGATGCGCAAGCCTGCCGATCCGGCGAAATTGCGTGCTGATGCCCGGCGCAGGGCAGCAGCTACCTATTTGGGTCTACCCGGCCTAATGTTGGACGAGGGTAGCAGCAAGCGCGCGGGCGCTGGTCCCTTGAAGGTGGTTACGCTTGGGCAGGAACCGCTTCGCCCCCAGGCGGTTACGCAGATATTCAAGGCACGTGCACAGGAGGCCTGGGATAAGGGCCTTATCCCCGACCTGACAGCTGAAGAATTTGCCCAATGGCACAAGGGGATCAGTGCCCACTCTACACGGATCGGCATGAACAACGACCTGTTTGCGGCCGGCGAGGATATTGCCGGTATCATGGATGCGCTGCGCTGGAAGTCACCCAAGATGCCGCTTCTTTATAACCGCAATCTGGCAGCGGAGCACGGCGCGGCGGGGCGGTTGCTGACGCGCATGAAATAGGCGTCACACAATCTCGGCCCGTAGGCGTTACAAGTCGTTCTGAAGGTCGCGCCAAGCCTGTTCTGCAGCAGCTTTTGCTGCATTGAAATCCGTTGCCTCTTGCGTCCTTAGAAGTTGGCTCTGGTTGGGTCCGGTATAGATTTCCCAGCCAATCTTCGCCGCCGCGTCGCCCGTCGGAGGAATATCATAGGCAATCAGCTCATAGTCGCCGACAATTGCATGCTGGGCGCGATTGGCACTCCAGTAAGCGCTATCGTCGACCCAATGCAGCGGTGAGGGATCAGGGCTCATCTCGCAGCATTCATATCAGGCTGAGGAAAACGTCGACGCGAACGAGGTACAGGGGGGGGCGGCAGGAAGCGACCGCATTTCGGTGTTCAGCGCTGCTGAAGGACAAGAGGGTCGTCTTCGCCACGTTTGGAGCTGAGTGACTATCGGTAATAGCTGACCGGCGCCTCGCCTACTGCGGAAATGCTAATTGATTGGACCGGGTGTCGTTACGCGCGACGGCAGTTGTAACTGCCAAGTTCGCACTCGCGCTAGCAATGGTACGAGTCATGTCGAGCAGACGGTCGAACGGCAGTACAAAGCCTACCACCAGCGCGGTCTGTTCCGGTGAAATGCCAACTGCCGATAGCACAGCTGCGAGCATGAACAAAGATGCAGATGGAATTGGCGCGGTACCAAAAGCTGCTAACGCGCCGGTTAACAGCATAATTCCCAGCATCGTAGAATCCGGATGTACGCCCAGCGCCTGCAGGGCAAAGATGCTGAGCAGGCCGACATACATGGCGGTGCCGTCCTTGCCAATGCTGGCGCCAATGGGCAACACGGTCGATGCGATGGCGGGATCTAGCTGCAATTCTTCCTGTGCTACCCGTAGCGCGACAGGCAATGTCGCTGCGGAAGAGGCAGTAGAGAAGGCGACCAGCAACGGATCAACGGCCGCGTGGAAGAAGCGGCGGATCGATAGGCGTGCGACCAGCCTGATGAGCGGCAGATGGACCAGCAATATTTGGACTATCACACCCAGCAGCACGCACAGCGCCAGCCAGCCGATATTGGCGAAGACGGCGATGCCATTGTCCGCCACGGCCTTGGCAATCAGGGCTAGGACGCCGAAGGGCGTGATTTCCATCACGAGGCGGACAAGGTGAAACAGCACCCGGCTGGCCGATTGCAGCATATTGGCCATGGGCCGTGCTTCGTCTCCGGCCAGAATGACGCCGCAGCCAAACAGCATGGCGAAGAAGATGATTGCCAGCATATCCCCTTCGGCCAATGACTGGACGATGTTGACGGGCACGATGCCGATCAACTGATCATGCAGCGATTTCGCCTCCTCCAATGCATGGGGCACAGCCTTGCCCAGTGCTGCGCCGGTGCCGGGCCCGATCAACAATCCCAGCGCCATGCCGATCGAGACGGCGCAGGCAGTGGTGAAGGCGAAAAGAAGGACCGTACGCCCACCTACTGATCCCAGCCGGCGCGGATCGGCGAGAGCCGTTACGCCTGATGCGATCGACACGAAGACAATGGGGACGACCAGCATGCGGATCAGCCGGACGAAGAGTTCGCCGACAAAGCCAATCCAGGGAATAGCGGCTGGCCAGAATAGCCCCGTCAACACGCCTGCGAGCAACCCGCCCAACACGCGCAGCCAGAGGGGAATGGCGAACCAGCGGCGGGTCATTGTTGACATGCTGTAGTTACAGTCCGCCCCAGAAGCCCGGTTGCGCGGGCAACAGATGTCCGCGAACCCCTGTCACGCCGCCTTCCCGGTCGACCGACAGCCAGAGCGGTCCGTCCAGATCGACAAAGTCGCTGTCCGCCGCAATGGCCCAGGCGGGCGCGACAGAGAGGGACGAACAGATCATGCAGCCGGTCATGACGCCAAGGCCGCGCGCGCGCGCGGCCTGAGCCAGGTCGAGCGCGGCGGTCAGGCCACCGGTCTTGTCCAGCTTGATATTCACCACGCCATAGCCGTCGGGCAGGCTATCGAGATCAGCGGCGACATGGATGGATTCGTCGGCGGCGATCAGGATCGCAGAGCTAAAGCCGTTGAGATCGCCATCCTCATGCGCGGGCAGCGGCTGTTCCAGAAGGTCAACCCTCAGGTCGATCATCAGCGCCTGAAGATCGCTGACCTCCGCCATCGTCCAGCTTTCATTAGGATCGACGATCATGCGGGGGGAGGGCGCGGCGGCGCGGACGGCGCGGAGCTGGGCGGCGGGATCGGTCCGGTCGACCTTCACCTTGATCAGGGGCACGTCGGCAAGCGCGGCAGCGGCCAGTCCCATGGCGTCGGGCGTGTCGAGGCCGACGGTCATGGCCGTGGCTATAGGTGTCAGCGGCCGGGCAAGACCCATGGCCGTGGCGATGTCGCTGCCGCTCAAGCGCAATTCCAGATCCCACAGGGCGCAATCAACCGCGTTGCGCGCTGCGCCTGCGGGCAGCATATCGATAAGGACGCGGCGATCGATGCCGCTTTCCAACGCTTCCCGGATTGCCTCGATCTCGATAATGCTGCTTTCCACGCTTTCGCCATAGCGGGGATAGGGAACGCATTCGCCCCGGCCGATGACGCCGCCTTCCGACAGGGTGACGGTGACGACATCAGCGGCGGTCTTGACCCCGCGCGAAATGCGGAAAGGGGTGGCGAGAGGAAAGCTTTCCCCCAGAGCGGTCAGCGTGCGGGCCATGGGGATCAGGCGGTCTTCGTTGCGGGCGCGATCGTCGCCGTGTGCGTTTCCAGCAGCCGGTCGAGGATCGCCTCCACGCCCATGCGATAGGGATCGGAACAGGGCAAGCCGAACTCGTCGCCGATACGGGCGCAGAGCGCTAGCGCCTCTGCCTCTTCCAAGGCGGAGGTGTTGAGCGCGATGCCGACGACGCGGACATCGGGGTTGGTGAGGCGGGCGGTGCGCAGATTGGCTTCCAAACAGTCGGAAAGGCCCGGCGGCTTGTAATGGGGCAGGCCGCGCATGCTCTGGCGCATAGGATCATGGCACAGCACCAGTGCGTCGGGTTGAGCACCATGCAGCAGGCCTGTCGACACGCCAGCGAAAGAGGGGTGGAAGAGCGAACCCTGACCCTCGATCAAATCCCAGCCGCCATCATTGCGATCGGGCGAAATCTGTTCGATCGCGCCGGAGATGAAATCGGCCACCACGGCGTCCAGCGGCACGCCGTCGCCTGCGATCAGGATGCCGGTCTGGCCGGTGGCGCGGAAATCGGCGGGCACGCCGCGTGCGGACAGGGCGCGGGCCAGGCAAAGCGTGGTATACATCTTGCCCACCGAACAGTCGGTGCCGACGGTCAGCAGGCGTTTGCCGGCGCGCTTCTTGCCGTTGCCGACCGGAATGTCGGCACGGGGATCGCGCACGTCATGCAAGGTGCGGCCGAGGCGTTTAGCGGTTTCCACCAGTTGCGGTTCGTCCTTCAACCGCTGATGCAGGCCCGATGCAATGTCGAGCCCGGCCTCCATCGCCGCAAGCGCGTCACGTACCAAATCTTCGCCCAGCTTGCCGCCGGCATTGGCGATGCCCAACACCAAAGTCCGTGCGCCTCCGGCATAAGCGGTGGCGAAATCCATGCGGGGCAAGCCCAGCGTCAGACTGCAATCGTCATGGCGGAATTCTCCTACACAGATATCAGGCCGGAACACCGCCAGCCCGCGCGAAGTCTTGATGCCAATATCGTCATTGCTGTGGCCGAGATAGAGAAGATAGGGCGTGGCGATCATGGATGTGTCGAACCTATGCTGATGGGAGGACGTGCTTTATCTTCACGTTCCCACCCAACCCAATATCAATGGCCATGAAGGTCATAGCCTGAGGCTATAGGTTATCGATAACGGTCGAGAGCAGATTCAAAAACTCCGATGCTGTTTTCGATGGTGGCCGGTTCTGTAGATATATGGCATTTATGTCGAAGGTTATGGCTGGTTGGAGTGGCCGGCTTGAAAGACCCGGTGCAGCAGCGGCATGTGCCGTAAAATTGTCCACGATGGCCATGCCGACCCCCGCGCGTACTAAGGCGGCTGCGATATAGTAAGTGCGTGCCGAAACCACCTCTTCAAGCTCAACATCGAGACGGCTCAACTCGTTGGACAGCATCACACCAATTGGCCCGCTCTTTATCGGACTGATAAATTTTCTGTTCCGCAAATCTTCCAAATGTAACCGCGCCGGAGCAGCTGGCAGGTCATCTTCGCGATACAGTATGACCAACTCGCCTTCGCCGATTACCTGATGAGCCACGGGAGCGGATATCGGAATTTCGAAACTGATAGCAATATCAGTTTCCCGCTCATAGAGTTTTCGTACCATCTCGTCATGATGGAGCGTTTGCAGATCGAACATGATGTCTTCGTGGCTTCGCAGGAAGCGCGAGACCGCCTCGGGTATTGCGCCTAACCCAAGAGAAGGAAGAGCGGAAAACCGTAACATGGCGCCGCGGCCGTTGCGCATATTCTGAGCAGCTTGCTTCAGTGAACGCACTCGGTCTTGAATGTCGGAGACTTCCGCGAACAGGGTGCGGGCATCCTGCGTTGGTATCAAGCCATTATTCGTTCGTTCGAACAATGGCAAACCAATCAATCTCTCAGTATGACGAAGTACCTTGGTGACGGCAGGCTGCGAAACATTGAGCGCGCGCGCGGCGGCGCTGACCGTGCCGTGCAAATAAACGGCGTGGAAAATTTCAATCTGGCGCAAGTTCACAGGCGTGGTCCCTTCAGGTGCGGCCCTGTTCGTCTGGATCAACGACGGCTGGGTACGTAACCGCTATGACATTCGGTTATAGGTGGTGCAACAGGCCGGACTGGACGGCCATCACTTATCGGGGCCATGTTGCCGATAAGGCTCAGCTTCCAAGGACTTCCTACCCATGCCTTCTTTCACCGCCGCGCGTCGCCTCCAGGCCCTATTGATGGCGGGGGGGCTGTCAGCCATTGCCGCTTTCAGCCATGCGGCACCGGGCGAGCAGGCGGACATAGTGATCCGCGGCGGCACCATCTATGATGGTGGTGTAGGCATGCCCTTTGTGGGCGATGTCGCGATGAGGGGGGATCGGATCATCTATGTCGGTCGCGCGGCGCGCATGAAAGCGAGCAAGGTCATTGATGCAAAAGGTTTAATCGTCGCTCCTGGTTTTATCGACGCCCATACCCATGCCGATAGTTTCATCCGCTCGCCGGACGCAGGTACGCGGGTCAATGCCGCTTGGCTGGATCAGGGCGTAAGCACAGTGATGATCGGCGTTGACGGGTTCGGTACACCCAATGTGGGTGCGGATGCCGCCAAGCTGCAGGCGTCGGGTATTGGGACGAATATCGTGCCTTTTATTGGCTTCGGGCGAGTGCGGCAGCAGGTGCTGGGCGATGATGCCCGCGCGCCTGATGCGCAGGAATTGGCGCAGATGAAGGCGCTGGTCGCCAAGGGCATGTGCGAAGGCGCAACTGGCTTTTCGGCCGGGCTTTTCTATCCGCCGCAAAGCTTTGCCAAGACCCAAGAAGTGGTCGCGGTGGCGAAGGAAGCTGCAGTCCGGGGAGGTCTGTACGATACCCATCAGCGCGACGAATCCAGCTATAATATCGGTCTGCTCGGTTCGGTGAAGGAAGCCATATCGATCGGCCGGCAGGCCGGCATGCCGGTGCATTTTGCGCATTTGAAGGCGCTGGGCGTCGATGTGCAGGGTCAGGCACCGGCGGTGATTGCGGAGATTGAGGCGGCCCGCAAGGCAGGACAGGATGTCACGGCGGATCAATATCCCTGGCTGGCGTCGGGATCGAGCCTGGACGCGTCGCTGTTGCCCGGCTGGGCCGTCGATGGCGGCGGCGAGGCGCTGGTGAAGCGGCTGGACGATCCGGCGATGCTGGCAAAGATCCGGGACGAGATGCGGAATAACATGCGCCGGCGCGGCGGGGCGAAAGCGCTGCTGCTGATCGCACAGGGCTTCCCCTGGACGGGCAAGACACTGGAACAGGTGGCGAGCGAATGGCAGGTCGATCCGCGCGACGCGGCGCTGCGCATCATCCGCCAGAGCATCGAGACGACCGATCCGGCTAAGAAGGGCAAGGGCACGGGGGTTGCTTCGTTCAACATGGCGCAGAGCGATGTCGACCTGATCATGCAGCAACCCTGGATCGTGACATCGTCGGACGGATCAGACGGTCATCCCCGCATGTTCGCGACCTTTCCGGAAAAATATGTGAATTATGTGCGCAAGCGGCCGGTCATCAGCCTGCAGACCTTCGTGCGGCAATCGACGGGGGCCACTGCCGACATCTACAAGATCGATCATCGCGGCTATCTTAAAGCCGGCTATTATGCCGATGTCGTGGTGATCGACCCTGCAAAATATGCGCCGCGGGCCGACTATGTGCATCCTCGCGAACTGAGCGTCGGGGTGGCCAAGCTGTTCGTTAACGGGACCCTTGCGGTCAGTGACAGCCAGACCACCGGCGCAAGGGCCGGGCGGGCGCTGTTGCGGGCCAGGCCGGCGACGGGCTGCTCCTGACGGACGAAAGGGACCATCAGCCAATCTGCGCAGGTCGGTATGTCGTGCCGATAAGGGGCGTGTCTGTCCGATCCCAGGCGTCTATCATCCGGAGCAATATGGCCCGCGCGGTAGGCTGGGGACCTGCGCAAGAAAAAGGGTGGCGGATCGTTGATCCGCCACCCTGTTCCTCCTTAAGATGTTCTTTGTTTTTCCGCACTTTCCGAGTCCGCAGATGATGGCATCTGCTTCGAAAATGCTCAGTTGGTTTTGAACCGCACGCCGACGCGGAAGGCGCGGCCCAGCAAATCGCTGTAAGTCGAATTGGCCGACAGGCCGGTTTCCGGCAGCAGGATCGGATCCTTGTCGAACAGGTTGGTGATGTTGAAGAACAGCTGGCCATCATATCCGCCGACCTTGATCTTCGTCGTCAGGTTGAGGTCGGTGTAGAAGGTGCCGTCGACATGGTTGTTGTTGATCGTCGGATTAGCTGCCGTGCTGGTCGGGCAACCCGTGGTGCAGACGATATAGGTGTTGTTGTAGGTACCCGAACTCACGCCACGGCCGACCGCGGTGATCGAATAGGTCGGCGTGTCGAACGTGGCCGACATGCGGAAGATCCATTTCGGGGTGCTGGACTGGCCGCTATTCTGACCCACCGTATCGACAGGTACCGAAATGCCGTTGTCGACCAGATTTTCCAGATAGTTGGTAGCAGTACCGTTCAGGGTCAGGCTGCTGGCACTCCCATTGTTGAACAGGCGATCCATCGGCAGGTTATAGTTCACGGCATAGTCGATCCCGCGCACCTTGACCTGGGCGAAGTTGAACGGGCTGGCGGTCACATAATAGTCGCGCTCGCCCAGCGGATCGGCGACGATCGCGGCGCAGAAGCTCTGAATGCCTTCATTGCAGCGCTGGGCGATGTCGTCGGCATAGAATTGCGCGATCGCATCCTTCACCTTGGTACGGAACCAGTCGACCGAGATCGACAGGCCCGGTGCAAAGCGTGGTTGCAACACGCCGCCCAGCGTCAGCGTATCGGCCTTTTCGGGCTTGAGCGCCAGATTGCCGGTGGTCAGTTCGCGGAAGGTGGCACCGGCATATTGGCCATAGGCCGATGCGTTGGTGCCAAATGTGTTGGTACGCGATGTGCCCGACTGGAACAGTTCGTTAAGGTTGGGTGCGCGGATGTCGCGCGAACGAGTGCCGCGCAGCAGGATGTCGGGAATCGGCTGCCAGGTCAGGCCCGCCTTCCAGGTGGTGACAGTGCCCGATGTCGAATAGTCGGTCAGGCGTGCTGCTCCGTTGAATTCCGCGCCGAGGCCGAGCGGGACGACGGTTTCCAGATAGGCCTCCTTGACATTGTAGCTGCCGAAAGTGGGACGGAAATTGCCGACTGACCAGCCGCTCTGATATTCGGTGGGCACGTAACCCGACACTTCTTCTTTGCGATATTCACCGCCGATCGCAACGCTGACATCGCCTGCCCAAGTGGCGAAGGGCGTGGTCGACAGGTTGATGCCCGCGACCGTCTGCTTGAAGGTCTGATCGCGATAGGGATCGCCCAGCACATAGTCGATCGCCGCCTGGCTGGCGACGCCGGTGCCCAGGCGATTGAGCGGCACGCAGCCATTGGACGGGCTGGTCAATGACGAACGGCAGACGATGGTGCCAGCTGCTACGCCCAGCGCATTGCCGGCCGGCGCAAATACCGCGTCGGTCGCCAGCGCCATGCGCGACGTGTTCATGATGTCACGCAGCAGTTCATGCGTGTCGGTGCGGCCATATTGGCCATAGGCGTCCCACACGGCCTTGTTGCCGAACATCTGGAATTCGCCGCCCGCACCGATGGTGTAGCGCTGCACTTCGCGTGTGCTGTTATTCTTGCGATAGGGCAGGTCGGATGCCGAAGTACCGAGCGTGACGGAAGTTACCCCGGCCAGCGCCGCACTGCCCAGCGCATTGATCAGATAGGCGTTGTCGCCGGTCAGCGTCATCGTCGCGGCCTGAGGTCCAGCGTTGAACAGCGTCTTGTTCCAATTGTAGGACGCCTCGCCATAGACTTCCAGCCAGTCGGTCAGCTGATAGCTCAGGCGGCCAAATACGCCGCGCCGGTCGTCCTGCGCGTCCAGGCCGATATTGCGCGACGTGTCGTTCACTTCCCAGTCACCGCCAACCGTCTGCGAGCTGTCGCTGAGCGATCCGAACTGATATTGCTTGGCCGCACCGCCCTGGCCGAAATAGATGCCGCGCAGACTGGTCGTGCCGCCGACCTGCGAACGGATGATGCCGCCCGGTGTGGTGTTCCAGGTGCCAGCGCCGCTCACGACCAGGCTGGCCGGGCCGCCGGCTGCAATGGCGGCTGCGGTGTTGGCGACGGTGCGATAGCCCAGCTGGTTCCAGTCGCGATCGACCTGGAAAATGCCGTCCTTGTGCGCATATTCGCCCGACAGCAGGATATGGCCGCGCCCGTCGGCAAAGCTTTTGCCGATTGCGGCGTTGAAGCTGTAGTTGAAACCGTCGCCCTTGTCGGTGATGCCGGTGTCGGCATTGACCTTGAAGCCTTCATATGTCTTGTCGAGCACATAGTTGACCACGCCCGCGACGGCGTCCGAACCATAAGCGGCCGATGCGCCGCCGGTCACGATTTCCACGCTCTTCACCAGCGCCTGCGGGAAAGTGTTGATGTCAACCAGGCCGGTAATGGTGGATCCCACCGAACGGCGACCGTCGAGCAACACCAGCGTACGCACTTCGCCAAGGTTGCGCAGGTTCATCGTATTGATGCCCGCCAGGCCCGAACTAATGGCAAGGCGCGAGTTGGACGGACGGGTGCTGCCGGCCAGCGCCGGCATCTGGTTGATCAGGTCCGCGATATTGTTGGTCGGCGACTGGTTCTGGATCGCCTCCTGTGTCATCACGGTCAGGGGGGTGGGCGATTTGAAGCCGTCGCGTACGATGCGGGTGCCGGTGACGACGATCTGATTGGTCGGTGCCGTTTCCATGCCGCTCTGGGGCGTGGCCGCCTCCTGCGCTAGAGCGGGGGCTGCATGCACCAATGCTATTGCGGTCATGGCCAGGCCAAGGCCATGGCGACGGCCGAAGGACCGACGAATTCGCCTGAAATCACGCATAGATAAAAACCCCCTTTTCACAGGACGGGGCTGCTCGCATTCATGCGTGCGCGGCGTTATTGCGCCGGTTTGGCCCTATCCAACCCATAACATCACATGACCGCAGGCAGGCTGTCTTGTCGATTTGCCGGTTCCCACCATACCGTCATCACGAACCCGGCAAGGCTCCGCTAATGGGCGCAAAAACCGGCTTCATGACGGGGAGGTTACAGGGTGGTCACGGCTGGTCAATAGATTTGGTATTACTTTGATCTTATACAGGTATAGCCGAAGGGAATGGCGGGGTGGATTTCTCGCCGCCAGCCGGGATAGCTTGCAACGTTTAGGCACCTGCCGGCCTGCCATGGGCGGACCGGGTTCGGTGTCGATGATCGTTGCCCCAATTTCCAAGACAAGGAGAATGTGTTGATCCAGCGTCGTGCGTTCCTTCTGGCCGGTGTGGCGGCATTCGCCCTGCCGGGCGGGTTGATGGCGAAACCGATGGTGCGGGGCGGAAAGCCGCTGCGGGTCAAGATAGCGGGTGCCAAGGCGCCGATCGAGATTGTCGAGGATGAAATGGGCGTGCCGCATGTGCGGGCACAGTCGCTGCACGATGCCTATTTCGGCCAGGGCTATCTGGTGGCGCGCGACCGCTTGTTCCAGATCGACATGGATTATCGGCGCGACATGGGGCGGATGGCTGAAGCGTTCGGGCCGCGCTTCGTCGCGGCGGACAAGGCGGCGCGGCTGTTCCTGTATCGCGGTGACATCGATGCGGAACTGGCGACCTTGCCGCCCGGCGTGCTCGAATGTGCGCAGGGCTATGTCGCGGGCGTCAATGCACGGATTTCTGAACTCGAGGCCAACCCGGCGCAAATGCCGCTGGAATATGGCATATTGAACCTGACGCCGCTGCGCTGGGACGTGCGCGATCTGGTGCGGAACCGGGGCATCGGCATGGGCGACGCCGATGATGAGGTGCGGCGCGCGCAGATGCAGGCCAAGGGGCTGCTGGCGCATGACGCGCTGATGGCGCCGCTGCGCCCGGCCTGGCAATTCACTGTGCCGGAAGGGCTCGACTGCTCGGCAGTAAGCGAGGCGGATCTGGGTGTGCTGGACCCGGCAAACCGGCCAGTGCCGTTCGACACGATCCAGGAAGCCTCGCTCGACCGGGCGGAACGCCGCGCCGATCGCTTTGCGCAGGGCAGCAACGCCTGGACGATCGCCGCGTCGCGCAGTGCGACCGGGCGGCCAATATTGGCGAATGACCCGCATCTGGGCATTGGTGGTAACAGCCCGCGCCATATGATCCACCTGACCGCGCCGGGGCTGGACGTGATCGGCGCAGGCGCGCCGGGCCTGCCGGGGATCATGCAGGGGCATACCGAGCGTTTCGCCTTTGGCCGCACCAATTTCCATATCGACCAGACCGACCTGTTCATCCTGCGCACCGACAAGGATGATCCCGAGCGTTACTGGCACAAGGGGCAGTGGAAACGGTTCGAGACGTTCGAGGATGAGATCGCGGTCAAGGATGGGCCGATGCAGCGGGTGACGCTGCGCTATGCGCAGGGCCGGCCGATCGTGGCGCAGGATGCCAAAAAGCAGCGGGCCAGTGCCTTTGCCACGGTCAGCATGTTGCCGGGCGCGAACATGCGCTTTGCCATCATCGCGATCAACCTGGCCAAGGACTGGCCGACGCTGCGGCGGGCGTTCAGGATCCATACCTCGCCGACCAATTTCCATTATGCCGATGTAGACGGCAATACCGGCTGGCAGACGATCGGCTTCACGCCGATGCGCCCGAAGCATGACGGGCTCTTCCCGGCGCCGGGCGACGGTGATTTCGACTGGACCGGGATCTTGCCGGTGGAGGAAATGCCGTCTGTCCATAACCCGAAGGAAGGCTGGTTCGCGTCGGCCAATCAGCTTAATATCCCGGCCGATTATCCCTATGGCAAGAAGGTCATCAGCTTCGACTGGAGCGATCCTTTCCGCTATGACCGCATTGCCGAAGTGCTGCGCAGCCAGCCAAAGCATCGGATCGAGGACAGCATCGCGCTGCAGCATGATGTCCAGTCGCTGCCGGCGCGGGCGCTAGTGAAATTGCTGCCGGACAAGCTGTTGCCCGAAGCGCAGCCGGCGGCGGCCTTGCTGAAGCGCTGGGATTGCGGGCTGGAGGCGGATAGCGGCGCGGCCCTGCTCTATGAGATGGTGATGCCCGAACTGCAATCGGGCTTCCGCGATCTGGTGGTGCCGGCGGCGGCGCGGGAATATATTCCGTCGGTCAATCTGTTCGAAATGCTGCGGATACTGGCCGCGCCCGACACGCGGCTGGGGCCGGTGCCGGATCTGGCACGCGATGCGCTGATCGAACGATCGCTGATCGCCGGGTGGAATAAGGCGGTGGAACTGGGCGGTGCCGATCCCGCGCAATGGCGCTGGGGTGATCTGCATCGGGTGACGCTGGCCCATCCGCTGTCGTCGCTGCCGGGGGTCGCAGCGGCTTTCCCGAAGATCGAGGGTGGGCGGTCAGGCGGCGACGGCTTCACGCCGATGGCGCGCGGTTTCAATGCAAAGCGCGGCTATCAGGTGTCGCATGGTGCCAGCTATCTGCTGGTCGCGGATGTCGGCGCATGGGACAATAGCCGCTTCCTGCTGCTGCCCGGCCAGTCGGCCGACCCGCGATCGCCGCGTTATCGCGATTTCTACCCGCGCTGGCTGGCGGGCGAGATGCAGCCGCTGTGGTTCAGCCGCGCTGCAGTGGAGCAGCATGCGGCGGACCGGGTGGAGATCATTCCAGCATAAGGCTTATAGCGCCGCCGCTATGTCGACCAGCGCGCGGTCGACGGCGGCGGTGGCCTGTCCGTCAGTGCCATCGGGCATGTCGTTGGCGAGGGCGGAGAAGACCAAAGTGCGGCCGCTTTTCGTGATGAAATAGCCCGATACGGCGCGCGCGGCGTTGAGCGATCCGGTCTTGGCGAACAGCTTGCCTTCCAGCAGCGTGCCCTTGAAGCGGCCGCGCAGCGTGCCGTCATGTCCCGCGATCGGCAGCGTCTCGCGCCAGGCCATGCCCCAGGGCTGGCGGGCGATCCATGTGAGCAGGGTGACAGCGGCGCGCGGGGTGATCCGGTTATAGGATGACATGCCCGATCCGTCGGCGAAGCTGTAGCTGCTTTCAGGCAGACCGGCTTGCGCCATCAGTCGGTGAAGCGCGACTTGCCCATCGGCGATCGAGCCGCTCGCCTGCGCGCGGGACACGCGGCGCAGCATCAGGTCGGCGTGGAGATTCTGGCTCTGTTTGTTGATGATGCGCATGTCCTGCGCCAACGGCAGAGCAGGGAGTTGCGCAAGCATATCGGGCGAGGGCGGTTGGGCGGCAGGCGCGTCCTTGCGGATGGCAGGATCATCGGCGGGGGCAAGCGGGCGGTGGCGGGTGAGGATATCGCCATCGACCCTCACGCCGCGTGCGAGGAGCGCCTCGCGCAGCCGCCAGGCGGCATAATGGGCCGGATCGTCGATGCTGAAATGGAGCGTGGCGGGTCTCGCTTCCACGCCGATCGTGCCGGTCAGGCGGATGAGGCGGCTGTTGGGCGCGCGGTCGGCCGTGATCGCTTCGCTTTTGCCGGGGACGGTGATGATACGGTTGTCGATGCCGTAATAGGCCGGCGCGGTGACGGCTGGCGATGCGCCGATCGCGGCGGGCGCGACCGACGCCGTCACCTCATTATCGTCCAGCGTCAGCGCGGAAATGCCGGTGCCATAGCGTGACTGGATATTGTTCCAGCTCATCCCCGGTCCCCAGCGTTCGTCGGGAAACCAGCTATCGTCGCCCACGATGTTGCGCACATGGCGTGTCTTCGCGGCGACCGCGTCGGCCAGCGTCTGGAGGCAGTTGATCGTGCAGCCGTTCGCGCTGGACAGGCGCGCGTCGCCATGGCCGACCAGAATGACGTCGCCCCGATCGAGGCGGACGCCGGTGCCCCGTGCCGCGGCGTCGAGCGCGGGCAGATCGGCATAGGCGGTGGCGGTGGTGAACATCTTGGTATTGGAGGCTGGGATGAAGCGCTGGTCCGGGGCGATGGCGAGGATCGGCTCGCCATCCAGCGTGGCGACCATCAGGCCGTAGCGAGTGCCGGCAGGCCCCTGCGCCAGCTGCTGTTCGACCGCGCTGAGGAGCGGCGGCGGCGCATTTTGGGCGGAAAGGCTGGTCAGTGGCAGGGTGAGGGCGAGCAGGGGGAGGATGATACGCATGAGGTGGATCATAGAGAGCAGGCAGGGCAGGGGAATAGGGCGTGCACGGCGCAAGCCATAACCTGGGGCAATGGGGCGGACTTGCGGTGCTGGCGGGGATCGGACTAGCCTTTTGCGCATGCTGTCTCTTGTCCTAGCTCTCGCCTCCGCTCCCGTTGTTGCAGTCCCTGCGGTGCATCCGCCTGTCGCGATGGTTCGGGTGAGCTTCGATCGCACGGGCGTGACCGATAGCAAGGTCAGCGGCCCAGCCGACAAGGCGACGGGGCGGGCGCTGACCATTGATGATCCGGTGCGGGTTGCGTCCATTTCCAAACTGGTTGTTGCCATCGGTGCCATGCGGCTGGTGGAGGCGGGCAAGCTGCACCTGGACCAGGACGTGTCCGACTGGCTGGGCTACAGGCTGCGCCACCCCGGCTTTCCCGATCGGCCGATCACGCTGCGACTGCTGTTGTCGCACCGGTCCGGGCTGGTCGACAGCGCCGGCTATGCACTACCGCTGAATGCGGACATGCGCGCCACCCTGGCCAAGGCGGAAGCATGGGATGCGCACCACGGGCCCGGCGACTGGTATGCCTATACCAATCTCAACTTTCCGGTCGTCGCTGCCGTCATGGAGCGGGCGACCGGGGAGCGGTTCGACCGATTGATGGATCGGCTGGTGCTAAAGCCGCTGAAACTGGACGCCTGCTATAACTGGTCGACTTGTTCGGATGCCCGCGCTGCGCAGGCGGTGGTGCTCTATCAGGACGGGCAGCCGGTGCGGGACGATAATAAGGGCGCGAAGCCAGACTGCACCGTGACGCCGGCCCGCGATGGCAGTTGCGATCTGTCGACCTGGGTTGCAGGGCGCAATGGCGCGATCTTCTCTCCGCAGGGCGGTCTACGGATTTCGGCGCGCGGACTGGCGACGGTGGGCCGCCTGTTTCTGGGGCGTGGCGTGGTCGATGGCCGGCGCCTGCTGAGCGCGCAGAGCATGACGCAACTGATGACGCCGCTATGGACCTATGGCGGCGTCGATGCCGCCAATGGCGTGACCGGGGAAGCCGATACGGGTGACACGAACACCGGTTTCACCTGCCGCTATGGTCTGGCGATTGCTTTCCTTGCGACGTCCGCCAAGGGTTGTGCCGACGATCCGTTCGGCGATGGCCGCCAGCGTATCGGACATGCCGGCGATGCCTATGGCCTGAAGTCCGGACTGTGGATCGATCCGAAGCGCGGTACAGGCGTGCTCTATTTCGCGACGGATGTTCCGGCCGGGCGTGGCGCGGTCAGCGCCTATACGCCGGTCGAGGAAGGGTTGGCGCAGGGGCAGCTCCCCTAAGCGGCATCCCACGCCGCGATCAGCGCGTCGCCCACCGCAGGGCGCAGGGTGAAGATGCCGCTGTCGGCATGGCGGGTGGGATGAACGCGGTTGGTGAGCAGGGTCCAGGCGAGGCCGCGCTCGAAATCGATCCATAGACCCGTGCCGGTGAAGCCGGTGTGGCCGATCGTTGCGGTCGAACAGGCGTCGCCGCCTGACCAGCTGGCAAAGGCGCGTTCCCAGCCGCAAGTGCGGTGGCCCAGTTGCGCGGTGCGGGTCTGGGCCAGCATCGCGGGGGATAGGATCGAGCCGTCGAGCATCGTTCTGGCAAAGCCCAGCACGCCGTCGACCGTGCCGAACAGGCCGGCATGGCCCGGCGCGCCGCCCAGTGCGGCGGCATTTTCGTCATGCACTTCGCCCTTGAGCACCCGTCCGCGCCAGCTGCATGCCTCGGTCGCGACGGCGGGGCCAGGGGGCGGGCCGTAGGACAGGCCATCGCCCAGCGGCCAGTCGCTGAGCGGCGCACCGGTGATGCGTTCGATCGCGATGCCGAGCATTATGAAATTGATGTCGGAATAGACTGGCGGGCCATGGTGCCATTCGCGCTGGAGGACGAAGGCGCGCAGCCGCGCGGGATCATCGCCATAGGTGTAGATCGGCTCAACCGCGGGCAGGAAGCTGCGGTGGGCGAGGCAATCACGGAAGGTCAGCTTGCGTTCCGCTGCATTGGCGACGTCATATTGGCGCAGGTCGGGAATGGCGTCGGTCAGAGGACGGTCGAGATCGAGTCGGCCCTGCTCCGCCAGTTGCAAGATCATGGTGGTGGTGGCGATCACCTTCGATACGGAGGCGAGGTCGAACCAGTGGTGGCGGGTCAGGGCTTCGCGTTCGGGCAAGATGGCGGCTGAACCGACCAGGCGCACTGCGCTTTTGCCGTCGGCACTGACGATGCCAAGGGTCGCGCCGGGGATGCGGCCACTGGCGACCGCTTCGACCGCCGGGGCGAAGGCGGCTTCGCAGATTTCATCTATCATTATTGCTCCTAAACGGTTCTGGCCCGAACGCGCATGACGATCGGCAGGAAGAAGATGGCGGCGAAGCTGAGCGCGCCCGACAGGATGAAAAAGCCGTCATAGCCGATCTGCTTCTGGATCGCGCCGGCCGCGCCGCCGATCAGGCGGGGCAGCAGGAAGGCGAAGCCCGACAGGAAGGCATATTGGGTGCCGGGATAGCGCGGGCTGACCAGCATGGAGAGATAGACGACAAAGACGGCGCCTTCCAGGCCATGGCCGAACTGGTCCACGCCCGCCGCGACATACAGGACGAAGGCGGACGGTTCGGCATACCAGAGCCAGACGAACACCCAGTTGCCGATGGCCGAGGCGCAGGCGCCGATGATAAGCGCGACCGTCATCGGCAGGCGCGCGGCGCACAGGCCGCCCAGCGCCACGCCGGCCATGGAACAGGTGAGGGCGACGACGCCGTCAGCCATGCTGATCTGTTCCAGGCTGTAGCCCGCCGCATTCCACAGCGGATGCGAGAGGGTGAGTGTCAGCACGTCGCCCATACGGTAGAAGGAGACGAAGGCCAGCACCGGCAGCACGGCATAGCCATAGCGCCAGAAAATCTCGACATAGGGGGCGATGAAGCCGGGCATTTTCGCCGGCGCATCGGCCGGCAGGCGGCGGATGCGCGGCAGGGCGATGGCGAGCGCGACGAAGGGCAGCAGCGCGACTGCCAGCACGATCGGCGTAACATTGGTTTGGGCGGAGAAGCCCGCGCTCTGCACGGCAGAGAGTAGTACCCAGCCGATCAGCGCGGTGGCCGCGCCGGTGACGGCGAGGATGACGAGGCTAACGAGGGTGCCGCTGATTAGAGCGCCGGTGCGGCCTTTCGTCTTTTCCTGTTCCGAGCGCATGGCGGCGAGAATGGGGAAGGGGAGGAAGGCGGCGATGGCGATGGCGAGATAGGCCCAGGTCCAGTCGGCCCAGGCGGCGACAAGCACCGCGCCGCTGCCCGCCGCGACCATGGCGCTGCGATAGCCCCACAGGTTTGCGGCGACGATCGGCCCCTGCTGCGCCTGTGTGGGCGCCAGTTCGATGCGCCAGCCATCGGCCGCGACTTCCAACGTGGTCGTCCAGAAGGCGAGCAGGATCGCGAAGAGCGCTGTAAGCGGCAGGCTCTGGTCGCTGGAGGTGAAAGCCATGGCGACCATGGAGAAGAAGATGCCGAGTTGCGACAGCATGATCCAGCCGCGCCGCCTGCCCCAGAAATGGGAGAAGCCGGGTACGCTGTAGCGATCCAGCAAAGGCGCCCAGACGAATTTGAAGGTCGGCAGCAGCGCGATCCACGCAAAGAAGCCGATGATGACGATGTCGATGCCATGCCGCGCGAGCCGCAGCGTCAGCACCGCATTGAACATGTAGAAGGGCAGGCCGGCGGAAAAACCGAGGAGGAGATAGAGGCCCAGCGTGCGGAGCGGCGGGCGCTCTGGCGTGGGGCCTTCGGTCAGATCGGCGGCGATCGATGCTGTCATTCAGCCGATTTCCTTGAGTTCAGTCACAAAGTCATAGCGGTCGCCGCGATAGACGGAGCGGGTAAATTCGACCGCCCGGCCACCGGGGATGCGGGTGATGCGTTCGATACGCAGCACTTCGCTATTCTGGCGGACACAGAGCAGGCCGGCTTCGGTCGGCGTGGCGAGCGAGGCTCGGACGCGCTGCGTGCCGGAGGTAGGACGGAAACCGGCCCGGCCCATCGCCTCATAGAGGGAGTCGCCGATGGTCGTGAGGTCGGGCAGGCAATCGGCCGGAACGATGGCATGTTCGATCGCCAGCGGCTCGCCGCCCGATAGGCGCACGCGGCCAAGGCGGGCGACGCGGGCGGACGGGGAAATAGAAAGCGCGGCGGCCTCTTCCTCGGTCGGCTGGGCATAGCTTTTCATCATCCAGATGACGCCGGGATCTTCGCCGCGTGACAGGGCATCATGGGTGAAACTGGACAGGACGGAGGCGGGCGTTTCGATCCGGCGGGCGACGAAGGTGCCGGAACCCTGCTTGCGGAACAGCACGCCTTCCTCGATCAGCTGTTCGATCGCTTTGCGCACGGTGACGCGCGAAATGCCGGCCATTTCGCTGAGGTCGCGTTCGGACGGCAGGGCGTTGCCCGGTATGATCCCGCCGCTTTCGATATGATCGCGCAGATTGCGCGCCAGTTGCAGGTAGAGCGGCGTCCCGTCTTCCCCCCGTGCGACCAGTTTTTCCCGCATGTCCCCCTATTCCCCCCCTTGCGCGGCGCGCATCGCGTCCGGCAGATTCTGGCCGTGGATTTCAAGAAGACGGTGCGCTTCGTGCGTTGCTACCCCCATGGCAACAAGCACCGCCTGCTTGATGTCCTGTCCCGCTGCATCGAGTGCGCGCGATGCGGCGGCCATGTCCACATCGGCAATGTCGCGCACCATGGCCTCTCCACGCAAGCGCAGCTTTTCGTTGGAAATGCGCATGTTGACCATACGGCCGCGATAGACGAGGCCCATGCGCAGCATGATTGCGGTGGACAGGATGTTGAGCGTCGCCTTTTGCGCGGTGCCCGCCTTCATCCGGGTGGAGCCGGCGACGATTTCGGTGCCGGTTTCCGCGACTAGCCCGTGGTCGGCGGCGGCGGGCAGAGCGGTATCGCAATTGTTGGCGACGGCAATGGTCAGCGCGCCAGCCTCTCGAGCGGCAGCGATGGCGGCGAGCGTGTAGGGGGTGCGTCCGCTGGCGGCGACACCGATCACCACATCCTGCGGGCCGACGGCGGCATCGGCGATTTCGGCGCGGGCTGCGTCCGCATCATCCTCCGCCCCTTCGGCCGCTTCGGTGAGCGCTGCTAGGCCACCCGCCATTAGGAATAAGAGGCGTTCTTGCGGCCAGTTATAAGTGGGATAAAGTTCGACGCCATCCTGTACCGCGATGCGGCCGGAGGTGCCGGCGCCGACATAGACCAGTCGCCCCTGCGTGCCGAGGCGCGCGGCGGCGGCTTCGGAGGCCAGTGCGATGGCCTTCGCCTGCGATCCGATGGCCGCGATGGCGGCCATCTGCCCTTCCAGCATCGCTTCGACCGCGCGAATGGTCGGCCATTGGTCGATGTCGACATAGCGCGGATCGATGGTTTCGGTACTCATGGACACTCCGTGGCCGGTCGTTGACGCCCGGCTTTAATCGGTTCAACTTCATGCGCAGCAGGCAGTATGTGTGCAAGCGGCGCTTCTGGCATGTGGTATTGTCCTTGTCGCATTTCGATGCAACCAAAATAAATCCAATTGCCTTTTTTCGTTCATTTGGTATTGTTTCGGCATGATCGCGATACAGGATAAGAGCCGTACCACGCTGATGGCGCGTGAGGCGGCTGAAGCGCCGGAACGCTGTGCGGCGCAGATTGCGCGCAATGCCGGTCTGATGCGGGAGGTTGGGCAGCGGCTGCGCGTGCTGGCGCCGCCCTTTGCCGCAACGCTGGCGCGGGGCAGTTCGGATCAGGCGGCGGCCTTTGCCAAGGTGCTGCTGGAAACGCGGGCGGGCTTGCCGACATTGAGTCATGCGCCATCGATTGGCTCGTTGTACAAGGCGACGTCGCCGCGCTTCAAAGGCGTGCCGCTGATTGCCATTTCGCAGTCGGGGCGCAGCCCGGACCTGATCGCCGCAGCGGTGGATGCGCAGCGGCAGGGCGCGCTGGTGGTCACCATCGTCAATGATGATGCGTCGCCGCTGGCGGAGTTGGCGGATATCTGCATTCCCATCCATGCTGGCCCGGAAACCAGCGTGGCGGCGACCAAGAGCTTCATCGGTACGTTGGTCGCGTTGGCGCACCTGGCGGCGGAATGGAGCGAGGACAAGGCGTTGCTGGCGGCTTTGGCGTCTGTCGGCGATGTGCTGGAGGCGGCGGTTGCGGCCGACTGGACCGGGGCTGTGCCGTTGCTGAAAGAGCCAGGCAATATGCTGGTGCTGGGGCGCGGCCTGACCCTGCCGATCGCGGGGGAAGCGGCGCTGAAGTTCAAGGAAACGTCGAGCCTGCATGCCGAGGCGTTCAGCATTGCGGAGGTGGCGCATGGGCCCATGACGTTGATCGGCGAGGGTGATCCGGTGTTGGCGCTGGGACCGATCGATGCGGCGCGGGCCGGGCTGCGCGAACGGCTGGAGGATTTCCGGGCGCGTGGGGCGCAGGTGATTGCGGTGGGCCATCCTGATGATGTGGCGGCGGCGACGCTGGCGTTGCCGGGGCAATGGGATGTGCATCCGGTGCTGAATGCGATCGCGCAAATACAGAGCTTCTATGGCCTCGCCAATGCGCTGTCGCTGGCGCGCGGGTATAATCCCGACGCGCCGCCGCATCTGGCTAAGGTGACGCGGACGCTATGAACGGGCAGGCGCTTGTCGGTGCAGCGATCGTGCAGCCGGATGGGATTGCCGATGATGGCGCGCTGCTGCTTGAAGGCGGGCATATCCTTGGCATCGTGGCGCGGGACGCGGTGCCAGCAGGATATGATACGGTAGCGCTGGAGGGCGGATGGCTGCTACCCGGCTTTATCGACACGCAGGTCAATGGCGGCGGCAACATACTGTTGAATGATCAGCCTGATGTGGAGGGCATCCGCGCGATTGCGAGCGCGCATCGGCGGTTCGGGACGACGGGTCTGTTGCCGACGTTGATCAGCGATGATGCGGATGTGGTCGATGCGGTAATCGCGGCAGGAGAAGCTGCGCTCGTGCAGGGCGTGCCCGGCGTCCTGGGCCTGCATATCGAGGGGCCGCACCTCAACCCGGTGAAGAAAGGCATTCATGACGCCGCCAAATTCACCGCCATCGATCCCAAGGTGCTGGAGCGGCTGACGCGGCCGACGATCGGGCGGCGGATCGTGACGCTGGCGCCGGAACTGGCACCGTCGGGGGCTATCCGGGCGTTGCGTGATGCGGGGGTTCTGGTCGCGGCGGGGCATAGCCTGGCTGATTATGACCAGACGGTCGCGGCGCTAAGCGAAGGCTTGAACGGCTTCACCCATCTGTTCAACGCGATGACGCAGATGGGAAGCAGGGAGCCGGGCATGGTGGCGGCCGCATTGCTGGATCGGAGCAGCCATTTCGGCCTGATCGTCGATGGAGTACATGTGCATCCAGCGACCCTGCGTGTGGCAATTGCTGCGCGCGGACTAGAGGGTGCGATGTTGGTGACGGACGCGATGCCGCCGGTGGGAGGTGCGCAGCGTAGCTTCACCCTGATGGGACAGTCTATCCATGTCGTGGATGGCATATGCCGCGGGCCGGACGGAACGCTGGCGGGATCGGCGCTCAATATGGCGCAGGCGTTTCGCAACACGATAGACATGATGGGCTGTTCCATGGTTGAAGCGTCGCGCATGGCGAGCGGCAATCCGGCGCGCTTTTTGCGGCTGGAGGATCGCAAAGGCGCGATAGCGCCTGGGCTGTGCGCGGATCTTGTTCATATGGACTGCGACCGGCAGGTGCGGCGGACCTGGATCAATGGGGAGATGGAGGAGAGCAGCGAATGAGGGGCCTGCTGCCCCGGCTGCGCGCGATCGTGGGCGCGCGCCATGTGCTGACTGGCTCACAGGCGACCGCGCGCTATCGCCATGGCTATCGTACCGGATCGGGCGCTGCGCTGGCAGTAGTGCGGCCGGGCAGTCTGGTCGAGCAGTGGCGAGTGGCGCAGGCCTGTGTGGCGGCAGATGTGTCGATCATTATGCAGGCGTCCAATACCGGGCTGACCGGCGGATCGACGCCCAATGGCGATGGTTATCCCGGCGGCTGCGTGATCATCAGCACAACGCGGATCAACGGGCTGCATCTTATCCGCAATGGTGCGCAAGTCGTCTGCCTGCCCGGTACGACGCTTTATGCGCTGGAAAAGGCGCTGGCGCCGCTGGGGCGAGAGCCGCATTCGGTGATCGGCTCCTCCTGCTTCGGCGCGTCGGTGGTGGGAGGCGTGTGCAATAATTCGGGCGGATCGCTGGTGCAGCGCGGGCCTGCCTATACGCAGCTCAGTCTCTATGGCCAGATCGGCGCGGACGGGGCGTTGCGGCTGGTCAATCATCTGGGCGTGGCGCTGGGCGATGATCCCGAAGAGATGCTGCGGCGGCTGGAGAGTGGCGACTTCCGGCCCGACGATGTCGATGCGGCGGCGGATCGATGGGCGCATGACTGTGGTTATACCGGCCATGTGCGCGATATCGACAGCGCGACGCCCGCTCGATTCAATGCCGACAGTCGATGCCTGTATGAAGCGGCGGGCAGCGCCGGCAAGATCATCGTCTTTGCCGTGCGGCTGGACAGTTTCGTGAAGGAAGAAGGCGCCACCACCTTCTATATCGGGACCAATGATCCCGCACAGTTGACGGCGATACGGCGCACCATATTGGGTGAATTCAGCCTTCTGCCGGTGGCGGGCGAATATATGCACCGCGACGCGTTCGACATTGCCGATGGTTATGGCAAGGACATGTTCATCGCGATCGAGCGGCTGGGGACGGACCGGCTGCCCCGGTTGTTTGCATTGAAATCACGGGTTGATGCGCTTCCCCTTGTCGGGGCGGGGTTTAGCGACCGGATAATGCAGCGTATCGGCCGGATGCTGCCCGATCATCTGCCGCCTGAGATGCGCGCCTGGCGCAATAGGTTCGAGCATCATCTGCTGCTCAAGATGCCGTTGGCGGCGGTTGCGGATACCCGCGCTTTACTCACCGATCTATTTGCCGCCGGCGAGGGGGGGTATTTTGAGTGTAGCCCAGCGCTGGCGGCCAAGGCGTTCCTGCATCGCTTCGTCGCGGCGGGGGCGGCGGTGCGTTATCGCGCAGTGCATGCTCGCGAAGTCGAGGATATCGTGCCACTGGACGTAGCTTTGCCGCGCAATATACCGGAATGGCAGGAGAAATTGCCGCCGGATCTGGCGGCGCAGAGCATCCATAGCCTCTATTATGGCCATTTTATGTGCCATGTGTTCCATCAGGATTATATCGTTCGTAAAGGCGTAGACCTGCTGGCTTTCGAGCATCGCATCTGGGCGCTGCTCGATGAGCGCGGTGCGGAATATCCAGCCGAACATAATGTTGGCCATCTCTACAAGGCAAAGCCCGATCTTGCGGATTTCTATCGCCAGATCGACCCGCGCAACCAGTGCAATCCCGGCATCGGCCAGACAGTGCGGGCGCGCCATTGGGGCGAACAGCAAAAGGAAGTTCCATCATGAGCTATTTTTTGGGCATCGATGCGGGTGGCAGTAATTGCCGTGCGCGGCTGATCGACAGTGAAGGCAATGTGATCGGCACAGGACAGGGCGGAACGGCCAATGCTCGGATCGGCCTGGAAGCGCTCTATACGACATTGTGCGCGGTATCCAATCAAGCGATCGCTGAAGCGGGACTTTCTTCGATGCAGGTAGAAACGATCCGTGCGGGCATGGGCATTGCCGGCATTTCTCGACCGGGTGTGCGCGACGCGCTGGAGAGGTTCGCCTTTCCCTTTGCCTCAGTCAATTATGGGACGGACGCCTTCATCGCCAACTTAGGGGCGCATGGCGGCGCAGATGGGGCAATCCTTATTTTAGGAACGGGGAGTATCGCGCAGGTGCGCGCAGGTGGCCGGGACTTTACCATCGGTGGCTATGGTTTCCCTATATCAGATGAGGGCAGCGGCGCTGCACTGGGCTTGAGCGCAATGCGCCATGCTCTGCGCGCATTGGACGGGCGATCACAGGCCACTCCTCTGAGCCGAGCGGTAACAGAGCGGTTCGATCATGACACAACGAAGGCGATCGGCTGGATGGATAAGGCTACGCCTAAGGACTACGGCAGTTTTGCGCCTCTGGTGATGGACTACGCTGAAGCGGATGATGCCATTGCTCGTTCGATCGTCGAGGATGCGGTCCAGCATATCGAACGGTTCATCGAGACAATTTTTGAACGCGGAGCTAGCCGCTGCACGCTGGTCGGCGGATTGGCCGATCGCATGCAGCCTTGGCTGCGGGCGCGAACGGTGGGGCGGTTGAGCCCTAAGTTGGGCGATCCGCTGGACGGTGCATTGCTCTTTGCCAGCTATTTGTGATGCATTTCTTGGTTTCACAATTTTGGGGTTAGGGTCGATTATGCGCAGAACATTCAGGGCACTTGCCGCACTTCAATCCGCCTGCCCGCTGACAATCCTGGCGCGGATCGACATTCAGAGTAAACAGATCGTGGCGGCGTCGCGGTTTGTGAAGCCGGCGAAGTGGATGGTGCGGCGATCGTAGCGTGTTGCGAAGCGGCGGAAGTGTTTGAGCCTGCCGAAGCATCGTTCGATACGATTGCGGTGTTTGTAGATCAGCGTGTCATGCGGGATGGCGACCTTACGGCAGCGGTTTGAAGGTATGACCGCTTCGGGCCCATTTTCGCGATGATTGTCCGTAAAGCATTGCTGTCATAAGCTTTGTCGGCGAGCACGACGCCGCTTTCCTGCCCGTGCAGCAGGGCCGGCGCTTGGGTAACGTCGCCAGTCTGGCCGGGCGTGATGATGAAGCGCGGCCGTCTGGGTGCTTTCTGCGCCTCGCCGACGAGCCTGATGCGCAGCAGGCGCGCACTCGCCACCTTGTCGAACCGCAGGGTCACGGCCGTGAGCGCGGCGTCGCGGCGCGGCGCGCGAAAGGCAAGCTGTCCGCCGGCCCGCCAATGGGGCCCGAAATCACCGCTGCGCACATGCTGGCGCTCCACCGCGCCATCGGCAAAGGTGAATGCGACGCCGAGACGATCGAAACGCGAGCTGTGGACGATCAGCGACAGGTCGTCGGGCTCCCCTGCGCGAGCGGGCAGCGTCGCGCGAAGCCAGAGTGTTCCCTTCTGATATCCTAGAGGCGCGCCGCGACAGGCGAAGGGGGAAGGCGCGCGATCGCCCTGCGCCACCGCCTGGCTCACGGCATGGCATAAAGGATGGCCGATCCGCAGCATTTCCGCGGCGGCGGGGGAGGACCATCCAAGTGCCATCATCACCATGCATGCGATCATGCACAGGAGAGGGAGGATGGTCCGGAAAAGGCGCGGCATGAGCGATTCGCACATCATCGCGGCGCGGCCTATGACAAAATCCCCAACAGATCATGGACAATGCGATGAATGCGCGTGGACGCCGCGGATTCTTCCGCTACCCGCGCCGGGGCCTGGCGAATGCGCGGAGGCGGGGGCTTGTGGCTGTTCCCTGGCGGACGGGAGAGGCGGAGCATCGGCGCGTGCGTGCCCATGGCATCAAGCCTGCGGGACGGAGGGCGGTCAGCGACGCGCGCCACCGCGCGCCATTGCGGCACGGCGGAGGCTCAGCCTTGACGGGCGCGATTGGCTGTCGGGCGCGCTGGCGGTCGGCTGGGCGACGCGGGAGGTGTGAGACACCCTGCTTTCACCCGCATGCGCGGCGGGCCGGTCGATGTCGAGTTTGAGACGCAGGCGCTTGAGCCTGGTCAATCGGGTGCTGGGCATGATGGAATTCCCCCCTCGTCGAAAATGTGTCGGACGCCCGTCTAGCGACTTCGAGCCCAGGAGGTGCGAATGCCTCACAGGAGCAGAAATTTCCCGAAAAATGCCGCGCTCGGCATGTGGGGCGCCTTGCTTGCCGACAAAGGCTATGATGGCGACCGCTTCCGCGAGAACCTGCTCCTGAGCAACATTTTGCCGGTCATCCCACCGCGTTCGAACCGCAAGGTTATCCGCATCGCCGCCTATCTCAACTGGGTGTTCGAAAATCAGGACCAGAACGGGGCCGAGGCCCGATCCGCGTGCAAGCCCGCAAGGCGCAAATGACATGCCACGCGGCACGCGGCGCGAGCTCATCGGCATACTGCTTGGCGATGATCCTTATCCCGTGCTGCGTGTCGCCGATGGAAATGGCGGCTCGATTGCAGCAGCTCCTGCCGCCATTTAACGAAAATCCCGCGTCTTCACCTTGATGCCCTGGGTCGGCTGACCCGGAATGATGTCCAAGCCGTGGTCGGAAAGATCGCTGGGACCTCGCTCCAGCGGCTTGTTGGTGGCATCATGCGGATTGGGGGCCATGGCGCTTCGGACGATATCGGCACGGCTGCCTACTGTTGCGAAATGGGCGTCAAGTGCAACCGAAGCGTAGGCCTGTCGGAACGGGGTGCCGCGACGGAGGGCGAACTTTGGCAAGAAGATCGGCCAAATGACCGGCCAAATTGCCACTCCATAGCCCATCAGGCAGTGCTGAAAGTAAAGCATAAAGGCTGGGAAAACGGCTATTCTTGGGCTAATGTGAGCATAAGAGAACCGGCTAGAAGGATCGGCCAAAACTGTGGCAGTGAACGTCGAATCCCCCACACAGATCGAGCCTGCACGGATCGATGCACCGGCCGGTGATTTGCCGGATCTCGTCGTCGAAATAGCAGCCAGGGCCGAAGGTCTCGGGCGAGCACTTCATCCGCAGACCGCACTCCATCTAGCCAGCCTCGTGCGAGTGATGAACACCTACTACAGTAACCTCATCGAGGGGCACCGCACCCGTCCACGGGATATCGAGCGCGCGTTGGCCGGCGAACGCGATGACGATCAACGAGATCTCATGGCCGAAGCTGCCGCGCATTACCGCGTACAGGAAGCCATCGATCGCGCTGCCATTCATGGCGAACTTCCCGATCCTGCCGACCCAAATTTTATCCTGCAACTGCACCGCGATTTCTACGCGGATGCCTCGATCGACATGCTCACCGTGCGCGGTGGGGAGCGAAGCTTTGTCATGACGCCGGGCGAATGGCGATCAAGGGCCGAGCACGATGTCCAGATCGGCCGCCACACTCCGCCATCGTCGGCCAGAGTGGCCGATTTCATGAGCTATTTCTTCTCGCGGTTTGCCTTTGAACCCAAGGATGGAATGCGCTTGACCGCAGTGGGAGCCGGGAAAGCAAAGCGTATACTGGCACTGGCAACAGCACACCACCGGTTCAATTGGATTCACCCCTTTCCCGATGGCAATGGCCGGGTTAGTCGGTTGATGAGCCACGCCATGGCGCTCAAGGCAGGGATCGGCGCGCACGGGCTATGGTCGGTATCTCGAGGGCTTGCGCGCGGGCTGGAGCCCGGAGATGCTGGCCGGACAGAATATCGCAAATACATGGCCTTAGCCGATGCACCGCGCCAGGGAGATCGCGATGGCCGGGGAAACCTTTCCGAAGCGCATCTGGTGGGATTTGCTGAGTGGTTTCTCAAAGTCTGTCTCGATCAAATCAGCTACATGTCGGGCGTCTTCGAACTCGACACCCTATCGAAGCGGCTTGAGCGCCATGTGTTGATCACAGATGGCTTGTCTCCGGAGAGTAACTGGTTACTCCAGGAAGCCCTTATTCGAGGAGAATTCGAGCGGGGTGCAGCTCCGCGCCTTACGGGTCTGCCCGAGCGCAGCGCGCGACGCGTCCTAAAGGAACTCACCGACGCTGGACTGCTGGCGTCCGATACCCCGAAGGGGCCGGTATCACTTCGTTTCTCGAGTGACACCCAGGATACGCTTTTCCCAAAGCTCTTCGCCTGACAGCGACCCTATACCGACGTGAGCGGTCGTGCTCAGCTCTCCAGGAGCGGTCCGGCAGCTTGTCTTCGCCCTTCCGGGCGGATGGGCGCTGTCGGCCTCAGTGTGCAGCCACCCAATCCTTGAGTGCTGCATCGATCCGTGACTGCCAACCCGGGCCGCCGGATTTGAAATGCTCGATCACCTCGGGCGAAAGGCGCAGTGTGGTACTAACCTTTTTCGGGGCTTTCTGCGGACCGCGTGCACGAATCGACTTTGCGAGATCCGGGAAGGCCTCAGCGAAAGGCTTGGCCCTGGCGAAATCCTCAGCAGTCCATTCAGGATTATTGCTGACCGCATCCATATCGGCCTTGGTGTAACCGAGAGCGGCGTTTTTCGGGTAGGTCATGGCAAGAGCCTCCGTTCCGTAATGCTGGCCGGGCGGGCCGAGATGATCGAGACGCCTTCGGTGCCCAGCACAGCGAAAATCACCGTGATCTTACCGTTCATCTCACCGATGGCGGCAAAGCGTCCATCCTTCGCAGGCATGACCAGGGCGGAGAGGAAGAACCCTTCGCCCACATCGGCAAAGTCGATCCCGTGCTTGACGAGGTTCGCTTGCCGCTTCGGCTCATCCCATACGATGATCATAGCATTTTGTAGTTACGATTTGATTAGCAGTCAATCGCTTATCGTTACTACAAAATGCCGTTGGTGTCGTGATCGATCTTCGAATCCGCCGGGCGCCGCAGGCGAACGTGCTCCAGAGGGGAAAGCGGACCGTAGGCTCATTTTGACCGGATCATACATGGAACGGCGAATTTGGTGACTGGCGGCCACGCTCGCGGCCGGCACGTAGAGGCACTTCTGCGCCCGCCCCTTTGCGGGCGCTCAGACGCCAAATTTGGGGTCCCAGGAGCGGTCCGTCTGCTTTCCATAACTCGATGCCAGAAGCGGCAGCAAGAAGGCAAGCAGGCGTGAGCGGATGATTGTGGAAAATGCCGTTTCCAATTTTAAGTCGAACATAGTGCAGTACAGCCACCCTTCCGCTCCATTGAAACACCAACCTTTCAGCGCTAACGCGGCTTATTCGCAAAGCCGGAGTCAGCAATGAAGGCGTTTGATATCAATTTGTTGCCAACTCTTTCTGTTTTACTTCAGACGCAGAGTGTCAGTCGGACAGCCATGCGCCGGGGCTAAGCCAGCCGACAGTCAGCCGAGCTTTGAGTGAGCTGCGTAAGCTTCTATCCGATCCGCTTCTGGTCCGGACCAGTCGAGGCATGGCGCTGACTCAACGCGGCATGGAATTAGCCAAACCTCTCGAAGAGTGGATGGCGATAACGGCGGCTGTGTTGCAACCCGCGGATTTCGATCCAGCAACACTGGAACGCCGATTTTCCATCGCTGCGACGGACTATGGCATGCTGTCGGTCCTTTTTCCCATACTGCCATCGATCGGCAAGACCGCGCCGGGATGTCAGGTCGAAATATCCGGCTACACCGACGATATGTTCAAAAGACTGGCGACCGGTAAGCTCGACCTCATCATCCATGGGTTCAAGCCGGATGTATCCGTTGCCCATGCGCGGCATCTGTTCACGGAAACCCAATCCTTGGCGCGCACATTGGCGTAAAGTCGAGTTTAAGCAGGTGATCGGATGCTAAGCCAGGCCACACGCCTCCACCCCAGCGGATCGCCACGTCGACTTGCTCGGTGCCGAAGTCGACGTAGCGGTTGCCGACATTGAGTCGAATTTCAAGTTCGGGGTGCACTGCCTGAAAGCTGTCGATGTGGCGCGCCAGCAGGCGTTCGGTGAAGGTGTTGCTGGCCGTGATCCGCAACACCGCCTCTTCACTTTCACGCAGCTCCGTGAAAGCCGCTTCGATCTCATCGAATGCCTTGCAGAGACGAGCGGCTACGCGCCGGGCGTCATCTGTCAACATGGCCCGTCGGCCATGACGCTCAAAGAGCCGCAATCCCAGGCGCCCCTCCAGCACCTTGATCTGATTGCTGATCGCGGCCTGCGTGGTCCCCAACTCATGAGCCGCCGCAGTGAACGTACCGCAGCGAGAGATCGCTTCGAACGCCCTGATTGCGAGCAATGGGGGATGATTCCGAGACATGGCTCTTGATAAATTGGATTTATAAGACCGTCCAACAGTCGATTGGATCGTAGTGCTCGGTCACGGTAGGCAACGAACTTTATGGCGAACAACACGGGTATCTCCCGTCTGATGCGGAGAGCGATATGAGTATGGCTGATTGGAACGGCGCACCACGTCCTCGTAGTGTCGCTCTCGACGGGCGTTATGCACGGCTTGAACCGCTGGAACCGAAGCATAGCAAGGATCTGCTCCGGTCGGCGCTTGAAGCGGGGGCGGAAGAACGGTTTCGTTATCTGTTCGATCAACCGCCCATCGACGAGAAGGAGTTTGCGGACTGGATCGAGCGATCTGCCGCTTCCACCGATCCCCTGTTCTTTGCCGTGGTCGACAAAGCAACCGGACGCGCGGAAGGTCGACAATCCTTGATGCGGATCGACACCACTCACGGCGTCATCGAAATCGGCAACATATTGTGGGGGCCGGCGCTGGCCCGCACACGCGCAGCAACGGAAGCCTTCTATCTGTTCGCGTCTTACGCCTTTGATCAACTCGGCTATCGTCGGCTCGAATGGAAGTGCGACGATCGCAATCAACCATCGAAGCGCGCGGCGCTGCGTTTCGGGTTCATCTTCGAGGGCGTTTTCCGTCAGCATATGGTGGTGAAGGGCGAGAACCGTGACACTGCCTGGTTCGCGATTACCGATACCGAGTGGCCCGGCGTGTCGGCAGGGTTGCAGGCGTGGCTCGACCCTGCCAACTTTGATGACGAAGGCGGTCAGGGCCGTCGCCTCGAAGAGTTCCAGGGTAACGAGGCGTGAAGGGGCAGGCCTTGATTCTGCGCCCGGTGTTCCCACAAGATCATGAGGTGTGGCTGCGGCTGTCGCCAGCGTCGTGATGTGCTTTGCTGCGCATTGTCGTGTCGAACTGGTCGAGCGCGTACCGGACAGACAGCCGGGCACCCGGGGAGGGATTTGTCCTTAAAAATTGACGGTCCGTTTCCAAGCATAGTAATTTTGCGGGCGAATGGCTTAGATGGGCGCGTAGTATTCATCCCGGCTGTCGACCCATTGCTGCCGTTCGGAGGTCGATTTTCAATCGCCAAGTGCTGACGGTCTGCTTGTTAGATTCGATTAAGGCCGTGCTTCTCCCGCAGTGTAAGCTGAAAGGGGGCACCCAAGGATGCTGGCAGTTTGAACGCACCGCCCTCGAAAAGATGGGTCGCACGTTTCGAAGATGTCGGCCCCGCAGTCTGTTTGTCACATTTTCCCTCTAGCCACCCCCAGAATCGACACTTCGTCATAATAAACGGTCGCGGAACTGGGATGAGCGGAACGGACAGGGAAAGAGCGCGCTGGCTGCTGCGCAATATCTTGCCGCATGAGCCTGCCTTGCGCGGCTGGCTTGCGCGTCGGCCATTGGGCGGCCTCGAACCCGACGATATCATTCAGGAGTCCTACAGCATCTTCGCGGAGATGGAGCGGGTCGACACCATCGCCTATCCCCGGGCCTATCTGTTCCAGGTAGCCCGGTCTGTGGTAACCCGCCATGTCCGCCGTGCGCGGATCGTTCCCATCCACGCGGTCGACAATCTTGACCATCTGGACCACCCTGACGATACCGCATCACCCGAGCAGACGGCGATCGACCGGGATGAATTGCGCCAGCTGGCCTGCGCGATCGCGGCCATGCCGCTCAAGACGCGTGAGGCGTTCATCCTGCGCCGGGTCGAGGGCCTGCCTCAGCGCGCAATCGCGGCGCAGATGGGTATATCGGAAAATACGGTCGAGACGCATATTTCGCGCGGCATCCGATTTTTGATTGACTGGTTCGGTCGTGGTGGAAAGACGCTGCCCCAAACCTCTAGGGATGTGACAACGGAGACGCGCGCAGTTGATGGCCGGACAAGAAGACAGTCGCAGCATTGACCAAACCGCGTCCGATTGGGCGGCGCGGCTGGATCGTGGCGCGCTGTCTGCGGCGCAGGATGCCGAACTCAAGCAATGGCTGGCCGCCGATCCGCGCCATAAGGGTGCCCTGCTGCGTGCCCAGGCATTGTCGTTGATGAGTGAGTCCGCGCAGGCGCTGGGCCCAGATTTCGACCCTCGTGTGTTCGAGCCGAAAAAACAGCGCGGCCTGTCGCGACGACATTTGCTCGGCATCGGCGGTGGTGCGCTGGCCGCCATGGCGGGCATGGCCGCATTGACCGTCGGCATGCCAGCATCGGGCGCGGAAATCCGCACCGGCCGCGGCGAGATGCGACTGGTGCCGCTGGAGGACGGGTCGACCGCCCTGCTGAATACCGACAGCCGCATCCGGATCCTCTATGGTGAAAAGGAACGTCTGGTCTCGCTGCTAGATGGCGAAGTCTATTTCTCGGTCGCACGCGACGAGCGGCGCCCATTCATTGTCGAGGTCGGCGGTCGCCGATTGCGCACAGCGCAGGCCGGCTTTCGCGTCCGCAAGCTGGCCAAGGCGCCTGTCGACATATTGGTGCATCAGGGACTGGTCGAACTGCCTGCGGTCAATCCCATGAGCGGTCAGGTCGTTGCCCTGGCTGGCAATACCCACATGGTCATGGCCAATGCGGCAACCAGCCTGTTCGTCGCGGAACGGCCCGAACCGATCTCGCCCGAGCGCATCAACCGGGAGCTGGCCTGGCGCGACGGGAAACTGGCCTTCGAGGGCGAGACCTTGCAGCAGGCGGCCAATGCCTTTGCCCGTTACAGCGAAACCCGCATCCTTATACCGGACGCGGCACTGGCGCGCGAACCTGTAACGGGTCTGTTTACAGCCAATGATCCCGCTGGCTTCAGTCGCGCCATTTCGACCATCTTCGATGCTCGCCTGGTCCGGCAGGACCATGACCTCATCCTGAGCCGCACAGCGCAGTCGAAAAAAAATTGACCCCGCATTAGCGGAACCGCCGGCCTCCCACCTCTTAGGGTCGAACGCCGTGCAGCGCGCGGCCAGCAGGGGGCTACCAGCTAATGTATTCGCGTCATTCTCTCCTCACTTGTGGGGCTTCTGTCGTTGCGCTTGCCGTGGCCGTGCCGGCCCATGCGCAGGAACGCCTCTTCGACATACCCGCCCAGCCCGCCGTCCGTGCCATCCCCGAACTGGCCCGACAGGCACAAGTGCAGATCGTAGCCCCGGCCCGTGATCTGGCCGGCATCAACACGCCCGCAATCAAGGGGCGGATGGACGTGCGCGAAGCGTTGCGCCGCCTGATCGCAGGCACGCCGCTGCGGGTTGGATCGGACGACGGCAATGTCATCACCCTGCGCTCGGCGCGCCCGGAAGCCAGCGTCGGCAATGGCATGGTGCGCGGCCGCGTGTTCAACACGGTCACCGGCGAATATCTGCGCAACGCGGAAATTCGCGTCGAAGGCACGCCGATCACCGTCTATTCCGAGGATAATGGCGAATTTCGTTTGTCCAACATTCCGCCCGGTGAAGCGACGATCGTCGTCAAATATACCGGCCTCCAGACCGAAAGACTGATCGCCACTGTCAGCCCGCGTGAAGTCGCGACGCTGGACGTGGCGTTGCGTGCACCGACCTTTGCGGGCTCTTCCACCGACGACGGCTCGGCCATCACCGTCACCGCCCGGCGCGAGGGGCAGGCGGCCGCGATCATGGAACGCCGCGCTGCCACCAATGCCAAGACCGTGGTGGCCGCCGACAATTACGGCCTGCTGACCATGGGCGATGTCGGCGAATTCATGAAGCAGATGCCCGGCATCTCGCTCGACTATACCGAGGTCGATGCCACGGCGGTCCGCATTGGTGGTCTCGACCCCAAATATTCGACCTTCACCACCGACGGCGCCCGCATGGCGACGGCGACGTCCAACAACAATAATGGCCGGCAGAACAGTTTCGAGCAGATGTCGATCACCGGCATTGAGTCGATCGAGCTGAACAACACGCTGACCGCCCGCATGGATGCCGACGCGCCTGGCGGCGCGATCAACCTGCGCAGCAAATATGCGTTTCAGCTGAAGAAGCGCCAACTGCGCTTCCAGGTTGGCGGGGTCGGCACCTCGGACGCCGGGATCGGCGAAATCTATCTGCCCGATAATGACAAACATGCCCGCATCTATCCGTCGGTCAGCTTCAACTATGGCGACGTGTTTCTGGATGGGAGGCTCGGCGTCGCGCTGAGCGCCAGCTACAATGCCAATTATGTCCAGCAGGATCGCGTCCAGACCGACTGGTCCTATCTCGCCGACGGCCGGGTCATCCCCTATCAGGTCATGTGGCGTCCTGGCCCGAAGAAAACCAGCCGTACCGCCGCCAACCTATCGGTCGATTATAAATTCTCCGATGAACTCGCGCTGTCGCTGCGTGGCAGCTATTCTTTCTACGAGGTCGAATATTTCAACCAATATACCTATTTGATTTTCGGCACGACGACCAAATCCTATGCCACGCCGGATTCGACCGGTACCCATATCGTCGTCAATCCCAACGGCACTAACACCCGGCTACACACCCAATATTCGCATCGCTATGCAGGCACCCCGGCAATGCTGCTGGCGCCCAAGCTCGAATATAAGAATGACGATTGGGAAGTCGCGTTGCGCGGCAGCTATTCCAGTTCGGAATTCAATTTCCGCGACAATTCCAAAGGCTTCTTCCAGCGCACCGACAGCTGGCTGACGCGTATCGGCTTCACGCTCGACCGGGAGTCGGAAAGCTCGAACGCCTGGACGCTACAGCAGACAGCCGGTCGGTCATGGAGCGATCCGACCAGCTTCAACCGTGACGATGACATCGGCAACAATATTCGCACGGCTGAATCGGACGCCCGCAATGAAATGTATGGCGGCAATCTGGACATCAAGCGCAAGCTGTTCGTGGGCGACGTGCCGCTGACGCTGATGGCGGGGGCCGGCGCGCGGGTGAATGACTGGCGCACCAATGAGGGGTCTTATGACCAGTTCCAATATGTCGGCCCGAACGGCGATCTGAGCCAAAAGGACCCAGCCGCGGTCATTCCCTGGACCAATCGCTACCAGTTCGAGATCATCGGCTTCAACGCTGGTAACCTCAACGACCAGAATTGGCGCGCCGACAATAATTACGCGATGTACGACATCTACAAGGCGCATCCGGAATATTTCGTTGCCGATACGGTCGGCAATCTGAAGCGCGACCTCGACAACAACAAGCGGGTCAAGGAAGATATCTACGCCGCCTATGTCGAGGCGGAGGCGCGCATTGGCAAGGCGACCTTTGACCTCGGCCTGCGCTACGAGAAGACCAGGACTGGCGCGCTGGTCGCCAATATCCGTCCGACCAGCGAGGTCGAGGCGGCAGGCTACAAGACCAACACGATCGAGGGGCTGCTCTACCAATATAATGGCGGTACCTATTCAACCCGCCATGGCGAATATGACGACTGGTTCCTGAGCGGGGGCATGAAATATGATTTCAGCCGCCGTCTGGTCGGCCAGATCGCCTTCAGCCAGTCGATCCTGCGGCCCGACTATGGCAATCTGGGCGGCGTGGTGTCGGTCAATGACGATACACAGATCGTCAATGTACCCAATCCCCTGCTAAAGCCCGAACATTCGACCAAATATTTCGCCAGCCTTCAATATTATCTGGAGCCGTCAGGCATCATCGGTCTGTCCTATTATCGCCTCGACATGAAGGACATGCAGGTCACCGGGATCGAGGTCGATCCCGCCGCCGTCGGCTTCGATCCTGATGAATATGCCGGCTACACATTCCGAAGCGCGCAGAATCTTCCGGGGACCAGCACCAATGAGGGGCTGATCTTCGAATATGACCAGCAGCTGACCTTCCTGCCGGGCATCCTCAAGGGGCTGGGCCTGCGCGGTTCCTTCACCCGTCTCTTCCCCGATGCGGAGCGTGTGAACACGCCGGAAAAATCGGCCAACTGGGGCCTGCGCTACAGCTATGGGCCGTTCGACTTCCAGCTGACGGGTAACTGGCAGTCGCGATATCGGGTGAGTGCATTGAGCGCCACGCCGACCACCGCCAACAATGGCGTCCTTTATCATACCGATCGCCAGCTATGGAATGTGAGCTTCAGCTACAAGCTGAGCCCCAATTTCGAGCTGAACGTCGCCGGCCGCAATATCTTCAATGCGCCGGACGTCATCTATTCCAACGTCGAAAGCCGGGTGCGCCAGTACAGCATTTACGGCTCGATGTGGAACATCGGCATCAAGGGCAGCTTCTGATCCTCCCCCACTGGACGGAGCGGCCTTGGGCCGCTCCGTCCCTTTCTGATCTCATCGAAAAGGCATCATCATGGTAATGCAAATCGACCGCCGCTGCATGATCCTGGGCGGAGTCTGGGGCATTGGCGCCCTGGCGCTACCTGCTGGCCGGGCGCTGGCCGCCGACCTGATCGGCGCGCGCGGCTTCACCCATGCGGTCGCCAGCGGCGAGCCGGGGGCGGATTCGATGCTGCTATGGACCCGCTATGTCCCTGCGAGCGAGGTTGAGAGCGCGCGCCTCGACGTTGAAGTCGCGATCGATCCCGATTTCGTGCGGATCGTCGGCGGCGGCACGGTGCGCACCGGGGGCTATCGTGACTGGACAGCGAAAGTGACAGTGGACGGGCTTCAGCCAGGCACGAGCTACTGGTATCGCTTCGTCGCGCCGGACGGCAGCAAGTCGCCGGTCGGCCGCACCCGGACGCTGCCGCAGGGCGACGTGCCGCGCTTTGGCCTGGGCGTCTTTTCCTGTTCCAACCTGCCCTATGGCTGGTTCAACGCCTATGCCCATGCCGCAGCGCGCGACGATCTCGACCTGTGGCTGCATGTCGGCGACTATATCTACGAATATGGCAATGCTTCGGTACGGCCCGGTCAGGGCATCGTGGGGCGCACGCTGATGCCCGACACGGAAATTCTGGCGATTGCCGACTATCGCCTGCGCTACGCAACCTATCGGGCTGACCCCGACCTGCAACGGCTGCACCAGATGGCGCCGATGGTTGCACTGTGGGACGATCATGAATCGGCCAATGACAGCTGGGAAGGTGGCGCCCAGAACCATCAGGCCGACAAGGAAGGCGACTGGAACACCCGCCGCGCCGCCGCAATGCAGGTCTATCGCGAATGGATGCCGGTGTCGGACGAGCCGTGGAAGGCCTATGATATCGGGACGCTGGCGACGCTGTATCGCACAGAATCCCGCCTGCTCGCCCGTACGCGCCCGGCCGACATCACGGCCGCCGCCAGCGCGCCCGATGCGGACGCCGCGCTAAAGGCCTTCCATGATGGCGTGTGGCAGGACCCATCGGCCACCATGTTGGGCAGCACCCAGGAAAGCTGGCTGGCCCATGCGTTCCGGGCGAACGCCCGCACCACCGCCTGGCAGATGGTCGGCATGGGTACGATCATCGGCCGTACGGTGATGCCGGCCAATGTCACCGACTGGCTCCGTCCCGACGCTAACGCCAAGCTGGTCCAACGCTATCGCAACAGCGTGCGCATGGCGCAAAATGGCCTGCCGATGTGGATGGACCGGTGGGACGGCTATCCCGCTGCCCGCTCGCGCCTGCTCCGGTCGGCACAGGCGGCCGACTCCGACCTCATCATGCTGGCGGGCGACAGCCACAATGCCTGGGCCTACGGCCTGGTCGAGGATGGCCAGCCCGCCGGTGTCGAATTTGCCGGACAGGCGGTCACGTCGGGTGGCATGGAGGGTGACCTGCGCGGCGATCCGACGGCGGTGGCGCGCGGCTTCGTCGCCGCCAATCGCGAACTCAAATGGGCGAACACGCACCAGCGTGGCTATATGATGATAGACATCAGCCGTGATCGGGTGACCGGCGAATGGCTGTTCCTCGATACGATCAAGGCGCGCAGCACGCGGATCGCCAGCACCCATCGCATGTCGGTCGAGCGCGGCCGCCGTGTCTTCAGCGCCTGATCAGGAGATTATGATGCGGTCCGCGATCGTTGCGCTACTTCTGCTTGGCCTTGCCCAGTCTGCTCATTCGGCTACGCCGTTTCCGCCTGCCGACCTGCCGCGCGAGCAGGTCGCGGGCCCTTTCGCCTCGGGTCATGTCCAGGGCATCGCGGTCGATCGCAAGGGCGGCTTCATCTATTATTCCTTCACCGACATGCTCGCCAAATATGACTTTGAAGGGCGGCTGGTCGGCACTTTGACCGGCTGGTCGGGGCATCTGGGCGACCTAGATTTCAACCCGGTCGACGGACGGGTCTATGGCTCGCTGGAATATGGCAAGCAGGACGCCTTCTATATCGCGATGATCGACGGGGCACGGATCGATCGGGTCGGCATGACTGTTGCCGGCACGGACCTGCTGCGCGCCGTCTATCTGCCCGAAGTGACGCGCGACTATGCCGCCGATCTCGATGGCGACGGCAAGGCGGATCATCGCTATGGCTGTTCGGGCATCGATGGCGTCGCTTTTGGCCCCGCCTTCGGCCGAAGCGACGGCCCGCTCTACCTGACCGTCGCCTACGGTATCTATGGCGACGTCGCCCGCAGCGACAATGACCATCAGGTCCTCCTGCAATATGACGCGACGGACTGGGGCCGAGAGGCGCAGCCGATTGACGAACAGGCACTGCACCATTCTGGCCCGACTACCCCTCGGGGCAAATATTTCGTCCTTACCGGCAACACCCGCTATGGCGTCCAGAACCTCGCCTATGATTCAAGCCAGCAACGCTGGTTCATGGGCGTCTATCAGGGTGCCAAACCCGACTGGCCCAATTATCTGCTGTTCGCGCTCGATGCCCGCAGCCGGCCACGTCGCCAGGCCTTGCAAGGCCTGGCTTCTCCTCAAGGTATGAATCCAGAAAAAGGCCTGCTACTACCGCTCGCTCAGGATGGGATTCATGATGTGAAGACGGGTGTGCGGGGGTGGTATCAGAAGGCCGATGTCGGAATACAGCCCTTGGGAGATGGCCTATACTATCTCGTCCAGAACGACGGTGTGCGCGGCGCGCAGTCCGCCGTTACGCGGTTGATGCATTGGACGGGCGCCTCTTCCAAGCCCTTTGAGACAATGCCAATGGCCGATCGATGACGTGCTCACCCACTGGCGTTTGATGGAAGTACCCTTACCGCGCGCCGATATCTTGTATGCTTGCCAAGGACGACAACGACCCTTTGTGGACGCTCTGCTTTTAATTTGTCATTCCGAACTGCTGACGGTCTCCTATAGGAGCGGCAGCAGTTGACTGAGCGATCACTAACCGGAGCGGGGGTGGCGTTGCATGAGGCAATGGCTGCCCCTCGACAAGATCGACGAGTTGATGGGTCGCTATCTCGGCCATCTCGCCAAATGGTCTTGCCACGGTGGTCAGCGCCGGCGTCAATAATTCTGCGACCAGGCTGCCGTCAAATCCGACAACGGAAAGCGGGCAGGGCACTGAAATGCGGCGTTCCGACGCAACCTTCAATATGCCTGCGGCCATGATGTCATTGGCGGCGAAAATGGCCGTGGGTAGCGGCGATAGGGACAGGAGCTGCTCGGCTGCTGCCACGCCGGAGGCCAAGCTGTAATCCCCCTCGATTTCATGGAGGAAGGCAACCCCATTCCGGTCGAGTGCTTCGATGAAGCCACGACGCCGTTCGATGGCGGATATCATGGTCTGGGGGCCAGTGACCATCGCGATCCGCTGGTGGCCGAGGGCAACCAGATAATCCGCGACAGCACCGGCCGCATCGGCTTCGCGGGACAATATGACGCTGCCATAGCCATCGATCGGCACGGCTGAGAGCGCCACGGCGGCAACCTGTTCGGCTTGCAAGGCCTGGGGCAAGCCAATGATGCCGGACACGGGCGGCAGCACGATCAGGCCATCGATGCGAGACCTGCGGGCGAAGGCAAGCACATCCTCGATCGCGCCTTCTTCTTCCAGCGGCGTGGAATGGCAGATGACCTCATAGCCACGCCGTGTCGCTTCTCGTCCGACGCCGCGTTGCACAGTGTCCAGGACCAGAGCGTTGCGATCATTATGGACGATGCCGATCAGGAAGGAGCGGCCCTTGGCCAAGGCTCTTGCGCGCAGGCTCGGCCTGAAGTTCAGCGCAGCAATAGCTTGTTCAATGCGTCCTCGGGTGTCGTCACTGACCCGCGGCGAATTGTTGAGGACGCGCGAAACCGTGCGGATCGAAACGCCGGCGCGATCCGCGACGTCAGAAATGGTTGGCTCATGGCCATTATTGAACGAAGCATTGCTATTCATGGTCGAACGCTATGCTGACTGGTTGCGTCTGTCACGCGCTACCATCATGCCCACCTATTTGACTTGACGCGCGGGTTGGAGAGGCATAATCCACGGCCATCAATGATAGCGCTAACGAAAGCGTGTCGAGCAATTTACGGCGGAGCAGGTCAAGGCTCCAACTGGTCATTGCAAGAAAGAAGGGGAGGATCGAATGAAGCAGATACAATCGTTGCGCGTGCGTTTCCTGACGGGAGCCGCGCTTATTTTTTGTCCCACTGTGCCAGCGCTGGCACAGGTGCAAAATTCTGCCGAAACGCCGGCTGTCGCTGCCGTTGAGCAGCGGCAAGGCGGTTCGGATGCCGCGACCGCGGATATTGTCGTCACCGGATCGCGCATCGCGCGCAATGGCTTCGATGCTTCAACCCCGGTCAGCGTGGTCGGCTCCGAGGACATCAAGCTCTCGGGCAATGTGAACGTCGAAAAGACGCTGGCGCAGCTGCCGCAGGTGGTCGGTTCGCAATTGGGTAGCGCGACCTCGAATACCGTTCCCGGCGGCTTTGCCGACGTCAATCTGCGCGGCTTTGGTTCGACCCGCAATCTGGTGCTGGTCAATGGGCGGCGCTATGCCATTTATGGTCCGGAGCAGGTTACCGATCTCAACACGATCCCGTCGAGCCTGATTGCGCGCACGGAAATCGTGACGGGTGGTTCGTCGGCCGTCTACGGCTCCGATGCCATCACCGGCGTCGTCAACTTCATCATGCGCGACGATTTCGAAGGCGTGGAAGCGCGCGCCCAGCTTAACATGGATCGTCCCACCGGGACGCCCGTCTATACCGTCGATCTGACGATGGGCGGCAATTTCGCTGATGGGCGTGGCAATCTGGTTGTGTCGGGCAACTATCTCAAGCGCAACTCGATTACGCGCGGGCAGCGCGGCAGCTTTGCCTATGACTCGCTCAACGATGGATGCATCGTGCCGGGCAGCGGCGGCCATGACCGGGCCGGCACGCCCTTCACGCCGGCCTCCGGCCTGGGCTGTGTCGCGGGCGGCGGCGAGCTTGGCTTCGTCGCCGGCGGCAGCGGCGATATCCCCAATGGACGCTTTTCCGGTATCCCGGCGGCGGGGGGCTCCAATGCGGCGCTCAATGCCGCCTATGCCAATGCCGGCCTTTCGGCGATGACGTCGCGCGGCTTCACCTTCAACGATGAAGGCACGGCCGCCCGGCCACAGATCACGCCGCAGGATGATTTCAATCTGGGGCCCGACAATTATCTGATCCAGCCGCAGAAGCGCTGGATGATCAACAGCTTCGGCCATTATGATTTCACCGATGATATCACCGGCTATATGGAGCTTCACTATAGCAGCAATGTGGTGAATGCCCGGCTGGCGCCGACCAATGTCGGGTCGCCCACCTTGTTCGACGTCAATAATCCCTATCTGACGCCGCAGTTGCAGGAAGTGCTCCGTCAGCTTGACCTGGCCGAAACCGGGACGACCACCGTCACCAGCGGTACCGCGACGCGGACGACGACCGCAGGGGACGGCCTGGCGGTCCTGACCGCCGGCCGGCGCTATCGCGAGGTGGGGCCGCGATTGGCCAGCGAACGGCGCAACGTGTTCCGTGGCGCTTGGGGCTTCAAGGGTAATCTGGGCAGCGTGTCGGACAATGTCCTGACCGATCTCAAGTTCGACGCCTATTATACCTATGCCCGCAGCGAAGACACGCTGCTGCTGCAGAACGCGATTTCGCGTAGCCGGCTGCAGGCGGCATTGTTGTCGGTCAATGGCGCTGCTCCGGTCTGCAACATCTTCGGCCAGAATATTTCCGAAGCCTGCGCGAGTGCGATCCGCATCAACGCCACAAACTCGACCATCGCCACCCAGCAGGTCGCACAGGCGAGTGTCACCGGCACCCTGTTCCAGCTCCCCGCCGGCCCGGTCGGTTTCTCCAGCGGCTATGAATGGCGCAAGACCAGTGCAACTTTCACGCCGGACTCCTTCCTGGCCTCGGGCGACGTCGCCGGTTTCAATCCCGGCCTGCCGACGAAGGGCAGCGTGTCGGTGAACGAGATTTTCGGCGAATTGCGCGTGCCGTTGATCCACGATACGCCGTTCATGGAGAGCCTGGTTGCCAATGGCGGCTTCCGCTATTCCGACTATAGCCTGTCCGGCATTGGCGGTCAGTGGACCTATCTGGGCGGGCTCGACTGGCGGGTGAACCGCGATCTGGCCTTCCGCGGCCAGTATCAGCGGGCGATCCGTGCGCCCAATGTGAACGAACTTTATGGTGGTGTGACCCGCGTGGTCGGTGTCGCGACCGATCCTTGTTCCTCGCGCGCTTCGGCGGCGCAGCGGACCGATGCCGTCCGCGCGGTCTGCATCGCGACGGGCGTTCCAGCTGGCGCGGTCTTCACCGATGCGGTCCAGCCCAACAACATCATGCCGGCGGACTTTGGCGGCAACGTCAACCTGGGCGCGGAAAAGTCCGACACGTTCACCGTCGGCGCCGTGTTCACGCCCAGCTTCGCGCCCAAACTCTATTTCAGCGTCGATTATTTCAATATCTCGCTGGACGGCGCGATCTCGTCGTTGGGCGGTGGTCTGCAGAACACGCTCAACCTCTGCTATACCGTCATTCAGGACGCCAATAGCGAGTTCTGCCGGGCGATCGTGCGCAATCCCAATACGGGCGAGATCAACGATCCCTATGTGGCGCAAATCCGCAACGCCAATACCGGCAAGCTCAAGACGTCGGGCATCGACTTTGCGATGCGCTATTCTTTCGACGTCGGTTTCGGCTTTCCGGGTCTGGGCAGCACCAGCTCGTTCGATATCAGCAGCAACCTGACCTATCTGGACGAGTTCACGTCCACGCCGGTCGCGGCGTTGCCCGACATCAAGAATGAATGTGCCGGTGCCTATGGCCCGACCTGCGGGCAGCCGCTGCCGCGCTGGCGGGCGACGTCGCGCATCACCTGGAATGTTGAGGATCTGAGCCTCAGCCTGCGGCATCGCTATATCGGCAAGGTCACGACCGACCGTTATGTCGTACCGCATCGTCAGGGGGCGGCGAACGCGCCGAGCCTCGACAGCTTTGCCTATCCGGTGCTGAACGATCAGAATTATTTCGACCTGTCGTTCAACTACAAGCTGCGTGACGGGATGGAGATTTTCGGCGGCGCGAACAACATGTTCAACAACAAGCCGCCGGTTACCACCCAGGGGCCGAATGCGAACACCTTCTCGGCGACCTATGATGTGCTGGGGACCGAGTTCTTCATCGGCGCATCGCTGAAATTCTGAAGATGAGACAGGAGGGCGGGGACAGTTGGACTGTTCCCGCCTTCATCATGACAAGGGGATGGATGATGGGTTTTGACCGGCGGAGCTTCCTGCAGGGCGGCGCATTGGCAGGCATGGCCGGGATCGCGCAACCGGCTTTTGCCGCGTCCGGTGCGGGCCTGGGATCGGCTGCCGGGGCCGTTGGCGGGATCGTCGATGTCCGCCAGTTCGGCGCCAAGGGCGACGGCACGGCGATCGATAGCGGCGCGATCAACAAGGCGATCGATCATGTCGCAGGGCTGGGCGGCGGGACCGTCTATTTCCCGGCCGGCTCCTATGCCAGCTATACGATCCGGATGAAGAGCCGGGTCACGCTGTTCCTGGCGGACGGCGCTGTCCTGCTGGCCGCCGCGCCGACCGACACGCAAGGCTATGACCATGCCGAACCGATCGGGGAGTGGGGGGCCTATCAGGATTTCGGGCACAGCCATTGGCGCAACAGCTTGATCTGGGGCGAGGGGCTGAACGACATCGCGATCCTTGGTCCGGGGCTGATCTGGGGCAAGGGGCTGGGCCGGGGGGACGGCAAGGATAATTGGCTCAAGGATCCGACCGGTCCCGGTACCGGCAACAAGGCGATCGCGCTCAAAAATTGTCGCAACGTTCTGTTGCGCGACATCAGGATATTGGAGGGCGGCTGGTTCGCATTGCTTGCCACGGGGGTCGATAATCTCACCATCGACAATGTGCTGGTAGACACCAACCGCGACGGGTTCGACATTGATTGCTGCCGCAATGTGCGGATCAGCAATTGCACCGTCAATTCCCCGTGGGATGACGGCATCTGCCCCAAGAGCAGCTATGCGCTGGGCCATCCCCGCATTACCGAAAATCTCACCATTTCGGACTGTTTCGTCACCGGCAATTATGAAGTCGGGTCGGTGCTGGATGGTAGCTGGCGCAAGATGCCGCCATCCTTTGCGCCCAAGATTCACGGCCGGATCAAGTTTGGCACCGAAACCAATGGGGGCTTCCGCAACATCACGATCAGCAATTGCATCTTCGAGGATAGCCGGGGACTGGCGTTCGAGACGGTCGATGGCGCGGTGGTCGAGGATGTGACGGTCAGCAACATCACCATGCGGGGCATCATAGACGCGCCGCTGTTCCTGCGGTTGGGCAAGCGGATGCGCGGACCTGCGGGCGTGCCGATCGGTACGATGAAGCGCATCCTCATCCAGAATGTGGTGAGTTCGAGCGCCAATATGCTGCCATCGGTGATTGCGGGACTGATCGATCACCCGATCGAGGATGTCTCGATTGCCGACTGCCATTTCCAGCATGTCGGTGGTGCGCCGACGGCGATGGCCAAGGTGCGTCCGCCCGAGGCCGAACTGGCCTATCCCGAAGCGACGATGTTCGGCGATCTGCCCGCCACCGGCTTCTTCGTCCGCCATGCGCGCAATATCCGCTTCAGCAATGTCGAGGTGGCGGTGGCCGCGCCCGATCCGCGCGCCGCCTTCCGGCTGGAGGATGTGCAGGATGCCGACTTTGTCGGCCTGCGCGCGCCACGCGGCACGACCTGGTCGCTTGACCGGGTCACCGGCTTTCGCAGCAGTGGGTCGCGCTGGATTGCGGACCGCCGGAGCGACGGCTCGCTGTCCGGCGACTTTTAACTTCTGCGGTCTGGTGCGGCGGCGAAAGCCGCCGCGATCGCATCGCGGAACGGCTTGGGGTGAAAATCGGCATCGAAGGGGCAGGGCCGCTTGGCCATGCCGTCGGGCCGCAGCCGCATGCCGCTGAGCCAGCTATAGCGGTCGGACAGGCCCCAGCACATCACCGTCTTCGTCTGGGGGTAGGATAGCATCAGGTCGAGATAGGCCTTGGCATGGGCAGCGACCTGCGCGTCGCGCGGACGGATGGCGCCGGGCAGCGGATTGTCATGCACGTCCATTTCCGTGACGAGCAGGCCAAGGCCCATGCCGGTGACCTGATCCAGGAAGCGGCGGAAGGCGGGCTCATCCAACGACCCTAGCCCCGTCGGCGTATCGCTGAACTTGCTGCCGAGATGGCTTTGTATGCCGAGAGCATCGACGGGCGTGCCACGCTTGCGCATCTGTTCCAGCAGGCGCAGCACCGCATCCCGATGCACGCCCTCGTCTGCGCGCCAGCCCATATAGTCATTATAGACCAATTGGGCCTTGGGCGCTGCCGCGCGCGCGGTGCGAAAGGCGATGTCGATAGTCTCGAACGCGCCGATATGCCGGGACAAAGCGGTGTCGCGCAGCGCCCCGGTTTCGGAATCGATCGCTTCGTTGACGACATCGAAGCTGTCGATCCGGTCGGCATAGCGGCCGGCGACCGTGGCGACATGGTCGGTCAGCAGCCGTTCCGCTTCTGCTCTGGGATTGGGGCCATAATCATGCTCCGCCACCCATTGCGGCATCCATCGCTCGCTGTGCCACAACAAGGTGTGGCCGCGCACGCCAAGGCCGTTGGCACCAGCCCAATCGACGATCCGGTCGGCGGCGCGAAAGTCGAAATGCTGCGCATCGGGACGCGTGATCGACCATTTCATTTCATTTTCCGGCACGACCAGCGCGCATTGCGCGGCATTGAGCGCGCGATAGCCGGGGTCGGCGAAATTATCCTTGCCGACCGTGCTGCCGAAGCGGATGCCCTTGGCGGCGCCCAGCGTGGCGAGGGAGCTTGCCGATCTTGCCCAGGCAGGAACCGGCAGGGCCAGGGCCGCGGCGCCCGCGATCAGGCTGCGGCGGTTGATACTCCGGTTCACAGCGTGACCCGTTCATTGGCGTGCAGGGTCAGTTGGCGCATGGGCTGTCCAGTCAGGCGCAGCCGGATCGTCTGCGCTTTCGGCTCAATGCCGATCAGATGGCGCGGCTTGCCCTGCTTGTCGGTGACGAGGCGCGCGGCCCCGCCTTCGATCCGGCCGATTTCTGCGCCCGCAAGGTTAAGGTCGGCGCCGCCGGCACGATAGGCCATGGCGGCACTGCGCCCTGCATCGGTCGGCATCGACAGGCGGGTGGCCTGCGCCGCTTCATGGCCGGGGCGGACATTCCAGTGCAGGTCGTCGGCTTCCTCGCAGACGCCGACAAGCCGCCAGCTATAATCGACCATCACCAGCGCGGCGGGGGAGTAGCCGGCGGCCTCGGCATGGGTGAAGGCGCCGGTACGCGGGTCCATCTGCTGGCGGAAGGTCATGTCGCGGATCAGCGCTGCGCACCAGGGATTCATCATCTGGCTGAACTCGGCGGTGCGGCCATAATGGTCGAACCAGCGGCCGGCGCGCAATGCCGTCAGCGCCTGGGTGGCGCCGCCCCAGCTGTTGGCCGGGATTGATCCGACAAAGGCAGGGTCGTCCATTGCCACCGACGTCAGCGGATAGGGTGCCCAGAAGGCTGCCGGATTATGCAGTTGCCGGGTCCAGAGCATGTCGAACAGCGCCTGGTCGGGCACATGTTCGCCGCAGACGCGCGAGAGAATGTCGGAACGCACGCGCACGAAATCGCCCTTGGCATCCAGATCGTAGAAGGCCGCATCTTCCGGCACATAGAGTTTGGAAAGGATCAGGCCGCGAATATGCTCGGCCTGCGCTGCCCAGCGGTCGGCCTCGCTGGTCTTGCCGAGCTCCTTTGCCATTTCGGCCAAGGCCCTGCGCCCGCCATAAACGGTTGCGGACAGGTCCGGGCACAGACGGGGCAGGGTGGCGATGGGGTGATGGGTGCGGGCATCCTTGTTCGGGCACTGGTTGGGCATGCCGGCCCAGCGCGGGCTGTTGTCATGGCCGGTGTCATAGGTGCAAAATCCTTCGACCAGTCCGGTGCCGCGTATATTGCGATAGCGCATCAGCCAGCCATCCCAGGCCGAACAGGCGCGGTAGCTGGCCTCCAGCAGCGCGCTGTCGCCGGTCGCCCGCGCCAGTTCCCAGGCGGTGGCAGCGATCGGCACGACCATCTGGATCTGGCCAAAGCCGGTTTCGACAATCTTGTTGTTGGCGGGCAACTGGCCGTCCGCCCGCTGCAATTCGAAAAAGGTCATATGGCTGTTACGGGCCACGTCCGGCCGGAACTTGCGATAGACCAGTGCCTCGTGCGGTCCGCATTCCTGCCAGATGCCCTGATAGACGGCGCCTTCGATCAGCACCGGCTTGCTAACATAGGGCATGACCTGAACGTTGGCGGCCAGTACTTCCAGCGCCTTGTCATAGGCCGCCTGCCAAAGACGGTTGGCGGTGCTGAAGCGCGGCGTGTCGGCGGCAGGCCCCGCATAGGCCATACGACTTGTGCCAGCGCTGGCAAGGGCGCTCGTGGCGGTGAGCAGGAAGGAACGTCGATCCATTTAATTTCCCCTGGAAACTGGCGTTATGGCGCGGCAGGCGCGGGATGATCGACCCGGACCCAGTCAACGTCGATAGAACCGTCGGGCTTGCCGCGCGTGAAGGTGAACAGCCCCGGTCGGGATCCCTTCCACCAGGAAAAGCGCGGGAGGGCGATGGCGTCGCCGAACGGCTGGAATGCGCGGCCGTCGAGACTGTAGCTGTAACGGACCATCTGGTCTTCGCTGACCTCCGCCCGCAATTCGACGGAGGAGCCGGTGAGGGCTGGGCCGGTGGTTTCGTCCCCGGCTGACGCCAGAGTCAGATGCGACTGCCCATCCTGCCGGACGATGCCGATCCAGCTTGGCTTTACGCCGAACAGGGTAAGCCCCGCCCGCTGGCCATCGGTCATCCGGCCGATCTCGATCCGGGTCGTGATCCGGCTGCTCGGTCCCTGCAATATCTGGGTCAGCGTGTTGCGGGCAGTCACCAGATGGTCGGCGGGCAGGGCTTGGAGACGCAGGAAACCGGGGCGTGCAGTAAGGCTCCAGGCACGGTTGTCCGGATTATGGTTCCATTCCCATTGTGGCCCCAGTTTCGCGCTGCCGAATGCGTCCGTGTCCTGGAGCCGATCCTTCGTTAGGGGCGATCCCGTGTACGGCATGGCATGACGCTCGACCGGCTGGCCGACATCACTGCCAGGGCGCAGGTCGCCGATCACCGGCCAGTCATCGACCCATTTGAGCGGTTCCAGATAGGTGATGCGGCCAAAGGCGCCGCTGCTGTTGAAATGGATGAACCAGCCCTGGCCCGACGGCGTTTCGACCCAGCCACCCTGATGTGGCCCTTGCAGAGCGCTGCTGCCCTGGGCCAGCACGGTTTTCGCTTCATAGGGGCCGCGAATGTCGCGCGCGCGCAGAGCGGCCTGCGCGCCCTTCTCCACGCCGCCATAGGGCGCGAAGATATAATAATAGCCGTTGCGTTTGTAGAATTTGGGGCCTTCCAGGATCGGCAGCTTCTGCTTGTCCTCGACGATCACCGTTCCCCCATCGAGCACGCTCTTGCCGTCCGCGCTCATACGATGGAGGATCAATGGCCCGGCGCCATGGCGGGAATGGACCAGCCAGGCCTGGCCATCATCGTCCCAGAAGGGACAGGGGTCTTCCAGCATCGGCTGGTCGATCACCTTGACCGGCGCGCTCCAGGGGCCTTCCGCCTTGCTGGCGGTGGCCATGAAGATGCCCTCGTCCGGCGTCGCCCAATAGACGTAGAACAGGCCGGCATGATGGCGGATCGACGGCGCCCAGACGCCGCCGGCATAGCGCGTGTCGCCGATCGGCTTGGAAATCGCGTCGGTCAGGCTGTGGGGGCCGGGCATGTCATATTCGGGCGCGAACGGCAGGCGCGGCAAGACATGGCCAAGGATCGACCAGTGGACCAGGTCGCGGGAATGGAGGATCGGGATGCCGGGCGAGAAATGGAAGCTCGATGCCACCATATAATAATCCTGTCCGACGCGAATGACGTCGGGGTCGGAATAATCGGCGTAGAGGATGGGGTTGACGTATGTCGATGCGGAGGGTGACGCCTCCGCCCCGGCACCAGTGGCGCAAATCAGAGATGCAGCGCATAACAGTCTTGCCAGCATTCCGCCTTGAAGCGGCATCAGATATCCCTCCTGTCGGCAAGGCTTTAGAATGGGCTTTGCTCGTTGATGGACTGATTGTGCTTGGAAGAGTGCCGTAACGCAACCATTTTTAGATAGCGCTACCATTGTCTAGGTACGTTTTCACCACGATCATTTGTTCGATGTTGATATGCTGCCAGTTTCGCCCCTTCCCGGCCGTTCAACCACCAATTTTTCTTTCCCACGTGCAGCCCGTCCGCTTTTCCTTTCCGGATGCCCGAGACTTGCCAGTTTCGGCTGCCCCTTATCAGCAAGGATTTGCTACCGTTAGGCTCTGCTGGGCATTAGAAATGCTCGACCACCGGCACAAATAGACGGCTCCAAGGCTTTGCTCATCGCGGGAAGGGAGTTGGCCAAGCGCCAGAGGCCTGCCCTTGACCAGACCATTGCGGCGAAGGCCCGAGTGCGATCAACCCGTCTGATCTAGGCTGCAGCATCGCAGGAACTCGCTGCTGAGCGCATCGACCGCGCCGCATGTCTCGAAAAGAAGTGCACGCACCCAGCGATGTCCTGCGTCATTGTGTGTGCGTCCATGCCACACGGCAAGCTTGGTGAAGCCCGGAACGGCGACCGGTGGCTCGATCAGTGCTAGACCATCGGAGGCAGCCGCCAGCCGCCGTGGCACGACCGCGATGAGATCGGTGGCTCGCAGCACCTCCGCCAGAGCGAGGAAACTGTGGAATGACAGCGCCACATGCCTTTCCCGCCCTTCACGGGCCAGTGCTTCGTCCGTGACGCCGTGGAACGAGCCACCTGAGAAGGACACCAGCGCGTGATCGAGCGCGCAGAAACGCTCGATCGAAATCGTCGTGCCGCCGGCATCGGGATGGCCGGCCCGCAATGCGCAGACATAGGTTTCGTCGAACAGGCGCCGCGAATGGAGGTCGAGCGGGGCGGATTCCGGTGTCATCAGCGCCAGATCCAGTTCACCCCGTTCGAACTGCTGGGCGATCCTGTCATTGTCGATCGGTCGTGTCGCGACCCGGATTCCGGGTGCGTAACGGCACAGCTTCATCACGAACGGCACCACCACCGCCTGAAGGGCATAGTCGGTGGCTGCCAAAGTCAGCGTCAAGGATGCCGTCGCCGGATCAAAGGCTGCCGGCCGCAGCAGGGCTTCGACATTGGCGAGGATCTGCTTGAGCGGTTCGGCCAGCGCGAGGGCGCGCAATGTGGGCTGCACACCGCGCTGCGAGCGCACGAACAAGCTGTCGTCGAAACTCTCGCGCAGTCGCGTCAACATGCCGCTGACAGCGGGTTGGGTGACGCCGAGCCGCTCCGCCGCCTTGCTGACGTTGCGTTCGTCGAGCAGCGCATCGAGCGCGCGCAGCAGGTTGAGATCGATCGTTCTGATATCACGCACGATGATAGCCCTGATAGATGGAGCTTATTTGCCTTATCATTGCACGATGCCCATTTCGAGGAAAGCGGCAACCGATCCATATTATCGAGGGCGACATCATGATGAACGCAATCCACTGGCCCGAGGGCTTTCTCCCCGGCTTCAGCGACAATTTCGCCTCGAACGAGGTGATCGTGGCGGGGCTGAATGCCGCTGATATCTGGCCGCTGCTGGCCGAGGCACCCCGCTGGCCGGATTATTACGCCAACATTGCCAACATTCGCTTTTATGATGGTGGCGGCCCTGAACTGGCCAGCGGAACGCGCTTCTATTTCGAGACCTTCGGTTTCCCGGTCGAGGCCGAGGTGGTGGAATATGTCGCGCCGTCAGACAACGCACCGGGCCGTGTCGCCTGGCACGGCTGGGCTGGCGAAGGCGATAGCCGCCTTGATGTCCACCATGCCTGGCTGGTCGAGAATCTCCCCGGTGGCCGCGTCCGCATCCTCACCCAGGAAACGCAGAACGGCGCGCCGGCGAAGGCGTTGGCAACAACGAAACCCAATCCCATGATCAATGGTCATCAGGACTGGCTCGACGGCCTCATTGTCGCCGCCCGCAGCACGAAAGGCTGAACTCCATGAAAATCCTCATCATTCTCACCTCGCATGACCGGATCGGCGCCAGCGACCGCAAGACTGGCCTCTGGTTCGAAGAACTGACCACGCTTTATTATGTGTTCCGCGATGCCGGTGCCGAGGTGGACATCGCCTCTGTCGCGGGCGGCCAGGTGCCGGTCGATCCCCATTCGATCGAGGAAGCCGGCAAGAACCCTGTCAGCGTCGATCGCTTCCTCGCCGATGCTGCTGCAATGGCAAAGATCAAATCCTCCCCGGCCATCGCGAATGTGCGCGCGGACGACTATGACGCCGTGTTCTTGCCGGGAGGCCACGGCACGATGTGGGACATGCCGGACAATGCCACGCTCGGCGCGCTATTGTCCGATGCCTGGGCGAAAGGCAAGGTCGTCGCTGCCGTCTGCCACGGCCCGGCCGGCCTCGTCAGCGCGAAGGATCAAGCCGGCAAGCCGCTCGTCTCCGGACGCACTGTGTCCGCCTTCTCCAACGAGGAAGAGGAGATGGCCGGCCTGACGCAGCAGGTGCCCTTCCTGCTCGAAACCCGGATCCGCAATCTCAGTGCGCATTATGAAAGCGGCCCGGCCTTCCAGCCCTTCGCGCGCCGTGATGGCAAGCTGGTTACCGGCCAGAACCCGCAATCGTCGGAGGAAGTCGCGCACCTCGTCCTCGCAGCCGTGCGCGGCTGATCCCCTTTTTTGCCCGCCAAGGAGCTTTCATGTCCGCATTGTTCGAGCCGTTCAAACTGAAGGGCGTCACCCTGCGCAATCGCATCGCCGTGCCGCCGATGTGCCAGTATAGCGCCATCGATGGTGTCACCAACCGCTGGCACTGGATCCATTATCCCTCGATCGCGCGTGGCGGCGCAGGGCTGGTGATCGTCGAGGCGACCGGCGTGTCGGCCGATGGCCGGATCACGCCGGGCTGTACCGGCCTGTGGCATGACGGCCAGATCGAGGGCATGGCCCGCATCGCCGCCGAGATCAAAGCGGAAGGCGCCGTAGCCGGCATCCAGATCGGCCATGCCGGCCGCAAGGCGAGCGCAAACCTGCCTTGGGAGGGCGACGATCATATCCCTGCCGGCGATCCGCGCGGCTGGGAGCCGATCTCGCCGTCCGCGATTCCGTTCGGCGGTGGCCTGCCCCGCGTGCCGCGCGAGATGACTCTTGCCGATATCGAGCGGGTGAAGGCCGATTTCGTCGCCGCTGCAAAGCGCGCACTGGCCGCCGGTTTCGAATGGCTCGAACTGCATTTCGCGCACGGCTATCTCGCGCAGAGCTTCTTCTCGGTCCATGCCAACCAGCGCACTGACCAATATGGCGGCGACTGGCGCGGGCGTGGCCGCTTCCTCATCGAAACGCTGGAGGAGGTCCGCAAGGTGTGGCCGGAGCATCTGCCGCTGACTGCGCGCTTCGGCGTCATCGAGTTTGACGGCCGCGACGAGGAGACGCTGGTGGAATCGATTGCGCTGGTGAATGAATTCAAGGCACGCGGGCTCGACATGCTCAATGTCAGCATCGGTTTCTCGACGATCGAGGGCAAGACGCCATGGGCAGAGGGCTTCATGGCGCCCTATGCCGGCCGCCTGCGGCGGGAAACCGGCCTGCCGGTCGCCACCGCCTGGTGCATCGACGGGCCCGAGGTCGCCAATGCGGCGGTCGAAAAGGGCGAACTCGATCTCGTCATGATCGCGCGTGCGCACCTGGCCGATCCGCATTATCCCTATGTTGCTGCGCAGGCACTCGGCGTTGAGAAGCCGGCTTGGGTGCTTCCCGCACCCTATGCCCACTGGCTGTCGCGCTATCGCGGCATTGGCAAGGCGGCTGCGCAATGATCTGACCGCCGGGGAGGTCGAGGTTCGCGATTATCGTAGCGGCCGTGGGCGGCGGTCATGCTGGCGAAATGGCAATCTCGGCCCCGGATGGACCGGCGTGAAATTTCGACCCTTTGCGGTCGCTCAGCCGTCGATTTCCGATGCCCAGATGCGGTCAGTCTGCTTTCCTTGGTCGCCCTGCAACGCGCAGCTCCACGATTACTTGCCGCCCAATCTTATGGTCCGTTCCGGCCATTGATACCGCAAGGCCTCGACTAGCAGCGAGAAGGCGAGCGATGGCTGCGTGACCGTCGGATAATAGAGATAGAAGCCGGGGAATGGCAGGCTCCACTCGTCGAGTACGATTTCCAGCCTGCCGGCTTGCAGATGTGCTTCCGCCAGATCCTGCGGGATGAAGGCGAGACCCAGTCCTGCAACGGCTGCGCCGAGGCAGGAATAGCTGTTATTGAAGATTAGCTGCCCGCCGACTTGCACCTTGATCTCCGTCTCGCCCTCCCGCTGCAATTCCCAGGCGTAGAGCCGTCCGGAGGTCTGGCGCAGCCCGATACAATTGTGCGACTGGAGATCGGACGGGCTTTCAGGCCGACCATAACGCTCGAAGTAGTCTGGCGAGCCGACGGCGACCATGCGGGCGTCCGGCCCGATGCGGACGGCGATCATGTCCTTCGCCAGAGTTTCGCCGTAGCGCACGCCCGCATCATAGCGCTCGCTGATAATGTCGATCAGACCATAGTCGGTGATCATCTCGACACTGACGTCAGGATAGTCCCTCATGAAAGCGGTCAGCTTGGGCAGCAGAAGTTCGTTGATGGCGTGGTCCGATGCGCTGATACGGATCTTGCCCGTAGGCCTGTCTCGCACTTCGTTGACCGCGGCCAGTTCCGCCTCGATCCCGTCCAGATAGGGACTGACCTTCTGGAGCAGCCTCTCGCCGATTTCTGTCGGCGCCACGCTGCGGGTTGTGCGGACGAGCAACTGGACCCCGAGCCGGTCCTCCAGTTTCTTGACGATCTGACTGATCGCGGACTGGGAAAGCCCGAGCTTACCGGCTGCTTTGGTGAAACCGCGCTCGCGCGCCACATGGACGAAGGCGGTGATGTCGCTCAGCGTGTCCCGCGCCATTAATTAAAATCCCTACTGATTATCAGAAGATTTAGACCTCTAATTATGGATCGACGCGCGGGCTAGATAGTGGAGGAGAAATTCATCCGAGAACTACGAGGTAGACCATGCCGGCATCCGGCAAAATCGCGACAGCGCCTGCCTGGGGCGCGGTGATAGCAATGGCGCTGTGCGCCACGATACTGATATCATCGGAATTCATGCCGGTCAGCCTGTTGAGCCCGATCGCGCGCGATTTGGCGATCACTGAGGGGCATGCTGGCCAGTCGATTGCCATCTCCGGCCTCTTCGCGCTCATCACTAGCCTGTTCATCTCGGCGATCATCGGCGTTTCTGACAGGCGTCGCGTCGTGCTAATCTTCACCGCATTGATGGTCATGTCCGGCGTGATGGTCGCACTCGCGCCCAATGCCCCGCTGCTGATGGCAGGGCGCGCATTGCTCGGGGTCGCGATCGGCGGATTCTGGTCAATATCGGCAGCAGTCGTTATGCGCCTCGTGCCCGAGGAGTCCGTGCCTAAGGCATTGGCGATCCTCAATGGCGGGAATGCGGTCGCGACCACATTGGGCGCCCCCATCGGCAGCTTCCTCGGCGGCCTGATCGGCTGGCGCGGCGCCTTCTTCTGCGTGGTGCCGCTCGCCGTCATCGCGTTCGTTTGGCAGTGGCGCAGCCTTCCGGCCCTGCCACCCGAAAAAGCGACGTTCCGCGCACGCGACGTGTTCGCTCTGCTGAAACATCGGCAGTTCGCCATCGGCATGATTGCCGTTTCTCTGTTCTTCTTCGGTCAGTTCACGCTGCTCACTTATCTGCGTCCGTTCCTTGACCTGGTGACGGGGAACGACGCGCCGCTGATCTCGGCCATACTTCTGGCGCTGGGCATTGCTGGCTTTGTTGGCACGATCATGATTGGCTGGCTGCTCAAGTCACACCTCTACAGCCTGCTGATCACCATCCCGGCCATGCTGGCAGTCATTGCCATCACGCTGGTCGAAGTTGACGGCACGCCCCTGACCGCCGGCCTGCTCCTCACCCTTTGGGGCCTGCTCGCCACCGCCGCGCCGGTTGGATGGTGGACCTGGCTCAGCAAGACTATGCCACATGAGGCGGAAGCCGGTGGCGGCTTGATGGTCGCGATCATCCAGCTTGCGATCATGCTCGGCGCGATGGTCGGCGGCACATTGTTCGATGCTTGGGGCTATCGCGGCCCGTTCAGCGTCGCAGCCGCCCTACTCGTTATCGCGTCGCTGCTGGCGGTCGTCACGTCGCGCATCCGCACCATGCCGATCTTCGCCGAACAACTGGCCTGACAAGGAGAGCCCAGCCATGACCGACCGATCCTCCTCATTCGAGCGCCGCGGCGTGCTCAGGGCTGGCGCAGCCGGTCTCGTCACCCTTGGCGTGCTTTCGATCCCTTCCATTTCCCCAGCAAAGGCTCCAGATATGACACAAGATTGGGACAAGACATTCCCGCGCAGCAACGCCGTCGATCACCAGAAGGTCTCGTTCAAGAACCGCTACGGCATCACGCTTGCAGCCGATCTGTATCTCCCCAGGGAGCGCGGCACCGAGAAGCTCCCGGCGATCGTGGTCAGCGGTCCGTTCGGGGCGATCAAGGAGCAGTCTTCGGGCCTTTATGCTCAGACCATGGCCGAGCGCGGCTTCGCAACGCTCGCCTTCGATCCGTCCTATACCGGCGGGAGCGGCGGTGAGCCGCGCAACGTTGCATCGCCGGACATCAACACCGAGGATTTCAGCGCGGCCGTCGACTTCATCGGGCTGCGGCCGGAGATCGACCGCGAGCGCATCGGTGTCATCGGCATCTGCGGCTGGGGCGGCATGGCGCTCAGCACCACCGCCATCGACAAGCGGATCAAGGCGGTCGTCGCCAGCACCACGTACGACATGACCCGCGTCATGTCGAAGGGCTATAATGACAGCACGCCCCCGCAGCAGCGCACCGAGGCGTTGGAGCAGATGAGCCGCCAGCGCTGGACGGACGCCGAGAAGGGCACTCCGGCCTATGGCCCGGTCTCCCTGGAGCTGAAGGGCGGCGAACCCGAGTTCGTCGTGCAATATGCGGCCTATTACAAGACGAAGCGCGGCTTCCATCCCCGCGCGATCAACTCGAACGCCGCATGGTCGCTCACCACGCCGCTGCCGTTCTTCAATCTGCCGATCCTAACCTATATCGCGGAGATCGCTCCCCGACCGGTGCTGCTCATCCATGGCGAGAAGGCACATTCGCGCTATTTCAGCGAGACGGCCTATGCGGCAGCGGTTGAACCCAAGGAGTTGATGATCATTCCTGGCGCCACGCACACGGACCTCTACGATCAGGTTGACATCATCCCGTTCGACAAGCTCACGACATTCTTCAACGACCACCTCGCGGCCTGAAACAAGTGGGTGGGCGTCATGCCCACCTACTATGCTGTCAAAGGGATTCATTCTCATTGCCAGTGCCATTCTGTCTGGCAGATGCCAGACTTGCGAAAATGGCTGGCTTTGAGAAGGGCTCCCGTTCAAAGCGGCGGCAGGGATTAACGCGGGGTCGCTGCCGACCCTTTGTCGCCATTCAGGCACCAATTTCGCATCCCCAGGTCCGGACTGTCCGGTAACCGGCAGGTCGCGACCAAATCTCGCCTTTCCTACGCGGCAATATGAATGTCCGGTCACGTCGAAACCGGTCTGTCGCGACGTTGATAGGAGTCGAATAGATAGGGGGGCACAAGCGGTTTTGAGACGAGGGCATCAGGCTTCACGCTATTTTGACGAGAGCTGAGATCTATGCCGAGGGCAATGAGTGCAGAATGGGCGCTAGAGATTCGGTCACAGCCGGAGTTCGACAGGCATTAACTCATATCCGGCATGATGTCAGCTGGGAGGTCCCCGGCGATGCATACAGATCCTGTCCAATGGGCCCGCATTCGTAAACTCGTCTTGATCGACGGGCAGTCGATCAGAGGAGTTGCCCGATCGCAACGGCTTAGCCGAGCCGTGGTCCGCAAGATGCTCGCGCAGGAGCAGCCCGCCAAATATCGCCGTCCGAGCCGCCCGCCAGCAATCGCCCCGTATGTGCCCACTATCACCTCAATGCTTATCGAGGATGAAGCGAAGCCGCAGCGGGAGCGCCGCACGATGAAGGCGATTTACGAGTCGCTGCGAGATCAGCATGGCAGCCTTGGCAGTTATGATGCCGTCCGCAGGCAATGCCGGAAAGCCCAGTCTTCGTATGTGAAAATCGCGGTTCGACCGTTTGGCTTTGACGCATCAGGCGCATGCGTGGCTTTCGCTCAAGGGTCCCGAGCCTATCGGCTCAAGGCTGACGCAGCGGCTGCGGGCTCGACCATCGCTCTCAGTCTGGAGCGCGACCGCCGTGCCGAGCAGGGGCTTGAGGTGGCGCATTGGATCAATGAGCTTAGGGGAAACCACCTTGGAACCCCGTTACGGGTGTCAGCCGAGGTCGCTTCAAAGCTTCTGCCTTGCGTCCATGATCCCAGCAGCCGGCGGCGCAATCGGGCCATCACTGTCCTAGCCTATGCGCAGGGCTTCCCGATCCGGCGCATCTCTGCGTGCCTCGGGCTAAGCCGGAATAGTTGCAGACGCCATATTCGAGCGTTCCAAGCTGGCGGCGTCGAGCAATTGCTTGCCCCAATAAGCAGGGGAGTGCTGAAGGCTCAGCAAGAGGATCTGAAGGCCGCCGTTTTCCGCATTCTCCATGAGCCGCCAAAAGATCATGGCATCAATCGTACGTCTTGGACCATGCGCGATCTCCGGATGGTGTTAACCTCGGTGGGGCATCCGGCGTGCCTTCACGTTGTGCGGCAGATCGTCAAGGATGCCGGCTGGAAATGGCGCAAGGCGAGGATCGTGCTGACATCCCAAGACCCTGCCTACCGGGAGAAACTGGCGGCTGTGCAGACCATATTGGGTAAACTGGCGTCAGATGAGGCCTTCTTCTCGATCGACGAGTTCGGCCCCTTCGCAGTCAAAATGAAGTCTGGAGTCAAGCTCGATCCTCCTGGCCCACACCGTGTGGTCCCACAATGGCAGCGATCAAAGGGCTGCATGATCATGACGGCGGCGCTGGAGTTAAGCGGAAACCAAGTCACGCACTTCTACAGTGAGCGAAAGAATACAGCCGAGATGATACGCATGATGGAAGTGCTGATCGAGCAATATGCCGATCGACGCACTCTCTATCTGTCATGGGATGCCGCGTCTTGGCACATGTCGAAAAAGCTGCACCAACGGATCCAGGATCACAATGCGATCGCCGAGGTGGCTAGACGCCCGCGCGTCGAAACGGCTCCACTGCCAGCGGGCGCTCAGTTCTTGAACGTCATTGAATCAATCTTCAGCGGGATGGCTCGGGCAACCATCCACAATAGCAATTATGAGTCGGTCGACGAAGCACGGGCAGCCATCAACAGCTATTTCGCCGGGCGCAACCAGCACTTTCGCGAGCATCCCAAGCGGGCTGGCAAGCGCATCTGGGGTGAGGAGCGTAGCGAGGCCACCTTCTCAGATAGCAATAATTGCAAGGATCCGCGTTGGAGATAATAATCCGCTCGAGTGGGCGCTTTTGAATTTTGGCATGCTCAACCTTCCGGGGGCGGACGAACAGCATTTCCCGAAAGTGCCTTCCGACACGTCAGGAGGGGGCGGCGTCAGTCGACCAGCTCAAGCCGTTCCCACCAGTCACTTTGAACGACCGCTCGGGCCGAAAGCGGCCCTAGGCAACCACAGCCTTCCGCATCGTGGTTGATCGCCTTCGGTATAAAGAGTGAAGTCCGCCACACTCGGACCTCCGATGTCCCTCGGCTGCAGGAGGTTTGGTCACTCACCCCGCGGCTGTCGCTGACCGGCCGCTACGAGCATCTCGCCGCTGGGCCGGCGTCGGCCAAGGCAGGCTATGCGAGTTCGGACTTCGTCGCCGGCTAGCTCAGCTTCAGCTTCTGACGCAGCCCGGTGATCCGCCACCAGCCTAGCCCGCCATAGAGGAGCGCAAGGCCGAGGAGCGTGAGCACCCCCGGCGCCACGTCGGCGAGGCTGGCGTGCATCTGGTTGAGCGGCACGAATACTTGCACGCCGCTGGTCGAGGGGATCAGCTTCGCCACCGCGCGGACGAAGCCCGGCATCTGGTCGAGCGGCCAGGCAGTGCCCGAGAGGAAGAAGAAGGGCGCGGAGGTGGGCGCGAGGATCATCATCGCCCGCTCAGACCGGTCGAAATAGCTGCCCAGCCACAGCCCCAGCCCGGCGACCGAGGCCGCCAACAACGGCGCGGCGAGCAGCATGCCCGCGACATTCTCGTCGTGCGGGATGCCCTGCACCCAGAAGATGAAGCCGAACAGGAACAGGCAGGTCAGCAGCCCAACCGATGTGAACGCTGCCCACGTGCCGAGATATTCGCCATGCCCCATCCGCCAGCGCCCATCGCGCCGCCGCCCGCCGACGAAGGTAGCGACGCCGAACAGCAGGGTCTGCTGGATGATGACGATGGTCACGGCGGGGAAGACATAGCCCTTGTAGCCCGCGGTCGGGTTGAACATCGGCTCGCGGACGATGGTGACCGGCGGCCCGGTGCGCACGGCCTGGCCCAGCACGTCCAGCTTCTCGACGGCGAGATCGCGCAGCACCTCGGTCACCGCCTCGCCGATCGTGCTGGCGCGCAGGAGGTACGAGGCATTGACCCATACCGCGATCCCGGCCCCCGGCGCGCCGGTACGCAGCTGGCGTTGCAGTCCGCGGGCGATCAGCACCACGCCGTCCACCTTGCCCGCGCGGAGCTGCGCCTGAGCCTCGGCTACGCTCGGTGCATGTTCGGCCACGATCACGGCGCGCGTGGCTTCGAGGTTGCGGACCAGCTCGCGGCTGAGCGCGCTGCCGTCCTCATCGACCAGCACCACCGGCAGTTGCTGAGCGACTTCCTGGCTGTAGGGCGCCGGATAGTAGAAGGCATAGAGCACCACCGCGAGCAGCATCGTGCTGAGCAGGGTGCGGGAGGTCAGCACCGTCGCCCAGGTGGCGCGGAAGGCGGCGGCGAAACTCATCGCGCCTGCCGCCGGATCAGCAGCCAGGCGAGCGCGCCCGGCACCAGCACATAGGCGAGCAGTGCCAGAATCGGCGGGAAGATGGTGGCGACATCCTGTCCGCCCAGCTGCCCGGTCTGGAGCGCGAGGTAATGGGTGAGGGGCAGCACCTCACTCCAGAAGCGCGCGAAGCCGCTGCCGCCGTTGAGCGGCAGGGTGGCGCCCGCATAGGCTAACGCCGAACCCGCATAGACCGCGCAGACCGACAGCGCCGTGGCGGTTTCGCGCGTGGCTGCGACGAGCAGCGCGGAAATCGCGGCGGTGCCGAGATAGAAGAGCGTCTGCCCCGCGACGATCGCCGCTACGCTGCCCTCCACCCGCCAGCCGCGCCCCAGCGTCACGAACAGCAGCCAGGCGATGCCCCACAGGCTTGCGGCTCCGACATACGGCAGCAGCTTGCCGAACAGTGCGGGCACGATCGTGCCGCTGCGCGCCGCCCAGCCGCCGAGCGACCGCCCCTCCAGTTCCCGGCCCAGCGCCATCGCGGAGGTGACCGCCGCGACCAGATGCAGCACCGCCGGATAGATCAGCGTGCCGAGGAACCACTCGAAGCTCGACGCGGCGTTGTTGAGCGGCACCGCCTCGACGGCGAAGCGCCGCGTCGGATCCGGGGGCAGGGCGTGGCCGGAAAGCTGGTCCACCACCAGCGACGCGGCGGCGGCCTGCACCGCGCTCTCCGCACCGCTCGCCGCCTGCGAGCCGGAAGATAGGAAGCTGGCATTGTATAGGATGCGGATTACCGGCGTGCGGTGGCGGGCAAGCCCCGCGCCGAGATCCTTGGGCAGGTGGACGAAGCCATTGGCATGGCCGCGCCGCACTTCCTCCACTGCCTCCGCCTCGGTGGCGCGCATCGCGACGATATGGACCAGCGGCGCCGCGTCGATCGCGCGCAGGATATCGCGGCTCGCCGAGCTGCGATCGTCGTCAATCACCACGATCGGCAGCCGCCGCATCGATCCCTGCCAGAACATCGCACCGATCAGAAACAGCAGAAGCGCGGGGATCAGCGTCAGCCCGGCCAGGTCCCAGCGGTCCCGCGCCAGATGGCGCAGCTCCGCCCCCAAGGCGTGGCCGAAGGCGCTCATTGCGGCCAGTCGAACAGCACGCTCATGCCGGGGCGCAGGCCAGGGATCGCCGTAACCGGGCGCAGCTTCACCTCGAAGGCGCGGACGTCATAGCCCGAAGCCTGCCGCGTTGCGCGCCACGTCGCGAAGTCGCCGCGCGGGGCGATATGATAGACCGCGAAATCGCCGTCGCGGCCGAGCGCGGGGATGTGGCCGTGCAGCCGCTTGCCCATCGCGATCCACTTGAAGCGATCCTCGCGCACGGTGAGCGCTACCCAGCTATGGTCGATGTCGAGCACCTGATAGGCGGGGATCACCGGGCTGACGACTTCGCCGGGCTGCACAAGCTTGCGCGAAACCTCGCCGTTGATCGGCGAGACCAGCTGGGTCTCGCTGCCGAGCGCGGTGGCGGTCTGCAGCGCCGCCTCGGCGATGCGGACCTGGGCGTTGGCCGCCTGCTTGTTCTGCGGGCGTGCGCCGGCGAGCGCTTTGAGATACTGTTGCCGCGCGGCCTCGGCCTGCTTGGCGCTGGCGTCGCGCGCTGCCGCCGCCTCGTCGCGCCGCTGCGCCGCGACCACGCCCTGCGCATAAAGGTTCGCGGTGCGCCGGCTGGTCACCGCGGCGAGGTCGGCTGCCGCCTGCGCCGCCTGCCAAGTGGAGCGCAACGAGGCGATGTCCTCCTGCCGCACGCCCTCATTGGTTTCCGAGGCGATCGCGCGGGCGGCGTCCACCGCGCCCTGCGCTTGCGCCTTGCCGCCGGCGATCTCCGGGCTCGACAGCGTCGCGAGCAGCGTGCCGGCGCGGACGCGCTGGCCTTCCTCGGCCACCAGAGTCTCGACGCGGGCGAGCGCCTTGGTGGCGACATTGACCTCGTCGGCATCGACCATGCCCTGCAGCTGCTCGGGTGCGGGCCGGTTGGCGAGCCACAGCCCGCCGACGATCAGCACCAGCACCGCGATGCCGAGCACGATCGCGAGGATGGGCGGCTTGCGGCGCGGCGGAGCCGCGGTCTCGTCGGTCATTGCTGGTCCTCCACGTGCCGGTCGGCACGCGCCATGAAGTCGCTATAGTCGTCGACGCGGTGGCTGGCGGCGAGCAGCGCCATCAACCCCAGGTCATATTCATAGGCGGCGGCGAGCCGCTGGGTGCGGACTGTCGACAGCGCCGCCTCGGCATCGATCAGCGCCGATGAGGCGACCTCGCCTTCGCGGAAGGAAAGCTGCTGCACGCGCAGATTTTCCTGCGCGGCGGCGAGGTTGGCATCGAGCAGCAGGAAGGAGCGGCGCGCCGCTTCGGCGATGTTCCAGGCGCGAACGATCTCACCGGCGACGTCGCGGCGCGCTTGCGCGGCGGCATCGGCGGCGGCGGCCTGGTTCTCGCGGGCGGCCGAGAGCGCCTTCTGGCGATCGAAGTTGGAGAGCAGGGTCATGCGCAGCGAGACGCCGGCGATCCAGTCGGGCTCGGTCGGCAGCGCGTTGTTGCGATTGGCGTTGTAGCTGCCGAAGGCGAAGGCCTGGGGGCGATAACGCGATTTGGCGAGATCCACCCCGGCCTGCGCTGCGCTCTTGGCGGCATCCGCACCCTGCGCGCGCGGCGACTGGTCGATGCCGTCGAGGAAGCGCTGGAGCGGCGGCAGCGGCTCCGAATGGACGAACAGCGGAGTGGAGGCGGTGACGCCCAGCGGCTGATCGAGCAGCCGCGCCAGCGTATCGGTGGCGATCGCCTCCTCGCTGCGGGCATGCTCGAAGGCGCGCTGGGCGGTGTTGCGCGCGACCTCCACCTCCAGCACCCGGGCATGGGCGAGCACGCCTTCCGCTTCCAGCTTGCGCGCGTCCGAGAGGTGCCGGTCGAAGGCTTCGAGCTGTTCGCGGGTTGATACGGTCAGCTGACTCGCGACCTTCTGGCCGAAATAGGCGCGCACCAGATTGACGCGGGAGAGATCCTGCCCGCCCGCCTGCTTGGCCCGGGCGATGCCTACCGCTGCGTCCGCGCCCTTCTGGACGGCGGGAATCGCGCCGCCGGTATAGAGCGGCATCGCCGCGGTGATCGCCGGACGGAACACGGTGTCGCGCGTCTGGAACTCCAGCGTGTTGGGAATCGCGCCAAACAGCCGGGGCAGGGCCGCGCCGATCCGCTGGGTCACCTGCGCCACAATCTGCGCGCTCGCGCCGGAGAATTGCCCGCCAAGCTGGTCTAGAAAGCCGTTGGTGGCGCTCAGCGCATCGGCCTTGGGCTCGGACAGGTCGACCGAGAGCGTCTTCTGATATTCGATCACGCTCGCCGAGGCGGTGACCACCGGGCGGCGCAGCGTTCGGGTGGCGGCGGCGATTTCCTCGCTGGCGCGGACGGCATGGTCGTCGCCGGTGAGCCCCGGTGAGGCTTTGTCGAGCCTGGCGAGCGCTGCCTGAAAACTGAGCGGGGGCGGCGGCGCCTCCTGCGCTACTGCGGTGCCGGTAGAGGCGAGCAGTAGGGCGAGCGCGGCAGGCCCGCTGCAGCAACGGTGCGCGACGTGTAGATCCTGCCGCTTCGTGCTGCGCACCCTGCTCCGCCCCTGTTTTGCCTGCCACGCCGCCGAGGGTCGCTCCCGCGACGGCGTGATCTTCGATTACGCATATTTGCAATGAAACACGCGCGCAATTGAATTCCTCGGATGCCCCGCCCCCGTGCGGTCGCGAAACAGCAACGGCGCCATTTCGTACAGGTTTGGCCCCTAGGTCAGGAACTCATGGCCGATGCCGGTCGAGACATAAAAGCGCTGGAAAATGCCCGCCGCCTTGATCGCCTCGGCATTGGCGCGGGGAGTCATCATCTATGATCCTTGGTATAACGGCCAAGCTTCTGACATAACCAGAGGCCGGTCGGGCGAACGTTGAATGTCGGCTTCTGACGAGAGGCGCCGTTCGACATGCCGCAGGCGAACGGCAGCAAAGTCCCTGCCCAAGGTGTTCGACGCTTAGGCAACTCGCGACCCTTTGCGGCCTTTCAGCCGCCACTTCGCGCCTCTCACAAACGGACCGTCCGTTATCATTAGGATTTTCTCGATGTTGGCCGTCGACGGGGAGATCGTGGGTTGGGTTTTCCGCGCTAGCTCAACTGAGCAGTGTCCGAGGATATGCTGGATCGTGGACTGCTCAGCGGCTCTCAATCACGATCTGTTTTTCGTTCGAACGAGCGCTGAGGTCCATGCTTAGGGCGATGGCCTGAGCAAAGCCCTGCGGATCGGTTGCCGAGAAAAGGCCCGTCACATGCCTTTTGCCGATGCCCTCGCCGGCGAGGATGATGGCGGTGCGATTATAGCGGTTGAACTCAGCGACAGCGTTCGCGAGCGTCTCGCTTTCGAAGCTCAGGCGTCCCTCCCGCCATAGAAGGTCGCGCTGGACATTGTCCGGGGTGATGGCAACGGGAGCAATGCGATCAGCGTCGTCTCCGATCCTCGCTTCCATATTCGCGGCCATCCTGACGGCTTGATTGGCGCGTGCAGGCTTCCCGACTTCGACGATCCCTTCTTGGACACGCACATCCACGGCACGGCCGGGCAGTGTTCGGACGGTAAATGCAGTGCCGACCGCACGGACTTGCGCGCCCATGGCAGTGACGATGAAAGGTCGCGCCTTGTCCTTGGCGACTTCGAAATAGCCTTCTCCGCGTATCAGGCGCACCAGGCGCTTTTCCCGGGTAAATAGGACTTCCATCTCGCTCTGCGTATTGAGCGTTGCGATCGATCCGTCATCGAGCGGGATCAATCGGACTTCGCCTGTTTCGGTGCGATAGACCTGCGATCTAGGCCAGAACAGGAATGCGCCGAACGATGCTGCGAGGAGGCCGCCTGATCCGGCAAGAACATTGCGGCGGGACAAGTGCAGGCGCGGCGCTTGCGGCGTGAAATCCGGGCCCAGGGCTTGGGCTGCGTCCATGCGCAGCAAGGCAGCGCGGGCGCGCATGAAGGCGCCCGGACAGCGTGTGTCGCTCGCCAGCCAGGCGTCAAGCTCCGCCTGTTTATGGGGCTCCAGAGGTGCGCGATCAATGCGCGAAGCCCATCGCGCTGCTGCGTCGCCAATATGTGCGCTACTGTCTCTTTTCATGGCGCCGGCTGTCTCGTTTACGTGCCCTTGATGCACGAGCGCTCCATTTTCCGCTATGCGCGAAGAAATCCAATAATTTGCCAATACCGTTGGCGACATGCTTTTCAACCGTGCTTTCCGACAGGCCAAGACGGTTGGCTACATCGCGCTGGGACAAGCCCTGCACTTTGCGCAGCATGAAGACCTCGCGGCAGCGATGGGGCAGTGCTTCAATGGCAGCTGCCACCTGCTCGAGTTCCATGCGTTCGTCGACCAACTGGTCGGGGAGGGGCTCGGACGCCTCCAGTTCGAGCGCGCCAATCTCGTGGATCGAGCCGATCGGCACGATCCGGGATCGCCGCAAATCCTGGAGGATGATCGAGTGGGCAGTCTGGAACAGATAGGCACGCGGATTGGTGATCTGGCTCACCGTCTCGAGCATGACGAGCCGGGAATAGGCTTCCTGGATCACATCATCGATGTCGAAGCCGATATGGACACGCCGGCTTAGCCAGGCGCGCAGGCTACCCTCATGCGGCAGGATCTGCCGTGACAGCCAGAAGGCGCGATCGTCGGAAAAATCGGTCATGTTCGGCAAGCCCCATGACGAGCGAACCGCGCAGACACGCCATGCATGCATCCAAAAAATGCCATGTCCGATCGCAATGTCAAAAAAGTGCAATCCGACACTGGGGGAAAAATCGCGCTCGTGCATCTAGGGCGCAAAACCCCGGGGGAACGGGAACAGGGAGGATGCGAAAACCGGTCTGAAAGGCCCGATCCATTCGCCGCGTCCGGGGAGCGGCTGGGGGCCAGACAATGAACCGTTCGATGACGATCAAGAGCCTGTTAATCGGTGCCAGCCTAACCACGGCTATCGTAGCCAGCAGCGCGCAGGCGCAGGACCGCAAGTTCAATGTGCCTGCCGGCAATATCAACATGACGCTGCCGATGTTCGCCCGGCAGAGCGGCATCCAGATCATCGCGCCGGCCGATCAGCTCGCCGGTGTCCGGTCGCCAGCCATCATGGGTGTCTTTGATACCCGGGTGGCACTGCGCCGCCTGATTGCCGACGCTAACCTCGAAATCGTTGCCGATAATGGGGCGGCCATCACTTTGAAGCCGCGCGCCCGTGCCGTCACGACGCCGGTCGCCTTGCGCTCCCTCCGATCGGCCCGCGCAACCAGCAGCTGGACCGCGCCTCGCGCCTTTCAGGCGGCCGATGCATCGACAGCCCAGGCAGAGCCCGGCACCGGAGGCGAAATCATCGTGACCGCCACCAAGACGGCAACCACTCTCAACCGTGTGCCGATCAGCATGCAGGCGATGCCGCAGGAGCAGCTCGATCGTCGCAGCATCCGCAGCGTGTCCGATATCGTCCGCACGGTTCCAGCGCTCTCGATGCAGACGTCGACCACGGCCGATCGCGTGCCGAGCATCTCGATCCGCGGCGTGGCGTCTTCAACCGGCGCGCAGACGACCGGCGTTTATCTCGATGATGCCCCGCTCCAGAAACGCAACGCGATCGGCATTTCGGGCAGTGGCACGCCGGTTCCGGCGCTGTTCGATCTGGAACGGGTCGAAGTGCTGCGCGGCCCGCAGGGCACGCTTTATGGCGGATCGTCGCTCGGCGGGACGATCCGCTTCATCACGCCTGAACCCAGCCTCGAGAAAATGTCTGCCTATGCCCGTGCGGAAGTCGGTTTCGTCCAGGATGGCGGCGTCAATCATGATCTGGGCATTGCGCTCGGTGGCCCGCTGATCGAGGACCGGCTTGGTATCCGCGTCAGCATGTGGCAACGCCGCACGGCGGGCTATATCGATCATGTCGATCGCTTCACCGGCGACACGCTTGCAAAGGACACGAACAGTTCGGACGACTGGGCGCTGCGCGGCGCGCTGCTCTTCAAGCCGACCGAGAATTTCAGCCTGACGCCTTCGGTCTATTATGCGCTGAGTGAGCAGCATGATGCCGATACAGCCTGGCAGACCGTGCCGGAAACCACGCTCAATGGTTTCACATATCCCGCTGCCGTCTATGGCGATTATCAGACGGGCGCCAACTGCAATGTGGGTGATAATTATGCCGCCAGCACGCCGCGCTGTGTCGCCAGGCAGCCGCGCACCTCGCGCATCTTCCTGCCGTCGCTCAAGGCAGAGCTGGACATCGGCAGCACCACGCTGACCTCGGTCTCCAGCTATATCAGCGACCGCACCCATGGCCGGTCCGACTATAGCTATATCGAGCCGGGCAATTTCCAGGGCGGTTTTCCCCTCGTCGCCGATATCGAAAGCTATCGCTCGACCCCGATCTACGAGAACAAGCGCACCGGTTTCACCCAGGAAGTCCGCTTCGCCAATGACGGCAATAGCCGCTTCAACTGGGTGGTGGGCGGCTTCTTCGCCACCTACAAGAATAATTCCAACTATCATATCGTCGCCAATCTGGACGATCTGACCCAGGCCGTGTTTGGCGCCCCGGCGCAGGCCATTTTCGGCGTGCCGGTCGAGCCCGGCAATATCACCTATCATCGCGATCAGGACCTGAAGGAAAAGTCGCTGGCGGTCTTTGGCGAGGCCAATTTCGCGATCACCGACAAATTGAAGCTGATCGGCGGCGCGCGCGTCAGTCGGGAAAAATTCAGCTATCATCAGGTCACGGCCGGAACCTTTGCCGGCTTCCTGACCCCGACCACCGCCAATGGCGGCCTCACTGACGGCAAGGTCAAGGAAACGCCCGTCACCCCCAAATTCGGTCTGCAATATCAGCTGGACAGCGCCAACATGCTCTATGCGACGGCAGCCAAGGGATTCCGCGTGGGCGGCGTCAACCAGCCACCGCCGGCCTCGCGCTGCGGGGCGGATCTTACGGCGTTGGGTATCACATCGACGCCGGGGACCTACAAGGCAGACTCGCTGTGGAGCTATGAAGTCGGTGCGAAGCTGCGCTCGTCCGATCGCAAGCTCAGCCTCAACTCCAGCGCTTTCTACATCGACTGGAGCAATATCCAGGCAAGCTATGGCCTGCCGACCTGCGGCTTTGGCTATGTCGTCAACGGCGGCAAGGCCGTATCCAAGGGCTTTGACCTGGAAGCCTCGGTGGAGCCGATCTATGGCTTCACGCTGAGCGGCCTCGTCGCCTATACCGATGCGCAATATACGCAGGCTGTCGTTGGCCCGGCCCCTTCGTCCACCCTCTATATCCGCGATGGCGATCGCCTGCCGGTACCCAAATGGGCCTTCAACATCGCGGGCGAATATCGGTTCGATATCGGCAGCTATGGCGCCTATCTGCGGGCAGACTGGCAACATGCCTCCCGCTACCAGAACAGCTTTGGTCCCGGCACGGGCAGCTTCACGCCCGATACCTATATGTCGGAGGCGACTGACTATATGACGGCGCGGATCGGCCTGCGCCGCTATGGCTGGGAATTCTCGATCTTCGCCGACAATCTGCTCAACTCCAAGGATGTGCTGGGCAATGAGGGTGGCCGGACCGGCTGCGCCACGGGTGAGGGCGCGGCCTGCACCACCTACGAGAATTACACGCTGCCCTATCAATATGTGACCTTCCGCCCGCGCACGATCGGCGCGACGCTGACCCTGCGCAAATGAGGCTCCCCACCATGAAGGCTTTTGTATCGATGCTGGCGCTGGGCGCCGCGATGGCGCTTGTCGTCGAGGGACCGGTGGCGCGCGCCAGTGAGCCACCGGCCGAGGGGCAGAAAGAGGTGGGACCGAGGGAGGAACTGGCCAGCCGCGATCACAAGATGGTGATCAACGGCAAGACCATTGCCTACAACGCGAGCGCCGGCACGCTGATCATCACCGATGATGATGGCGTGCCGCGCGGCAGGATCTTCTACACCGCGTATACCGCCCAGGGGACGAGTGCGGGCAAGCCCCGGCCATTGACCTTCTTCAACAATGGCGGTCCCGGCTCGGCCAGCCTCTGGCTCAATGTAGGCGGGTTCGGGCCAAAGCGCCCACCGACGCTGACCCCCAAGGCGACCCTGCCGGCCCCCTATGTGGTGCAGGACAATCCCTATTCGCTGCTCGACAAGTCCGATCTCATCTTCATCGATGCGATCGGGACCGGTTATTCCCGGCCGATTGGCGATACCAAGGGCAAGACCTTCTGGGGCGTCGACGCGGACATCGATTCCTTCGCTCGCGCCATCAACCGCTACATCACCAAGAACGACCGGTGGAACAGCCCGCGCTACCTGTTCGGGGAATCCTATGGCACCACCCGGTCGGCGGGGCTTGTCTACAAGCTCCAGAATCAGGGGATGGATTTCAACGGCGTCGTGCTGATGTCGACCATCCTCAATTCGGGCACCGGCCTTCCCGGCGTCGACCTGGAGGATATCGGGCGAGTACCCTCCTTCGCGGCGACGGCCTGGTATCATGGCAAATCGGCGACCCACCCGGCCGACCTGATGGCCTATCTCGACGAGGTCCGCGCCTTCGCCCTTGGCCCCTATGCCTCCGCGCTGCTCAAGGGGGACCGGCTGTCGGCCGAGGAAATGGACGCCGTGGCTCGCACGCTCAGCGGCTATATCGGCCTGTCGGTCGACTTCCTCAAGAAGAACAAGCTGCGCGTCGGCATGGAACAATATCGCGGCGCGCTGATGGCTGATCAGGGATTGATCATCGGCCGGTTCGATACCCGCTTCACCGCGCCGGCCTCCTATGTGAGCGGCGACGGCTCCTATGACCCGGCGACCAATGACGCCGCGACTGCAGGCGTCAACAGTGCCCATCTTTCCACCTTCCAGGATCATCTGGCGCGTGACATCGGTTACAAGCCGGACCTGCAATATCGGCCACTTTATAATGGCGTGATCGCGCCGGCCTGGGACAATCATCACAAGGCGCCAGGGATCGATGAGCCCATTCCGGTTCCCAACACCGCGCTTGACCTCGCCGGCGCCATGCAGCGCAACCCCAATCTCAATGTGATGGTGATTGCGGGGCTCTATGATCTGGCAACGCCGTTTGCCGGCGCGGAATTCGATGTCTCGCATCTCTATCTGACGCCCAATCTGCGCCAGAATATCAGCTTCTCCTATTATGAGTCCGGCCATATGACCTATGTGGATGAGGCCGCATCGCGAAAGCTCAAGGTCGATCTCGACCGCTTCTATGATGCGACGACCCGCTGATGCGTAGCCTGCTTAGCGCGTCCATCGCGGCAATCACACTCGCGTCGCCCACGGCTTCGCTCTGCGCCGCCGACAAACCGGCGCAGACACAAGCGTCAGAACCGGCTGCAGAAAAGCGGGTGATCACCAACCATATCCTGACAACGGCCAACGGGGCGAAGCTGCCTTACACCGCGACCGCAGGCACCTTGCTGCTCAAGGACAAGCAGGGAAAGCCGGGGGCGAGCCTTTTCTATGTCTCCTACACGGTCGCGCCAAAGGCAGGGGAGCGGCGACCCGTCACCTTCTTTTACAATGGCGGCCCTGGATCCTCCAGCATCTGGCTACACATGGCCTCCTTCGCGCCGGTGCGGGTGCCGGTCGATGTCGAGGCGCAGGGCAGGGAAGGGGGCGGCCGCATGCCGCGCCTCGCGCCCAATCCCGACAGCCTGCTGGATACTACCGACATGGTTTTCCTCGACGCCGTGGGTACGGGCTATTCGCGCGGGCTCGATCCACAGGGAGGGAAGCTTTACTGGGGCAATGACCAGGATGCTGCTGCCTTCACACAGGCGATCCGGCGCTATGTCGAGATCAACAATCGCTGGCTTTCGCCCAAATATCTGTTTGGCGAATCCTATGGCACCACCCGGTCGGCGATGGTTTCCTACCGGCTGATCGACAGCGGCATGCCGGTAGATGGTGTGATCCTCATGTCCTCCATCCTCAATTTTGCCCAGCGCGCGCCCGGCCTCGACCGGATGGATATCAATTATCTGCCGAGCTATGCCGCCACCGCCTGGTATCATGGCAAGGTAGATCGGGGCACAGGGCTGGAGGCGCATGTCGCCCGTGCGCGCCAGTTCGCGCAAGGCCCTTATGCGGCAGCACTGGCCAAAGGGCAGGATATCGGTGCGCAGGAGCACGAAAGCGTGATTGCGCAGATGGCGTCGCTGACGGGCCTCAGCCCCGATTATCTGCGCGAGGCCGACCTGCATGTGTCGCCCGACCGCTTCCGCAAAGAACCGCTGCGGGATCGCGGGGCCGTTACGGGCGGGTTCGACACTCGCTTTACCGGCAGCGAAGGGGACAATGCGGCAGATATGGCGCAGAGCGATCCGGCCGACGATGCAATCTCAGGCGCGATCATCGCCAATTTCTCCGCCTACCTCGCCCATGACCTGGGCTATGCGCCGGACGGCGACTATGTGGTGAACACGCCTACGCTCTTTCCGGTCTGGGACTGGAGCCATATGCCGCCGGGCGGCCCGCGCCAAAATGCGATGGCCAATGTCGCCATCGATCTGGGCGCTGCCATGCGTCGCGCACCGCAGATGCGGGTCCTGTCGCTGAGCGGCTACTACGACCTGTCTACGCCCTTTTTCGCGACCGAATTTGATCTCGCCCATCTTTACCTGCCGCCCGCACTCAGGCCGAACCTCATTAGCCGCCATTATGCTTCGGGCCATATGTTGTATCTCGACGGCAAGACCTTCAATGATGTGACGCGCGATGTCCGTGGCTTCATTCAGGCAAAGTCGGATTAGGCGGGGTAATACCGACCCTTCTCAGTCGTTCAGCGCTTGTTCTTGCCTTCCGAAATGCCGACCGTCGGCTTATCGCTCAACAGTCGAGGATGGGCGGCTAGGGTGTGCGCCGGCTAAGCAATGAGCGACGTTCGTCAGAAGCCTTGCTGAAGGCGGCTACCAAATTTTGCTTGGGATCAAGATCCTGTGGTACTTTCCGGGGTAGCCCATCTGCCAGGCGAAGCCGGACGGACTTGAGCTGCGCACAACAGGGAGCCGTCGATGCAAAACATGCCCCCGCATGCATATGGACATCACGACAAGGGCGATCATGACCATCATGGCCAGAAGGCAATGGTTCACGATCCCGTCTGCGGGATGGAAGTCGACCCCGAACTGACGCCCCATCGCGCTGAACATGATGGTCATCGATATTATTTCTGCAGCAACGGCTGTCGCGCCAAGTTCGTCGCTGACCCCGTGCTTTACCTCTCCGCGCGGGAGCAGCCCGCTATCGTCTCCGGGACTGTCTGGACCTGCCCCATGCATCCTGAGATCCAGCAGGATCATCCAGGACCTTGCCCGATATGTGGCATGGCGCTCGAGCCCGAAGTGGCGAGCGCGCAGAGCGGACCAAGCGCCGAGCTGCTCGACATGACGTGGCGCCTTAAGGTGGGGTTCCTGCTCGCCTTGCCCGTCTTCGTTCTGGAAATGGGCGGGCATCTCGTTCCCGCTCTGCATCATCTGGTGCCGGCGAGATTGTCGATCTGGATCCAGATCGCTCTCGCCACGCCGGTCGTACTCTGGGCGGGCTGGCCATTCTTCGTGCGCGGATGGCGTTCGCTCGCGACACGCCACCTCAACATGTTCACGCTGATCGCGATGGGCACGGGCGTTTCCTGGGCTTACAGCATGATCGCGGCGCTCGCTCCCGGCCTCTTTCCGCCAGCCTTTCGTAATGCCGATGGCAGCGTCGCGGTCTATTTCGAAGCGGCAGCCGTTATCACCGTGCTGGTGCTTCTGGGACAGGTCCTCGAGTTGCGTGCGCGCGAGCAGACGTCGGGCGCAATCAAGGCGCTGCTCGACCTGTCGCCAAAGACCGCGCGTCGGCTCTTGTTGAATGGCGATGAGGAGGAGGTCAGCCTCGACTTGATCGGCGTCGGCGACCAGTTGCGCGTTCGCCCCGGTGAGAAGGTGCCGGTGGACGGCACCGTAATAGACGGCGGATCGTCGGTCGATGAATCCATGGTTACCGGCGAATCCATGCCGGTGACCAAAAAGATTGATGGCACGGTCATTGGCGGCACGCTCAACCAGACCGGTGCGCTTGTCATCGCGGCGACCAAAGTGGGGCGAGACACGATGCTCGCCCGGATCGTCCAGATGGTGGCGCAGGCCCAGCGCTCGCGCGCGCCCATTCAGCGCATGGCCGATCGTGTCGCTGGCTGGTTCGTGCCCGCCGTGATCCTTGTTGCGATATTGGCCTTTGTCGGATGGAGTCTATGGGGACCGGAGCCGCGCTTCGCTCATGGCCTGATCGCCGCTGTCGCGGTCCTCATCATCGCATGTCCCTGCGCACTTGGTCTCGCCACGCCCATGTCCATCATGGTGGGCGTGGGCCGTGGTGCAAGGCTTGGCGTCCTGATCAAGAATGCCGAGGCGCTCGAGCAGATGGAGAAGGTAGATACGCTGGTCGTCGACAAGACCGGCACGCTGACACTGGGCCATCCGGCGGTTACCGCCATCATACCGGCGTCCGGCCACACCGAAGCGGAGGTCCTCCGTCTCGCCGCCGCCGTCGAGCAGGCATCCGAGCATCCCCTGGCGCTCGCAATCGTCGACATGGCCAGGTCCCGCGATCTCGTGCTGCCACCGGTATCCCAGTTCGATTCCCCAACGGGACGCGGTGCGGTGGGAACAGTCGAGGGCAAGCGCGTTGTCTGTTGATTTCCACTGAGAAGTGACCCGGGTAGGGCGTAAATTTCCACTGAGAATTGACCCATGTTGAACTCGTCCCTGGCTTTGACAAGCGAGGGTATATGGAGTGTTGGACATGGCGTTATTGAGCGTTATCCGGCGCTGGCATTTTCGCGATCATCTACCGATCCGGGAGATAGCGCGGCGCACCGGACTATCACGCAACACGATCCGCAAATATTTGCGGTCCGAGACGATCGATCCGCGGTTCAAGGTGCCTGATCGACCAAGCAAACTGGACCCATTTGCTGAGCATCTGGCGGCCTGGCTGCGGCGCGATATGGGCCGATCGCGCAAGCAGAAGCGCACGATCAAGCAGTTTTACGCCGATCTGGTGAGTCTGGGTTATGAAGGATCCTACAACCGGGTTGCCGCTTTTGCTCGGGACTGGCGCGAAGATTATCGGCGCCAGCAACAGATTGGCGGGCGTGGGACATTCGTGCCCCTGTCGTTCGCGCCGGGGGAAGCTTTCCAGTTTGATTGGAGTGAGGACTGGGCAATCATTGCCGGGGTTCGGACCAAGCTGCAGGTCGCGCATTTCAAGCTCAGTTACAGCCGGGCATTCATCGTGCGCGCCTACCTTCTGCAAACCCATGAGATGCTGTTCGACGCCCATAATCACGCCTTCCGCGTACTGGGCGGCGTGCCGCGCCGGGGTATCTATGACAATATGCGCACGGCCGTCGACAAGGTCGGGCGTGGCAAGGAACGCACCGTCAACGCGCGCTTCCTGACGATGGTCAGCCATTATCTGTTTGAAGCCGAGTTCTGTAACCCGGCTGCGGGATGGGAAAAGGGGCAGGTCGAGAAGAATGTCCAGGATGCGCGGCACCGTCTGTGGCAACCCACGCCGCAGGCCGAGAGCCTTGATGAGTTGAACCTGTGGCTGGAGGAGCGCTGCAAGGCGTTATGGGAGGACATCCCTCACGGGATCGAACCCGGATCGGTTGCCAATGCCTGGGCCGATGAATCTGAGTGTCTGATGGTTGCGGGCAGGCCCTTCGATGGTTTTGTGGAATATCGCAAACGGGTATCGCCGACGTGCCTCATCCACTTTGAGCGCAATCGCTACAGCGTACCGGCCTCTTTCGCCAATCGCACTGTCAGCCTGCGCGTCTATCCTGATCGCTTCCAGGTCGTCGCCGAGGGGCAGCCAATCTGCGCACATCAGCGCATCATCAACCGCTCTCACGACGGTCCAGGTCATACGGTTTATGACTGGCGCCATTATCTGGCGGTCGTGCAGCGCAAGCCCGGCGCCCTGCGCAACGGTGCGCCCTTCCTTGAGCTACCCGATGCGTTCCAGCGTCTGCAGCGACATCTGTTGCGCAATCCCGGCGGCGACAGGGAAATGGTCGAAATACTGGCGCTGGTTCTTCATCATGATGAGCAACTGGTGCTGACGGCGGTCACCATGGCGCTGGAGGCTGGCGTTCCGACCAAGACCCATATCCTCAATCTGCTCTATAGGCTGGTCGACGGAAAACCGATCTCCACGCCGCCGGTGACGGCGCCCCAGGCGCTCAAGCTGGTCAGCGAGCCGATGGCCAATGTCGAACGCTATGATGATCTGCGCAAGGAGAAGCGTCA